>CAZTMB010000111.1:3279-8768 GCA_964614695.1 uncultured Isosphaeraceae bacterium | reverse complement strand
CCCATGATCGACCTCAAGCAACTCCGCGACGATCCCGACCGCTTCCGACAGGGCTGCGCCGACAAGGGCGTCTCCGTCGATCTCGACCGGCTGCTTGCCCTCGACGGCGAACGGCGCGGCATCCTCACCCGGCTCGAGGAGTCGCGCGCCGCCCAGAACAAGCTCGGCAAGGAGACCGGTCCGCAGATGGGCCGCCTCAAGGGGCAGCTCAAGTCCGCCGAGGGCGAGGCAAGAGCGGCGATCGAGGCGGAGCTTGCCGAACTCGAGCGGCGGCCGTCGGAACTCAAGGCGTCGATCCACGCGCTCGAGACCGAACTCGCGGCCATCGAACCCGCGTGGCGCGACCTCTGGATGCAGGTGCCGCAGCCGCCCGCCCCCGACGTGCCGCCCGGCAAGGGCAGCGAGGACAACGTCGAGATCCGCCGCTGGGCGCCGCCGGGCTTCGATCCCGCGAGTCCCTTCGCCGAGAACCGCGGCTTCGCGCCGAAGACGCACCTTGAACTCGTGCGCGATCTCGGGCTCGTCGACTTCGAGCGCGGCGTCAAGATGGCCGGCAGCCGCCACTACGTGCTGACGGGCCTCGGCATGCGCCTTCACCAGGCGGTGCTGCGCTGGGCGTTCGACTTCATGACGATCGAACAAGGCTTCACGCCGCTCTCGGTGCCGGTCATCGTGCGCGAGGAGTGCATGACGGGCACCGGGTTCTTCCCCTCGGGGCGCGAGCAGGCCTACCACATCGAGGAAAGCCGCCGCGGCTCGGGCCACGACATGTTCCTCACCGGCACCGGCGAGGTCGGGCTCATGGGCTTCCACGCCGACGAGATCCTCGACGAGGCGACGCTGCCCCGCACCTACACGACCGTGTCGACCTGCTTCCGTCGCGAGGCGGGCGCCGCCGGCAAGGACACCGCGGGCCTCTACCGCATCCATCAGTTCGACAAGGTCGAGCAGGTCGTCATCTGCCCGCCCGACGACGCGATCAGCCGGGCGTGGCACCAGAAGATGCTCGGCTTCGTCGAGACCATGCTCCAGCGCCTGGCCCTGCCCTACCGGCTGCTCCAGTGCTGCCGCGGCGATCTCGGCACGAAGAACGAGGACATGATCGACGTCGAGTGCTGGATGCCCGGCCGCGGCGAAGCGGGCCCCGACGGACGCCCGCTCGGCGACTGGGGCGAGACGCACTCGGCGAGCCGGCTCGGCGACTTCCAGACGCGGCGCCTGAACCTCCGCTGCCGCGAGGGCAAGGGCGCGCCGCGCTTCCCGTACGCGCTCAACAACACCGTGCTCGCGAGCCCGCGCATCCTGATCCCGATCCTCGAGATCCATCAGCAGCCTGACGGCAGCGTGCACGTGCCCGAGACGCTGCGGCCCTACATGGGCGGCGTCGAACGGATCGGCTGAACAACTCGCGCGGGCCTCGCGGCGATCAGTCCTCCTCGGCCGTCACGCCGAGAGCCTTGACCAGCGCCGCCTTCGACCGCACCCCGAGTTTCGCGTAGCAGCGTCGGGTCAGCGTGACCACGGTGTGGTAGGAGACGCCCATCTCGGCGGCGATCCCCCGTTGCGAGCGTCCGTGGGCCAGATCGAACGCGACCTGCCGTTCGCGCGTCGAGAGTTCCTCGATGCGCTCGGGGAAGGACCGCGCGGTCTTGCCCGCCCATCGCATTCCCATCACCTGCATGGTCGGCGTCGGTAGGACGCCGGGCCGGAGCGGCTCGAGGTCGAGCGTGACGTGGTAGGTGCACCACGGATCGTCTCCGAGCGGGCTCGCGCTCCAACGCCGGCTCGCCTCGCGGAAGAGCCGCTCGAACTGCGGCACGAGATCCCAGATCCGATGAAGCTCCTCGCGCGTGCAGGCCCCCGCGTGCATGCTCTGCAGGAAAAACTCGTCCGGCGAGCGGGTCTTGAAGGACTTCGCGTGCTCGCGGATCTCTCGGCGCCGCTCCTCGCGGAAGATCCTCGCGATCGCCTCGACGCTTGCCTGGTCCTCCCGATCGTCGAGGCGATGAGCCACCACGATCGACGCGCGGGCGGTTCGCCACCGCGTCGACTTCGGGCGACCTCGCGAGTTCTCCTGTTCGACCAGCACGCCGCGACCCGGCGCGAGCAGGGCCGCGAGCGCCGCCTGCACACGCGAACGCTCGAAGCGCGACGCCTTCACCAGATCCTCGACCGTCGCCGGGCGCGCGAGGCGGCGAAGCGACTCCCAGATCGCGAGCGGATCGTGGGTGGAGAGCGCCTCGAGCAGTCCGGGCCGTCGAAGGTCGAGCGCCTCCGCCGCGGCGACGCCCTGGCCCTCGGCCGAGGCGTTCCCGTCGCGCTGCGGATCGCCGATCGCGCCCTCGGACGCGACGGCCCACCCGTCCCGCAGCGGCCCGAACAGCTCCCTCAGTTCGCGACGGCTTCGAGTCTTCAGCTTGCGCTGGATCCGCCGGATGTGCTCGAGGAGCGTGTTCTTCGAGATGCCAAGACGTCGGGCGATCGCGTCGCGTCCGCCTTCCTCGAGGAGCAGGACGGCCACGCGACGCTCGCGTTCGGTGAGCGCACGCATCGCCTCGGTCGGGTGCGGCGTCGGAGTCGCAAGGTGCCACGGCATCCAGGCGGCGGCGCCGTGGGCATCGATCGGCTGCGCCAGGATCTCGGGCAGCGGAAGGACCCCCGCGGCAAGCGGCCGGATGAAGAAGTCGATGTGGTGCGTGCAGGAGGGATCGCCGCCCGCCGCGGCGGCGCGATTGCCGCTCGCCAGATGCAGCCGCTCCAGTCGCTGGAAGAGATCCCAGAGGACGAGGATCTCCTCGCGCGAGAGCCGCCCGCACCACACGCGGCTCCATCGGTCGGGATGCCGTTTCGCCGAAGCGCCCCGAAGACGGTGACGGTCGATCGCCTCGCGGCGTTCGGCGCTGAAGAGCGATCCGATCGACTCGTTGAGCGCCTCGTCGACCGGGTCGTTCACGCGATAGCCGACCACGATCGTCTGCCGCGTGACCTGCCAACGGATCCGCGGCGATCGCGCCGTGGCCCGTCGGCGCGCGACGAGCCCCGCCTCGGCAAGGCGATCGAGCCGCTCCTGCACCGCGGCGAGCGCACGCCCCGACCGCTCCGCGAGCGACTCGGCCTCGAGCGGCCGACCCGCACGGCGAAGCAGCTCCCACAGCGAGAGCGCGTCGACGTCGCCGAGCACGTCGGCCAGTCCGGGTTCGCGGAGGTCGAGGGCGGCAGGCGCTTGGCTCATCGGATCGTGTCGCTCGAACCCGCGGGAGACTCCGAACGGCTCGCGTGACGCATGGCCGCCCGATCGGTCGCCGGAACTTGTAGGACCGTCGCTTCAGCACCGTCTCGACAACGGCGAGAGGACGGGCGAATCTCTCCGCTCGCGGGCGGATCGAGACCGCCCCGAGATCCCGATCTCGCACGAACTGGCCCGATCGCCTCGATTCACCGGTCCGTGGAGCGCCTCGAGCGGCGCGCTGCGGCGCTAGACCTGAACCGCGCCGGGCCCGCCGGCAGCGGTCAGCCTCGATCGCCTCGCATGCCGAGTCGCTTCGCCAGCTCGGCCCGAGACCGCACGCCGAGCTTCGCGTAGAGCCTCTTGCTCAACGTGGCCACGGTGTTCAGGGAGAGTCCGAGGCGTTCCGCGATCTGCGGCCGATCCAGTCCCTCGCGGAGCAGGAACGCGACGGAGCGCTCCCGGTTGGAGAGCGCCGCGAGACGTTCGTCGAGGCGCTTCGCGAGATCGGTCGCCCAGCCCTGCCCGACGCAGTTCATCGTGGCCTGCGGAAGGATCCCGGGTGCCAGCGGTTCCAAGTCGATCGTGAGGTGGTAGTCGCACCAGGGCGAGTCGTCGTCCCCGTCTCCGCCGGCCTGATGGCTCGACTCGAAGATCGCTTCGAACTCGCCGAGGATCTCCCAGATCCGCTCCAACTCCTCCGCGGTGAAGGCGCCGACCTGGATGCCGAGGTAGATCTCCTCGTCGGGCGATCGATCCTCGAAGGACTTGGCATGGCTGCGAATCGCCTTGCGGCGGTCCGGGCCGTAGATCCGCTCGAGCGTCGCGACGATCGCCTCGTCCTGGCGATCGCCGAGGCGGTGCCCGACCACGAGCGAATCGCGAGTCGTCCGCCACTGCGGTGCGCCGCCTCGGCCTCGAGCCGGCACTTGCGCCACCAGCGTCTTGCCCGCGTCGGAAAGTCGATCGATCGCTCGTTCGACCCGTGACGGCTCCCACTCGAAGGCCTTCGCGATCGCGGCCGCGGAGGCGGGGCGATCGAGACGCCGAAGATGCTCCCACGTCGCGAGCGCGTCGACCGAGGTCAGCGCCGCGGCGACCGCCGGCGCCTGCAGATCGATCCACGGCGACGCCCGGCCCTCCTCGCGCGATTCCTCCACGGGCGAGGACGGCGCCCTCAGAAAGGTGCGAGGCAGGTCGGGGATCCCGGGAGCCCCCATCTGCTCGAGCCTCGCCCGCAGCGCGGTTCGGCTGTTGACACCGAGCTTCCGGTAGACCCGGCGCAGATGGGTCGCCGCGCTGCTCGGCGACATCCCGAGACGTTCCGCGACCTCCTCCTTCGAAGCGCCGGCGGCGATCAGCCTCGCGACCTCGAGTTCACGTGCCGGAAGCGGCTCCTCGCCGCCGGGCTCCGCAGGAGGCCTCGGCCGACCGAGCAGCCATCGCTCCGCCGCACCACGCCCGACGTCGCCCCGCCCCGGCGCGTCGATCGGGGCCATCGAGATCGCAGGAAGTCGCGGCACGCCCGGACGAAGCGGCTCGAGACCGATCTCGACCACGTGCGTGCTCATCTGCTCGCGGGATGGAGGCATGCCGAGAAATCGCGAGGCGCTCGCGTGGTAGAGGCGCGAGAGTTCGGGCACGAGCTCCCAGAAGCGCCGCCGCTCCGCGCGAGGGAACCGCCCCGCCCACGTGCGAGACCATCGATCTCGCGCCGTCGGGCCCGTCGCCGCCTGCGAATCGGCGGCCAGCACATGGCGGCGGATCAACTGGCGTCGCTCGGGGCCGAAGAGGTCGTTGACGCATCCGATCAGCACCTCGTCGATCGGATCGCCCACGCGATAGCCCACCACGATCACCTCGCGAAGCGCCTTCCATCGCGGCGTGCGTTGCCGGGAGGTCGCCTTCACTCGTTCGACGAGCCCTGCCTCGACGAGGCGATCGAGACAGTCGTGGACGAACTCGAGCCGCAGTCCCGTCGCCTCGGCAAGCACCGAAGCCGCGCTCGGCGTCCGGGCCCGTCGCAGCAGTTCCCAGAGCGAGAGCGCGTCGGCATCGCCGAGAACGTCGGTGAGGCCTCGATCTCGAATGTCGAGCGGTTCGTTGGGGCCCTTCGTGGCCATGCTGCGTCCCTACGACTCCCGGAGGCAAGGGTAGCGGGATGCGATCTCGCGAGCCTCGCCCGTCGAGTCCGTCGCATCTCGATCCCAAGGGAGTCCGATCGGCCTTCGGCACCGCAGCGCGGCTTGCCACGGCCGCACGC
>CAZTMB010000111.1:0-3179 GCA_964614695.1 uncultured Isosphaeraceae bacterium | reverse complement strand
GGCGAGGCGAGGCGATCCGATTCAACAACGCGTCGCGGTGCGCACGGTTCGCCATGCCATGGTTCGAGCCGGAGCGGTTCGGCGTCCGCCCTCCCAGTTCGACGCGTCCCTCAGAACCCGTTCAGCAAGCGACTCCGACGGCGCGGCGATCAACGACCGGGGGGGGCGGCGCCTCGGGTCACGGCAGCCAACGCGGCGCGAGGCGATCGCGAGCGGGGCCGAGTCGGCATCGGCGTCGAGACGTCGAACGCCAATCCACGACGCTCCGCTTCCTCGCAGTGGGTGACACGCGGCACGAACCCGAACCAATCACGTCGGATCGCGCGGACTCAGCCTAACCCCACGCGATTCTGCGGCATGATCCGATCCGCGGGGCGACCACGTTCGCAGTGTCGACGGTCGCCTCGCACTTCGTCCCACCCGAGAAGGACCCGAGATGACCCTCCGCCACCCCGCCACCGCCGCTCGCCGCCTCGCCCGCTATGCCGCGCTCGCTCCGGCGATCGCGACCCCCGCCTTCGCCACGATCTACGGAGCCAGCGGACTGAACCACCAGGTCGGCTTCGGCGGCACCGCCGGCGCCGGCGGCGTGCTCTTCCAGATCGGCGGACAGAACGTGACGGTGAGCGCGCAGTCCTCGAGCGGCAAGCGGGGCGTCTCCGTCCTCGTCGCCGGCGCCGACTTTCGAGCCCTCTCGATCCGGTCGAGAGCCTCCTACAACAACGGCACGAGAACCGTCAGCGTCAGCGGCAATTGGGGAGGCGGGCTGCCCGTGGCTGCCGGCGCTACCTTCAACAACCCCGGCCGGAACATGAACGAGTTCCCCGGCAGCGGGGGGACTTTCTACAGCGGCAACCGAGGGACCCTGAACTTCTCGAACACCAACGCGAACTGGATCAACAACCTCAACGCCGGCTTCGTCAAGGATCCGCAGAAGGTCGGCAACACCGGACAGACCTGGTACCTGCTCTTCAAGTTCTGGAGTGGCGCCCACCCCAACACCTACGGCTGGCTCTCCTTCGACGCCTTCGTCGATCCCGCCTCGCAGAACGATTCGATCGTCGTGACCGGCTGGGGCTGGGACGACTCAGGCACGGTGCTCGCCGCGGGCATCGGCCCGGTCGCCGTTCCCGGCGGCACCGGACTGGCGGCGCTCGCGATCGGTGCGGCGGGACTCCGCGGCCGGCGGCGAAGCCGCCGCGGCTGAATCAGTCGTCTACGACCACCTCGGTGCGTCTGGTGTTGGTCGGCTCAAGCGCGAACGTCGGCCTCGCGTCGTCGGCGACGAGGACGGTCACGCCGTGGATCGTCTTCCGGGACACCGGTTCATGCGCGCAGACCACGGCGCTGGACTTCGACGGCGGGATCGTCGCCTCTTCGGTCCCTTGGATCGGGCATCGCCGACCCTGGTGGCGATCAGGCTCTCGGGCGATCGACGCCGTCGACGACGCTGAGCGTTCGCTTCAGGCGCCTCGCACCGCGGCGACTGCGACGACCGCTGCGGTCTCGACGCGGAGGACATGCGGCGAGAGCGAGACGCGGATCGCCCCTGCGGCCTCCGCCGCGGCGAGTTCGCCTTCGCTGAAGCCGCCCTCGGGCCCGATCAGGATGCGGACGGTTGAAGGCGAGCGCCCCCCCGTCGCGTGCGAGCCCGGCTCGCCGATCACGGTCGCGATCGGCGTTCCGCCGGGATGCGCGATCAGGACTCGGAGGCCCTCGCCTCCGCGGCCCGCCTGTTCGACGGCCATCGGCCTTCCGAACGTCGGCACCCACGCGCGGCGGCTCTGCTTCGCCGACTCGATCGCGATGCGCTGCCAGCGCTCGGGCGTCGCGTCGTGCGGCTTGACGACCCCCCACTCGCATCGCAACGGGATGACCTGATCGACTCCGGCTTGCGTCGCCATGTCGAGCAGCGTCGAGAGGCGATCGCCCTTCGGAAGCGCCGTCGCCAGTTCGATCCGCGGCGCGAGCGGCTCGTGCCGCTCGATCGAGTCGATCCTCGCCTCGACGTTCCCGCGGCGATCGCGCGATCCGAGCAAGGTCGCCTGCGCGATCGCGCCCCGACCATCGAAGAGAACGACCGCATCGCCTTCGCCAAGGCGTCGCGCCCCGGTCGCGTGCTTCGCTTCGTCCTTGGCAAGGAGCACCATGCCCGCTTCGGGCAGCGGATCGAGATGGAACCACGGCGCCGCCATCAGAGGTCGCCTCGCTCGATCGCGGCGCGGATCGCATGGAGATGATCCGGCGGCCCCTTGCCGAGTCCCACGCAGAGATTCCATCCCGACTCGAGCGAACGAACCACGTACGACCGAGCCTCCTCGATCGCCTGTTCGAACGGCACGCCGCGGGCAAGCCCCGCCGCGATCGCCGAGGAGAGCGCACAGCCCGAGCCATGCAGATGCGGCGTATCGATGCGCGGCGACTCGAGCCGCCGCACTTCGCCGTGATCGACGAGCACGTCCACGATCAACTCGGCGATCGGCTCGTCGCCGGACTCGCAGGCTCCGTGGGCGCCAAGCCCTCCGCCCTTCAGAAGAACCGCCGCCGAGGTGAGCGCCGCGAGCGATCGTGCCGCGTCCTCCATCTCCTCGAGCGACTCCGGCACGTCGCGCTCGCCGAGCAGTCGCGCCGCCTCGTGGCGGTTGGGGGTGATCACGCTCGCCAAGGGAAGCAGGTGATCGCGAATCGCGGCGACCGCCTCGTCCTCGACGAGGGCGTCACCGCCCTTCGAGACCATCACCGGATCGACGACGATCGCCGGCGGCGGATCTTCAAGGGCGAGTTCAGAAAGCCAGTCCGCCACGACCGCGGCGATCGCCGCGTTCGCGACCATGCCCACCTTGATTGCATGGAAGCGGAGGTCCGCGGCGAGGGCGTCGAGTTGCGCCTGCACGAACTCCGGCGGCACCGCATGAACCCCGGTCACGGCGCGGGTGTTCTGCGCGGTAAGCGCCGTGATCGCCGCGGCCCCGTAGACGCCGAACGCGCTGAAGACCTTGAGATCGGCCTGGATGCCCGCACCGCCCGACGGATCGCTGCCGGCGATCGAGAGCGCACTCGGAACATTGGGAAGGTGCGGGCGCGGCGGCTGATCGGAGACCATGCGGCGATTCTCGGGCATGGGCCCGGATGTGACCAGTCGAAGCGCGATGCCCGCGGTGCGACTGACGACACCAACA
>CAZTMB010000110.1:0-8944 GCA_964614695.1 uncultured Isosphaeraceae bacterium | reverse complement strand
ACCGTCGGATCCAGCACGACGCGCAGGCCGTCGGGAATCGCTGCCGCAAAGCGCCGGCAGCACGACCATGGCAAGACGCCACGACCAAAGGGAACCGCGATGGGCATGGCGTCGGGGTTCTCCCCCGCCACGAGATCCTGAAGCACGAGCACGTCTCGCGCAGGATCGAGACGCGGCACCAGCATCTCGAAGGCCCGCACGAGCAGGTCCTCGGCGCGGTCGAGCATCGTGGGCGCGATGAGATCCGCCGGGGCAAGCGCCAGCCCGAACCGCTCGCCGCGATGCCGACGAAGGAAGTCCGAAGCGCCCGCGAGATCGCTCAGGATCTGCCGCGCGTGCGGGCGAAGGAGCAGCGTGCGTCGCGAAGCCGCCAGCGTTCCGACGAGGCCGTCGAGCGACTCCTCGAGCGTGCGCCGGCCACTCGGCATCCAGTTGCGAGGATCCTCGGCGAAGGGATCGTCGCCCTCCGTCAGCGAGCCGCTTCGCGAGATGATCGTCGACGTGGGCCAGGTCCGCGGATCCGGCCACGGATCGCGAAGCGGATGCCCGTGCCAGCAGGCGAGTTCGATCGCACTCGACGCATCGTGCCCGCCACGCACCACGGACCACCGTCGGCCGGACTCCGCCGGCTGCTGCCACAAGAGTTTCATCCGCATCTCGCCATTGTGGCACGTGCGACCCGCGAGCGTCCTTCGCGGCGAAGCCTTCCGCTGAACCGGATCCTCACCGACGAAGTTCGTCCGCCGATACCCCGACACGGATGACGCGGTTAGGATCCGAGAACCCCGTGGACATTCGGTGGATTCCGCGACGCTGCGGGGTCCTCAGGCGATGGAAGGCGGATGGAGCCGCCGGAGGAACGGATGATCGCAGCCGCGAGCCCGCTCGACGCCAAGGTCCTGGTCCTGAACCGCGTCTATGCGGTGATCCGAGTCATCGACGCCCGGCGGGCCTTCGCGCTGCTCAGCAAGCAGGTCGCCGAAGTGATCGCCTTCGAGAACGGCGCGTACCGCAACTACGACTTCGAGACCTGGGCGGATCTCGGCGCCCTGCAGCAGCAGTTCGAGGCGGAAGAGCACGATTGGGTCCGCACCACCCGCGTGGTGATCGCGGTCCCGAAGATCATCCGGGTCCTCGGCTACGACCGGCTTCCGCAGGAAGGCGTCAAGCTCAACCGCCGCAACATCTACGCCCGCGACGGCAACCGCTGCCAGTACTGCGGGCGTCCCTTCTCGACCCGCGAACTCACGCTCGATCACGTCGTGCCACGGGTGCAGGGCGGCGAGAACAGCTGGACGAACCTCGTCTGCGCCTGCGTGAAGTGCAACGCCCGCAAGGGCGGCCGCACGCCGACGCAGGCCAACATGAAGTTGATCCGCTCACCGCGGCAACCGCGGCGCAACCCCGCGATCACGCTGCGGCTCGGAAGCCCCAAGTACCAGTCGTGGAAGGCCTTCCTCGACGAGGCGTACTGGACCGTCGAACTCACCTGATTGCCTTCGCGACCGCGCGAAGCGGCCCGCGGCTCAGCCGAGCGGGACTTCGCCGGCGAGTCCGACCGGGGGCTCGATCGGCTTGGGTGTCGCCGGCGCCGCCTCGACCGGCACCACGGTCTCGGATTCCGGATCGATCGAGATCGTCGTCGTGAAGCTGCGGCCGTCGGCAAGCGTCTCTTCGCCGTCGACCTTGCGGATCAGCATCGAGTGCGGATCGACGGTGAGGCCGAAGACCGAGCCCGGGTCGCCCGGACTCGCGCCGCCGCTGCGAAGTTCGATGCGGACCATCGCCTGACGATCGTGCTCGACCTCGCGGATCGAGGTCGCGCGAAAGCCTTCGGTGCCGGGCCGGAAGTCCTTCAAGGGTTCGTCGAGAAGCCGCAGCCCGAGGTGCGGCGCGATCGCGAGATCGACCTCGCGCGGTCCCTTGGCGCCGGTTCCCGAGACCGACTCGACGACCCGTCGCGTGCGCGTCGAGACCTCGACTTCGCCGTCGGCGATTCGGCTTCGCGCGGAGACCCGCGTGCGGACCTCGGAGTGCGCATCACCGTCGATCGACCCGATCCGCTGCTCGAGGAGGAAGGTGTCGGCGTAGCGAATGAGTTCGCGATATCGCTCGACCAGCCGCTCGAAGAAGCGGGTCGCCTCGGGCGAGGGCGGAAAGTCCGACTGTGCGAGTTCCTCGGGCGGAGCAGCCGCGGTGGCGGTGGATCCGGGCACACCCAGCCAAGCCAGACCGGCCACGAAGGCGATTGCGACCGGGGTCATGGCACCGGAGGGGTTCCTCGGCATCACCGAACGATACCCGCGGATCGTCGCGATCCGAAGCGGAGAGTTCCCGCAAGGGCGAGTCAGACCCCGAAGAGGAACGCGTTCAAGGCCACGATCGCCGCATTCGAGACCCCGTGGGCCACGATCGCCGGGACGACGCTGCCGGTCAGTTCGCGGGCGATGCAGAAGGCGACCGCGAGCGAGGCGAGGATCGGCACGAAGCCAAGCCCCTGCGGATGCAGGGCCGCGAAGAGCAGCGACGAGACCAGCGCCGCCGCGACAAAGCCCACGAACGCTCCGGCCCTTCCGAAGACCTCCCGGAGATGCCGATAGAGGACGCCGCGGAACATGATCTCCTCGATCGGCGGCACGACGACCGCCGCCAGCACGAGGAGCATCAGGATGCCGCCCGCGCTCGCGTTGGCGATCTCCTCCTGAATCGGGTGCGATGGCGGCGGGCCGGGTCCCAAGAGCGCGGTGAGCACCGCGGCGATGGCGACGCCGAGCACGATCATCGGCAGCGCGATCGCGTAGGTCGCCAGCCCCTCGAACGGCGGCTTCCACCACGACCTTCCCCAGACCAGCCCGATCTCCTCGCGCACCTGCGCGAAGGGCATCCCGCGAATCCGAGGCCAGGCGAGCGCCGAGAGGCTCGCGATCATGACGAGCACCGACTCGAAGATGGTTCTCGCTCCGAGCAGCGCTTCGGTCAGCACCTGAAGCCCGACGAAGAGCAGGATCCAGATGAGGAAGGTCTCGGCGTAGATCCCGCCGAGCGGACCGCCCCCCTGCTTCATCGTGCGATCCGACGAGACCGGCCAAGCGGCCACAAGCGCTGCGGCGGCGCACGCGATCGCCAACGCCGCGCCGAGACCTCCGAGCATCCACCAACCCGCCGCCGCGGCCGCGGGCAGACCGACGAGCAGTCCGAGCCACCAAGCCGCGCCGGGCATCGCTCGGTCGCTGCCTTCGCGAGCCCCGAGCGGCAGCACCTTCGCCCGCATCCGGCCCGTCGCCAGCACGACGACGAGCGTCAAGAGCAACGCGAAGCCGACGAAGCCGAATCCCGCGAACCAGAGGAGTGCGAGAAGCAGCATGCGAAGCAGCACGCCGAGGTTCACGTCGAAGGACTTGCGAGCCGCCGCATCGCCCTCCCACAACTGAAGAACCTCGGCGAACCAACCGAGCTGCAAGGCAAGCATCGCCCGCATCTCCTCGGACGGCGGCGCCGCGACCTCGCCGTCGCGGCGAGCTTCGAGCGCGGCCTCGACGGCCACGCGCATCGCCAGCCAGTCGTGCTGGGGCGTCGAGATCGACTCGACGATTGCGACCTCCGGCAGGTGCTCGATGCCTTCTTCACCGCCGACCGCCTCGCCGACGAGAATCGCCATCGCCAAGTCGATCGCCACGCGACGACGCACGCGGGCCTCCCGATCCAGTTCGCTCGCGACGAGCGTCGGCAGACCGGACTCGTCGGTCACGCTCTCGAACTCGAGGCCGGGCATCGCATCGGCGCCGAGACCGGACATCTCGATCACGGCGAGCCGGTCCTTCGGCCCGACCGACTGGCACAGGGCCAGGGTGATCCTCGCTCCCAGTTCGTCGACCATCGAGATCGCCGGAGCGGCCTCCGCAACCGCCTCGCCCTCGTCGGCCGGTGCCGCGGGCCAGGCGACCCCCAACGCCACGGCCAGGATCCCGATCCACGAAAGCCCGACCGCGAGCCAGGCGGCTGATCGGCCGCGATTGGTCCCGGAGCCCGCCTCCTCATGGCTCTCGAGCGTCGATCGGTCGGGGGCTGACGGGTCAGGATCGACGGGCATGGGGCTCTCGGGAGGCATGGCTCGGGGGTTGTGCGGGCCCAGATCCGGTCCGCGGGCTTCTTCCGGTCGGCACCGCAGGCGGTTCCGGCCGACCATCCGAGCCGCGGATCGGCGGGATCCCACTTGATTCTTGACACCGCCCGGCGCCCCCGTATCTTCACCGATTCGCCGCTCGGCGGGAGCCGCGGGTCGTTCCGCGTGCGATCGGTCGTTCGATCGCCTCTCTGCCGACGGGTTTCCTCGACTTCAGGAGTGGCCGACACCATGCCTCGACAGACTTTCCACGCGAAGCCCGGACAGGTGCCCTTGGCCTGGCGGCACGTGGACGCCGACGGGAAGGTGCTCGGCCGCCTCGCCACCGAGGTCGCGACCGTGCTCATGGGCAAGCATCGACCCGAGTACACCCCGCACGTGCTGACCGGTGACGGCGTCGTCGTCACCAACTGCGCGAAGGTCGTGATCACCGGCAGCAAGCTCGACTCGAAGACCCTGCAGAACTACTCGCGGTATCCCGGCGGCCTTCGCGTCCGCACCTACCGCGAGGTGATGGCGAAGCGGCCTGAAGAGGTCGTTCGCGCCGCGATCATCCGCATGCTTCCCCGCGGGCCGCTGGGCCGCCGCATGATCTCCCGACTCAAGCTCGTCGCGGGCGCCCAGCACGGCATGCAGGCCGGGCAGGTGATTCCGTTCGACGCCCCCATCCAGCCGTTGACCGTCTCCGCCAGCTGAACGGCGGACCACCCGACTTCGCGAGGTCGCCGCGGCCCGACCACGGCGTTCCCCTCGACTCCACCGCGGACGCACGCGTCCGAAGCCGCGAGGCCACTTCATGAGCACGATCGAAACCACCCCCGACCTCGCCGCCACCAAGATCTCTCGCGGCCCCGACGCCGCCGGCTGGTTCTGGGGAACCGGACGCCGCAAGACCGCCATCGCGCGGGTCCGCATCAAGCCCGGCAAGGGCGAGTTCAAGGTGAAGTCGAAGGACCTCGAGGTCTTCTTCGCCGAGGAGCGCGATCGCAAGAACATCATGGCGGTCCTCGAGAAGACCGGCACCGCCGGCAAGGTGGACGTCCGGGCGAGCGTGCTCGGCGGCGGCTTCACCGGGCAGGCCGGCGCGATCATCCTCGGTCTCGGTCGGGCGCTCATGAACTACGACGCGACGCTCGAGCCGATCCTCCGCGACAACGCCTTCCTCACCCGCGACGCCCGCAAGGTCGAGCGGAAGAAGTACGGTCAGGCCGGCGCCCGTCGACGCTTCCAGTTCTCGAAGCGCTGATCCGGATCCACATCCCATCGCCATCGACCGCCGCGGCATCCTCTGGATGTCGCGGCGTTTCCTTTGTCGCTCGCCACGCCGCTTCGCCGAGTTGTTCCGAGCAGCGCTGCTGCCGCCCTCCCCATGCCCTCCGACGCCGTCGAGATCGATCTTCTCATCCTGCTCGGCTCGCTCGCCGCGGGCTGTCTTGGTGCGCTCGTCGGCCTCGGCGGCGGCATCGTGCTCGTCCCGATGCTCACGCTCGTCTTCGGCGTCGACGTGAAGACCGCGATGGGCGCCTCGCTCGTCGCGGTGATCGGGACAAGCACCGGTGCCGCGGCGCTGCGCGGCAGCAGCCGCCTCTCGAACCACCGCGTCGGGATCTCGCTCGAGCTCGCCGCCACGCTCGGCGCGATCGCCGGCGCCGCGGCGATGACGCTGATCCATCCGGCGCTTCTCCTGGTCTTCTTCGGCGGCGCCCTGCTGCTCACCGCGGCGCTCTCGGTCGGACGCAAGACCGAACCCGATCCCTCGACGCTGCCGCTCGACGCCTTGGCAGAGCGGCTCGAACTCGACGGGCCGCTCGACTCGTCCGACGGTCGAAGCGCGACCTACCACGTGCAGAATCCGGTCGGCGGCCTCGTCACGATGCTCTTCGCAGGCATCCTCAGCGGCCTCCTCGGCATCGGCTCGGGCGTCCTCAAGATGCTCGCGATGGACACCTTCATGAAGATCCCGTTTCGCGTCTCGACGACGACAAGCAACTTCATGGTCGGCATCACCGCCGCGGCGAGCGTCGGCATCTACTGGAACCACGGGATCATCGATCCGCGGGTCGCGGGCCCGGCGCTTCTCGGCATCGTGCCCGGCGCCCTGCTCGGCTCCTGGCTCGTGACGTTCGTGCCGATCGGGCCGCTGCGAAAGCTCTTCCTCGTCGTGCTGGTGGCGATCGCGGCGCAGATGCTCGTCAAGGGCGTGCGCGAGTACGAGACGCCGGACAAGGCAAGCGAACCGACGTCGGTCGCATCACCGGCCGCGCACGACGCCATCGAGCGATCCCCTTCATCGGAGGCCGCGCCGCGATGAGCAACTCCGCCACCGCGCCGCGCCCGCTTCCCGCCTGGTTCGCCAAGTCCGAACTGGCCGTGCTGCGAGTCTTCGCCGCGATCTCGCTGATCCTGGTGCTGGCAGCGGTCGTGGTCGGGCTTGCCAGCGGGTCGCACGAGGGACTGCCGAGAACGCTTGGCCTTGCGGGTGTCGCGAGCATGCTCGCGACGCCGTTCCTGCGCCTGATGCTCTTGATCGCGGCGTTCATCGCCGTGCGCGACCGACTCTATGTGGCGCTGTCGATCGTGATCCTCGCGGTGCTCTTCGCGGGCTTCCTCGGCGGCTGACGCTTCAGGAGCCTCGCATCGCCGTCAGCGCCGCCACCTCGTCGCCCGAGATCGCGCCACCCCGTCGGCAGGAGGCGTGCAGATGGGGCGAGATCGCCGCGAAGATCGAGGCATTCGACGCCCGCACGCCGCCGCCCGGCACGACTTCGACCGCTTCTCCGCCGTGCCGTGCCGCAAGGCCGTCCGCGAGCGACGCATCCTTCGCCAGCGTGCCGCAACGCGTCGCGATGTCCGCCACGCTCGCGTCCCAGCCAAGCACGCCGGCGGTCACCACGCGACGGCATCCGAGTTCGTGGATCGCCCGCATGCCCGCGTCGCGATCCTCGAGCAGATCGAAGGTCCGGAGAAACGCCACGACGAGCCCGAGCGAGCGGGCCCGATCGGCGAGGACGCCGCACGCGTCGAGATCGACGTGGCCGTCCGAGGCGAGCAGTCCGATCGCGACCGAGTCGGCGCCGGCCGCCGCGGACGCCTCGATCTCGCGAAGCGACGCCTCGACCACCGCAGGAGTCGCGACGAACGCGGCGACGTCGAGGGTCGATCGCGAATCGGGGAGCCGAGGACGGATCATCGCGACGACGCCGACTTCCGGCGGTGCGATCGCACGGACCTCGCGGACGAGTTCGGCCTTCGGCGTCCACCCTTCGCTCGCGAGGTCGTCGCACAGCTCGAAGCGATCGCCGCGGCCGAGAAACGGCGCGGCGATCCGAGCGGCTTCGACGGAATCGATGGGAATCTCAAGGGTGAACTGCATCGGCCATCTGCTCCGGGGAATCCTCAGACCATCCTCTCGGGACGCACGACCTCGCGGAAGGTCGGCTCGTCCACGTGACCGAGTTCGAGCGCCGACTCGAGCAGCGTGCGGCCGTGCTTGTGGGCATGCTTCGCGACGGCACTCGCCTTGTCGTAGCCGATGACGGGAGCAAGCGACGTGACGAGCATCAGGCTCTCGTGCAGGAGCTTCGCGACCCGCGGCTCGTTCACCTCGATGCCTTCGACGCAGAACTCGCGGAACGCGTCGCAGGTGCCCGCGAGCAGTTCGCAGGAATGGAGCAGGTTGAAGGCGATGACGGGCTTGAAGACGTTGAGCTCGAAGTTGCCCTGGCTCGCGGCGAACTGCACCGCCGCGTTGTTCCCGAAGACCTGCACGCAGACCATCGTCATGCTCTCGCTCTGCGTGGGGTTCACCTTGCCAGGCATGATGCTCGAGCCCGGCTCGTTCTCCGGGATGACGAGTTCGCCGATGCCGCAGCGTGGCCCGCTCGAGAGCCAGCGAACGTCGTTGGCGATCTTCATGAGCGCCCCGGCAAGCACCGAGAGCGCCCCGTGGGCATGGGCCATCGCCTCGTGCCCGGCGAGCGCCGCGAACTTGTTCGCCTGGCTCGTGAAGGCGATCCCGGTGGCCTTCGCCAAGAGCGCCGCCACCTTCTCGCCGAATCCGTTGGGGGCATTGAGCCCGGTCCCGACCGCGGTGCCGCCGATCGCGAGCGCCTGCACGCCCGGAAGCGTGCCGCGGATCGCCTCGATCGCGTAGTCGAGCTGCGCCACGTAGCCCGAGAACTCCTGCCCGACGGTGAGCGGCACCGCGTCCTGAAGATGCGTGCGTCCGATCTTCACGATGCTCGCGAACGCCTTCGCCTTCGCATCGAGCGCCTCGCGAAGTCGCATCACCGCAGGCAGGAGCGTCCGGTCGAGCTCGATCGCCGACGCGAGGTGCATCGCCGTCGGGAAGGTGTCGTTGCTCGACTGGCTCATGTTGACGTGGTCGTTGGGATGCACGGGCTTCTTCGAGCCGCGCACACCGCCGGCAAGCTCGATCGCCCGGTTCGAGACGACCTCGTTCACGTTCATGTTGCTCTGGGTCCCGGAACCGGTCTGCCAGACCTTGAGCGGGAACTCCGCGTCGAGCTTGCCCTCGGCGACTTCTCGGGCGGCCTTCACGATGAGGTCCCGCAGCTCCGGGGCCAGACCGCCGAAGTCGGCGTTCGCCTCGGCGCAGGCGGCCTTGAGCAGGCCGAACGCATGGATCACCGGAAGCGGCATGCGGTCGCCGAAGGGGAAGTGATGGAGCGATCGTTCGGTCTGCGCCCCCCAGTAGCGGTTGGCGGGGACCTCGATCGGCCCCATCGCGTCGGTTTCGGTGCGGGTTGCGGCGGCGGAATGCGACATGAAGAGAGCCTCCACAGGCGAACTTCGGGGGAA
>CAZTMB010000109.1:0-9068 GCA_964614695.1 uncultured Isosphaeraceae bacterium | reverse complement strand
CGCGATCGGCGACGCGCTCGACTGCCCGATCCCGCCGATCGCGGCGTGAGCGGCCCGCTCGCCCGGGCCGAACCTACGCCCGCTCGGCGTCGTTCGCGGGGCTGAGTTCCCAGAGCGGTCCTTCGACGCCGTTCACGGTCGAGCCGTTGAGCATCGTCGTCTTGGCGAACTCGAGGAAGGTCTGCGGGAAGTGCTCGGGCGGGCGGCTGAGCTCGTCGAGCGTCGCGAGATGCTTCTCCGAGAGCCGAATCTCCAGCGCGCCGAGCACGTCGAGCAGTTGGGCCTCGGTCCGCGCGCCGAGGATCGGCGACGTGCAGCCCGGCTGCGCGTCGAGCCACGCGATCGCGACCTGCGGCACCGTGCAGCCGATCTCGTCGGCGATCGCCTGCATGGCATCGATCAGGACGTAGGTTCGCTCGGTGAGGAACTTGCTGTCGTCCCGGACCCGCGTGACCGCGTCGGTCTTGCGGCCTTCGCGGGTGAACTTGCCGGTGAGCACGCCGCCGCGAAGCGGGCTCCACGGGCAGACGCCCATGCCCAGATGCCGCGCCATCGGCACCAGTTCGTGCTCGACGGTGCGCTGCAGCAGGCTCCATTCGATCTGGATCGCCGCGAGCGGAGTCCACCCGCGGAAGGTGGCGATCGCTTGCGCCTGGGCACAGACCCACGCCGGATGGTCGCTGAAGCCGACGTAGCGCACCTTGCCCTGCTCGACCAGCAGATCGAGGGATCGCATGAGCTCCTCGATCGGCGTGAAGCGATCCCAGAAATGGACCCAGTAGAGATCGATGCGGTCGGTCTGCAGCCGCCGCAGGCTCGCCTCGCAGGCTCGCATGATCGCCACGCGTCCCGAGCCGCCGGCGTTGGGATCGCCGCGGTGCATGCTGCCGCCGAACTTGGTCGCGATCACGGTGCGGTCGCGCCGCGACTCGCCGCCCGCCGCGAACCACTCGCCGATGATGCGCTCGGAGTGGCCCTTGGTGTAGATGTTCGCGGCATCGATGAAGTTGCCGCCCCGCTCGGCATAGAGATCGAGCTGCCGGAGGCTTCCCGCCTCGTCGGCGCCGAAGCCCCACTGTTCGCCGAAGGTCATCGCGCCGAGGCAGAGCGGGCTGACGCGGAGGCCCGAGGCTCCAAGCGTGCGGTAGTGGTCGAGCGGCATGGTTCGATCTCCGAAGGAAACAGCAGGCATCCTACGGAGAAGCCGCGCGAGATCGAATGCACTGGTTTGAGTCGGGCGACCCCCGAGGCACACGTCTCGAGATGGAGTCGAGATCGCCCGGGGGGACGATCCGGTCTCAGGTCGGACTCACGATCCGAAAGCGTGAAGCGCTCACTCTTTCCGCGGAATCAGCATCGCCTCGAGTTCGGGCGAGAGCGGCGGCGCTTCGGCGAGGAGCGGCGCGAGCGACACGGTGGATTGGGTCTGCCAGTAGAGGTCCGGCCCGTCGCCGGGATCGGCCGCGAGCGCAGCGGCGATGGCCTTGCCGGTGTAGGTCGGTTCGAGATGAAGGCCAGCCGCGAGACCTCGCTCGATGGCGGCACGCCCCTCTTCCGTCGGCTCGCCGTAGCCAGCCCCGAGGCGGGCATCGTCGAACTCGATCGCAAGATCGCTCGCCGAAAGCCCTGCGATTCCGAGCAGGGCGATGACCTCGTCGCCGAGCGTGGCGACCTTTTCGCGGGTGAGCCACTCCGCCGGAACCACCCGCACCGCCACGACGCGGCTGCGGATCCCCCCAAGGCGCATGCCGAGCGCCGCGCCGATCACGGTGCCGGCGGTCCCGAGCGGCACGAAGACGCGCCGCGGCTCGGGCAGGTCGCCGCGCGACACCTGTTCGGCGAGTTCGAGGCCGGCAAGCACCCAGCCAAGCGTGCCGAGCGGGCTCGAGCCTCCCGCCGGGAACCAGGTTGCGCCTTGCGAAAGGCGCTCGAAGGCCGGCATCACCTGTTCGTAGTCGGAGGCGGTGTGCAACCGCGCCCGCGCCGTCGCCGCCCGGAGCACGTCACGCGCGTGCGAGGTCTCCGGCCTCGGAAACGCCATCGCTTCGACCCGGTGACCGAGCCGCGATCCATGCACGGCCGTCGCCAGCACGTGATGGCTTCCCGCCGCGCCCATCGTGACCACGCGTTCCCTCGCGCCGTGCAGGAGGAACTCGAGCTTGCGGACCTTGTTGCCGCCGTACCCGGCGTGGATGCCGCCTTCGTCCTTGAGCCACAGGCCGCGACGAAGGCCCGAGAGGTCGCGCACCGGCGTGGGACCCTGCGCGATCGCGACACGTCGGTCGAGGATCGCATGCTTGAATCGTCCGATCGTGCTCATCGTGATCCCGCCTGCTCGTTCACGGCGTCGCGGTCTTCGGCACGAGGTCGGTCTGAAGCGCCGGATCGCACGCGGGGATCGCCGACTCGGGAATCCCGAGCTCGCGCCGCACGAGATTCGTGCCCGCCGCGAGGGCGACGGTCTTGAAGAACGCGATGTCGCGGTTGCACCCCTGCCGCCCGAAGCCGCAGTCGGTCGAGACGATGAGCTGCGAAGGGTCGACGTGCGCGAGCGCCGTGCGAACGCGGCCGGCGACCGTCTCGGCCGTGTCGACCTGCAGCGTGCGGTGGCTGACCGCGCCGACGGCGATCTTCTTGGGCAGGCGTCCCTTCATCGCCCCGAAGAGCTCGATCTCGCGGAAGTTGCGGTCGGTCATCTCCACCGTCCACACGTCGCCCTTCAAGGCATGCAGGTAGAGCTCGAACGATGCCGCGTAGGAGTCGTTGTCGATCACCCGCTGCATGTTGGGATTGCCCCAGCAGGTGTGGATCCAGAGTTCGCAGTCCTCGAGCCCTTCGACCTCGCGGTTGAAGGCCTCGATCATGAACTTCACCTCGCTCGACTCGGGGCCGTAGGTGTTGGCCCAGAAGTGGAGCGTCGGCTCCTCGATCTGGATCAGCCGGCATCCGGCGTCGCGCAGCGCCTTGAGCTCGGTGTTCATCGCCACCGCCATGTCCCAGATGACCTGGCGATGGTCGCCGTACTTCGAGGTATGGATGTCGAGGAAGAGGCCCATCACCTGCGAGCAGCAGGTGCCGAACTTGACCGGCCGCGACGCGCGGGCCTGCGACATCCGCCAGATCTTCGCGTAGTCGAGCGAGCGATGCTCGATCGCGTCGACGACGCGGGGCCAGCGCCAACCGGTGTAGATCTCGTTGAGGAGCGTGCCCGGCGGATAGCGAAGCCACGGCGATCGCGTCTCCTCCGACTGCAGATGATCGCCCTCGAAGCCCTTCCATCGCTGCAGCGGGTAGTGGTGCCACGAACGCCCGGCCATGTCGTCGTCGCAGTGGAGATCGCCGTGGGTGACGAGATCGATCCCCGCCCGCTCCTCGTCGGCGATGACGACCGAAAGCGCGTCGCCGAAGCGCTCGCGGTAGCGGACGTCCATCATGCAGGTGTCGAGGGCTCGGCCCTGCATGCTCATGTCGAACCAGCGGGGACGCGGCCAACTTCCGGTGACGGTCGTCGGCAGCACGAGGTCCTTGGTGGCGGTGAACATGGAGTCGAGCGTACTCGGAAGCCCCGCCGGGAACGGAGGTCGCCTCTCGGCGTCAGACCAGTTCCGCGAGCAAGGTGTTCGCGAGCAGCGTCCCGCGCGGCGTCAGCCGCACGCGGTCGCCGACCCGCTCGAGACGGCGATCGGCGATCGCCGCTTCGATCGCGCGACGTCGCGAACCGTCCTCGTCGAAGCGGCCAAGCCCCTCCTCGAGCCATGCCGCCCCGATCCCCTCGACAAGCCGCAGGCCGAGCATGAGTTCCTCGCCGAAGGTGCCCGAGGCGTCGAGACGCTCCCATTCGGCCAGCGGCCACGGTTGCTCCGAGTCGATCCACTCGCCGAGTCGCGGCACCACCTTGAAGCGAAGCCCGTCGAGGTGTCCGCTCGCGCTCGGCCCGAAGGCAAGCCACGACTCGTTCCGCCAGTACAGAAGGTTGTGGCGGCACGCGCGTCCCGGCCGGGCCCAGTTGCTGATCTCGTAGCGATCGAATCCGGCCTCGGCGAGCCGCATGCAGGTGTGCTCGTACATCGCCGCCTCGAGTTCCTCCTCGACCGCCTCGATCTCGCCGCGCGACTCCTTCACCGCCAGCGGCGTGTTGGGCTCGTAGGTGAGCCCGTAGGCGGAGAGATGCTCCGGCTGAAGCGCGAGCGCCTGCTCGAGGTCGAACGCCCACGACTCCAAGGTCGATCCGGGCACGCCGAAGATGAGATCGAGGTTGAGGTTCGAGATCCCCGCGGCGCGGAGATGCCCGACCGCCGTCGCAACCGATTCGATCCGATGGTCGCGTTCGAGCGCCGCGAGCGAGCCGGGCGTGAAGCTCTGCGCGCCGAGGCTCGTGCGGTTGACGCCGCCCGAAGCGAGCACGTCGGCGATCTCGCGATCGACCGTCTCGGGATTCGCCTCGACCGTCCATTCGAGCTGCGCTTCCGGCGCGAGCGGAAGCGATCGCCGCACCGCCGCGAGCATGCGGGCAAGCAGCGGCGGCCGAAGCAGCGTGGGCGTGCCGCCTCCGATGAAGACCGTCGAGAGCGTCGTGCCCGGATCAAGGAGCTCCGAACTCGCGACCAACTCCCGTTCGAGCCGCTCGACGAATGCCTCCTGCCGATCCTGCGTGTCGACGAAGCTGTAGAAGTCGCAGTAGTGGCACTTGTGCCGGCAGAACGGCACATGGAGATACGCGCCGCGAGGGCGGAATCGCTCGGCCGGCACCACGTCGCGCAGCGATCGTCGAGCGCCGATCGCGGTCTCGGAGGCCTGGGGAAGGGAGACGCGCCGCGGTTCGCTCACGAGCGGACGATAGTCGCGGCGCGATGCCCCTGGAGGGCTGCGACCCTCGAAGCGAGGGTCCGTAGAATCCCCGCCTTCCTTCACCCGATCCCGGATTCACCGTGCCGACGACCTCCGCGACCCGTCCGATTCCCCGCCACTCCGCCGTGGTCGGCCTGCAATGGGGCGACGAAGGCAAGGGCAAGATCGTCGACCTGCTCACCGCTCGCCACGACGTGATCGTGCGCTACAACGGCGGCGCGAACGCCGGGCACACCGTGATCGTCGGCGGCGAGCGCTACGCCCTGCATCTCATTCCCTCGGGCATCCTCTATCCGGACAAGGTCTGCGTGATCGGCAACGGCGTGGTGGTCGATCCCGAGAAGCTGCTCGACGAGATCGCGAAGCTTCGCGATCGCGGGATCGCGGTCGGGTCGAACCTTCGCGTATCGAATCGAGCCCACCTCGTCCTGCCCTACCACAAGGAGCAGGACGCGGCGTACGAGGAGTTCCTCGCCGCCCGCAGCGGGCTCGGCGAGGCGAGCGCCGCGATCGGCACCACGCGGCGCGGCATCGGCCCCGCGTACGCCGACAAGGTCCGACGCTCGACCGCGGTCCGTGTGGGCGACATGCTGCATCCGGATCGGCTTCGCAAGCGGCTCGAGATCGCCTGCGGCCTGCGCGCCGCCGAGATGACCGCCCTTGGGGTGACGGCGCCTCCGCCCGATCCGATCGAACTCACCGAGCGGTTCGCCGCCTACGGGGAGGAGCTCCGGCCCCACATCGAAGACACCGTCTACCGGCTGCACGACTTCGTGGGCGAGGGGCGGTCGCTTCTCTTCGAAGGCGCCAACGCGAGCCTGCTCGACATCGACCACGGGACCTATCCGTACGTCACGAGCTCCAACTGCTCGAGCCTGGGAATCCCTGCGGGCACGGGGCTTCCGGGCAAGTTCATCGGGCGGGTGGTCGGCATCATGAAGGCCTACTCGACGCGGGTCGGCGGCGGCCCCTTCCCGACCGAACTGCTCGACGAGACCGGCGACCGCATCCGAGAACGCGGTCGGGAGTACGGCACCACCACCGGACGACCTCGTCGCTGCGGCTGGCTCGACCTCGTCGCGGTCCGCTATGCGGCGATGATCTGCGGCGCCGATGCGCTGGCATGCACCCTGCTCGACGTGCTTTCGGGGCTCGATGAACTGCGGATCTGCATCGCCTATCGCCGCGGCGGTTCGACCACCGAGCGATTCCTGCCGGATGCGGAGGATCTCGAGGGTTGGGAGCCGGTCTACGAAACGCTTCCGGGCTGGCAGGAGCCGATCGACGAGGCGGTCGATCGCGCGAGCCTTCCCGCGGCGGCGCGCCGCTACCTGTCGCGCATCGAGGAGGTCGTTGGCGTGCCGATCGAACTGGTCGGCGTGGGGCCCGAGCGCACCCAAACGCTCTCGGCCATGGCGTGGGGCGATTGATCGAACCGTCGCCAGAGGCGAATCGACCAGAGTCGGGAACCGGATCGTCGTCCGCCTCCGCCTACACTGGTCGAGCATGGAAGTCGCGAGCCCGCGAGATCCCGAGGTCGAACTCCGTGACGATGCGACTTCGCCTCGCCTGCCCCGCCACATCGCGGTGATCATGGACGGCAACGGCCGCTGGGCGGCCTCCCGCGGGCTTCCGCGGGTGATGGGGCACCGCCAAGGCGCCGAAAGCGTCCGCCGAATCGTCACCGAGTGCGCCAGGCTCGGCGTCGAGGCGCTCACGCTCTACTCCTTCTCGAGCGAGAACTGGAAGAGGCCGGTCGCGGAGGTCGACGCGCTGATGCTGCTCTGCCGCGACTACCTCGCCGCCGAGCGAGCCACGCTTCTCGAGAACGGGATCCGGTTTCGGCGGATCGGCCGCGACGAAGGGATGCCCGAGTCGGTGCTCGCGGCCCTCGCCGAGACCGAGGTCGCGACCGCCGGCGGAACCCGCATGACCCTGGTGCTCGCCCTCAACTACGGATCGCGGCAGGAGATCGTCGACGCCGCCCGGTCGCTCGCCCGGGATGCCCAGCTCGGCCGCCTCGACCCCGATTCGATCGACGAGGCGGCGTTCGCGGCCCGGCTCTCGACCGCCGGGCTGCCCGATCCGGACCTGCTCATCCGGACCGCCGGAGAACTTCGCGTCTCGAACTATCTGCTCTGGCAGATCAGTTACGCCGAGATCCACGTGACCGACGTGCTCTGGCCGGACTTCGCCGAGGGCGACCTGCACCGGGCGATCGAGGACTTCGCCTCACGGAACCGCAAGTTCGGGGGGCTCGAATCCACCGCCGCCGCGGCGAAGACCACCGATTCGGCGGTTGCCCGGACGCGGTGATGGATTCATACTCGTCGGAACGCGGGAAATCGGAGCCCTCGGCGTCGGAGCACGCCCTCGCTCCGAAGTCGAGCCCTTCGACCGTCCCGTCTGGTCCGCAGGCCGTGTCAGAGTTGACTGAACGGCCCCCAGTCTGGTTCGGCGACCTCCCCGAGGCCCGGACGCATCGGTCGCCACGGAGGAGCAGTCCCTTGGGTCCCGACACGATCTCGCCGACGGTCCGCCGTTCCCGGAGGCGCGGCGAACGCTCGACCTCGTTTCGCCTGCTTGCAGGCGCCTCGTTCAGCCTCGCCTGCTTTGGGGCGACCGAGGCCATCGCCCAGTGCGGCGACCCGCTGTCGGGTCCCTGCTGCGCGCCGCACGGCTTCGGCGGATGCACCGACACCGGCTGCTGCGTGACCGTGGGCAACGTCGACTTCTCCTGCCTCGTCGAGTGGGACTCGGTCTGCGCGGCGCTCGCGGCGGAACTTTGCGGCACGCTGTGCTTCGATGACTACCTCCCCGAGCCGGAGCCGCAGGCGAACGCCGCCTACGGCATCGCCCTCGACTGGGCGGACGGCCCGTTCATCGACGACGATGTCCTCGTCGCGTCGGGCAGCTATCTGCGGAACGACGACCGCGGCGCGAAGACCATCCTCAACGCCGGATCGATGACGATCCTGCGACGCATCGGTGACGGCACCTGGCAGCAGGACGCGACGCTCTTCGCGAGCGATCCCGTTCCGGCGACCTACTTCGGCCGCAGCGTGGCGATCTCCAAGGGACCGGCGGTCGACTTCGCGGTCGCTGGCGCGTACCGCGACTCGGCGATCGGCCAGCAGCGAGGCGCCGCCCACATCTTCGTCTCGAGTGTCGATGGCGCGTGGACGCCTTCGCAGGTCCTTCGGCCCACGTTCTCCCAAGGCGCCGTCAACAACGAGTGGTTCGGTTTCTCCGTCGCCGCCGGCCACATCCCGCCCAACGGATCGTTCGCGGGCAGCGACGAGGTCTTCGCGGGAAGTCCTCGCGGCAACTTCAGCGCCCGCGGCGCGGTCTACGCCTACCGACGCAACGGCAAGCTCTGGGAGCCGATCGTCAAGATCCTCACCCTCAACAGCGCGTCCTACAACGGAAGCCAGTTCGGGTGGTCGCTCGACTTCGAGCCGGACCTGCGCACCGGCCAGAACGACGTGCCGCTGCCGGCTCCCTACAAGGTGCTCGTGATCGGGGCGCCGGGCTACAACTCGAGCAGCGGTCGCGTCTTCGTCGCGGAGAAGCTCGCGAGCACCGACTGGACCGCCACCCCGCAGAAGACGCTTGCGATTTCGGGACTGGTCCCTGGCGACCGCTACGGCGAGGTGGTCTCGATCGCCTCCCGTTTCGTCGCCGTGGGCATTCCCGGCCGCAACGGCGCCCGCGGCGCGGTGCAGATCTTCGAGCGGATCGGGAACACCGTCTCGAACTGGAAGAACCGGCTTCAGATCGCCCCCGACGAACTGCTGCCCGACGACCGCTTCGGCAGCGCGGTGAGCCTGCGGCAGTGGTGGACCGGCCATGTGCTGCTCGCCGTCGGCGCGAGGGGCGACGGAACGAACGGGCCGCAGAGCGGCGCGGTGTACCTCTACCTCTGGACGCCCGGCACCCCGGGCGATGCCTGGGTGCCGCTCGGCAAGTACTTCGATGTCGCACCGGAGTTCGGCGAGCAGTTCGGCTTCTCCGTCGCCGCCGGCGATGTCGAGACGATCGTCGGAATCCCCTTCGCGAACGTCGCGGTGCCGGGACAGCCTCCGACCGTGCTCAACAACGCGGGCGAGGTGCAGGGGGTGTTTCCGTGAGAGCAGGAGAAGAGGAGAACAGGAGAGCAGGAGATAGGAGAGCAGGAGATAGGAGAGCAGGAGAAGAGGAGAGCAGGAGAAGAGGAGAGC
>CAZTMB010000108.1:6510-9135 GCA_964614695.1 uncultured Isosphaeraceae bacterium | reverse complement strand
CCAGGGTCCGAAGGCATAGAGGACCAACGCGATCAAGCCGGGCTCGCGGGGCAAGGCGACGCGGTTGAGGACCGTGATCGCGACCACGATCGCGAGCGCCGTCGGCCACATCCAGTCGCGAAATCGAAGCCGCAGCACCTGCAACGTGCTGCGGCAGTCGAACTCGGGCGGCTCGGTGGGCATCCGCGGCTCGGCGAACCGATTGCGTCAGGCGCTCTCGCCGTGCTTGCGAAGGCTCGCGAGCAGCGCATCGACCTGCTCGGGGCTGCCCATCGCGATCGGCGTGCGCTCGTGCAGCTTCGAGGGCTTGAGATCGAGCGTGCGCTTGAGGCCGCTGTAGGCCATGCCGCCGGCCTGCTCGATGATGAAGGCGAGCGGGTTCGCCTCGTAGAGCATGCGGATCTTGCCGGCGGGCTGCTTCGCGGTCGGCGGATAGAGGAACACGCCGCCGTTCAGGAGCGTGCGATGGACGTCCGCGACCATCGATCCGATGTAGCGGCTCGAGTAGCCACCCTGCTTGGCGTCGTCGAGGAAGGCGCGGTAGCCCTGCGGGAACTGCGACGAATACGCCTCGTTGACGGAATAGGTCTTCGCGCTTCGAGGAATCCGCACGCCGCGCTTGACGAGCAGGAAGCTCCCGATCGACTGGTCGAGCACGAAGAGGTCGACGCCCGAGCCGGTCGTCAGCACCATCACCGTCGCGGAGCCGTACAGGATGTAGCCCGCGGCGATCTGGTCGCGGCCGGGTTGGCAGACCGTCTCGACGCTGCCCTTGATGGTCGGATCGTTGCGGAGGATCGTGAAGATCGTGCCGACCGGGATCGCGCAGTCGAGGTTGCTCGAGCCGTCGAGCGGATCGAAGAGCACGCAGTACTTCCCGCCCTCGCTGCCGCGGCGAAGGATCGTCGGCTCCTCGTCCTCCTCCGAGGCGAGCACCGCGATGCTCACGCGGTCGCCGAGGCACTTCATGATGATCTCGTTGGCGATGACGTCGAGCTTCTGCTGACCCTCGCCCTGCACGTTGGTGGTGCCGAAGGCGCCGAGCACGTCCTCGAGGTTCGCCCGGCGCACCTTCGCCGCGATCGCCTTTCCGGCGAGGCTGATCGCCGAGATGATCATCGAGAAGTCGCCGCTCGCACCCGGGTGCCGCCGCTCCTCCTGGAGGATGTGCGCCTGGATCGAGGTCAGGTTGTCGCGGACGATGTCCGCGTGAGGGCGGTCCTGCATGAAACGGCTCGCCGAAGGCGGTCGCCGAAGCGTCGGCAGCCGCCGGTATCATCCGCCCCCTTCGGAACGTCCGAAGCGGCCGGAGAGGGATCTTCGCAGATCTCATCGGTCCGCCCGACGCTCCCGTTCAAGCACCGCCCCGGATCGGGCCGGGTTCGCTTCCCGGACCTTCATTGCCCTTGACCCCCGACTTGCCTTCGGAGACCACGCATGTCCGACGACCGCACGCCCGTGATCCTCGCCGCCCGCCGCACCCCGATCGGACGCTTCATGGGCGGCCTGAGCCGGGTGCCGGCTCCGGATCTGGGCGCCTACGCGATCGCCGCGGCGATGCAGGACGCGAAGCTCGATCCCGCCGCGGTCGAGGAGGTCTTCATGGGCTGCGTGCTGCAGGCGGGCGTCGGGCAGAACCCGGCGCGGCAGGCGGCGCTCAAGGCGGGCATTCCCCACGACGTCACCGCGGTCACCGTCAACAAGGTCTGCGGCTCGGGTCTCGAGAGCGTCATGCTCGCGGCCCGCTCGATCAAGGCCGGAGACATCTCGGTCGCGATCGCGGGCGGCATGGAGAACATGGATCTCGCCCCGCACTTCATGCATCTCCGCAACGGCGTGAAGTACGGCCCCGCCACCATGCAGGACCACATGGCCCACGACGGCCTGACCTGCGCGTTCGAGCAGTGGCCGATGGGCAATGCCGCGGAGTGGATCGCCGGCGCGCACGGCGTCTCCCGCGAGGAGCAGGACCGCTTCAGCGCCGAGAGCCACCAGCGGGCCGAAACGGCGTGGGCGAAGGGCTTCTTCGACGGCGAGGTGATTCCGCTCTCCGCCGAGCAGTGCAAGGCGAAGGAAGGCGTCTCGCGTGACGAGGGCTTCCGCCCCGGCTCGAGCGCCGAGGCGCTCGCGAAGCTGCGTCCGGCGTTCACCAAGGACGGCTGCGTGACCGCCGGCAACGCCAGCCAGATCTCCGACGGCGCCGCCGCGGTCGTGGTCACGAGCCTCGCCAAGGCGAAGGAACTCGGCGCGACGCCGATCGCGACGATCGTCGACTACAACACCGCGGGCGTCGCGCCGAAGGAGCTCTTCTTCGCACCGGCGGTCGGCATCGAGCGCCTGCTCGCGAAGCACGGGCTCAAGGTCGGCGACATCGACCTCTTCGAGATCAACGAGGCGTTCGCCGCCCAGGTCCTCGCCGACATCAAGCATCTCGGCGTGACGGAAGACAAGCTGAATCTCTGCGGCGGCGGCATCGCGCTGGGTCATCCCATCGGCGCGAGCGGCGCCCGCGTGCTCGTCACGCTGCTGCATCAGCTCGTGCGCACCGGCGGCAAGACCGGCATCTGCAGCCTCTGCCTCGGCGGCGGCAACGCGGTGAGCATGCTCGTTCGGCGCTGAGCGGCG
>CAZTMB010000108.1:0-6410 GCA_964614695.1 uncultured Isosphaeraceae bacterium | reverse complement strand
GCGGTCCACCACACGCGCGCCATCGCACGCGAGACGCACGCTGACTCACAGACCCCTGATCGCGGGCCTCTGGCCTCCTCTCCGGCCGAGCGCCGCGAGGCGGAGGGGCACGAGCGGACACGGGAAGCTGACTCCGAGTCACTTCGATGCGGGCAGGACGCCCGCGGTCCACCACACGCGCGCCTCACCGGTCGCCGCCCCCGTCCGAGGTGTCGTTCGACAGGCCGAACGACACCGCTCCGCAGACGGGGTGATCGGTCGTCGCGCGGAGCCAGAGACCGCGCCAGCGACCGTCGGAATGACGCCGCATGAGGCCGTGAAGCCTCGCGGCCTGCGCCTCCTCGAGCCCCTCGACCGCCTCGCCCGCCGCGATCGCATCGAGCGTGCCCCAGTCGATCTCGACGATCGCAGCGACCGACGGTTCCTGCGGGAACTTCGCCGGCAGTGGCGGGTCGAACGCGAGCACACGAAACGGCGTCCCGTCGATCGCCGTGAACTCGATTCGGCCGGCCGGGTTCTCCGAACGGCGACGCGACGACTCCGGCACGACGACCTCGGGATCCATCCGGTACGCCACCCGAAGCGGGATCCGCTCGGGCGGAGATCCGATCAGCAGTTCGAGGTCGTGGCCGTGCGGGCCGGGCATGCCCCACGGAGTGAGCGTCACCGCGACGTCGAGGTGCTCCCCCGGCGGAATCTCCGAGACGCCGCCGAAGTTCGCGGTCACGCAGCGGCAGGATGAATCCCAATCGCCGACGGCGAGCGGCTCCTTCGAGAGGTTCGCGATCCGCACCGGCATCGGACCGGGAGGATCGCACGACGAATAGCGTCCGAAGTCGATCGTCCGAGGCTCGACGAGAAAGGACGACGCCGGCTCGGGGGAGCCGGCGTCGCCGCAGGAACAGAGGAGAAGCGTCAGGAACGCGAGGCTGATCGCGGGGTTCCGCATGAAGCCTCGGCCCTCGGAATCAATACCGGTAGTGCTCGGGCTTGTACGGGCCCGCGACCGGCACGCCGATGTAGTCGGCCTGCGACTTCGAGAGTTCGGTGAGACGGGCGCCGAGCTTGTCGAGGTGCAGACGGGCGACCATCTCGTCGAGGTGCTTGGGCAGCGTGAAGACGGTCTTGCCGTACTTCTCGGCGTTCTTGTGCAGCTCGATCTGGGCGATCACCTGGTTGGTGAAGGAGGTCGACATCACGAAGCTCGGGTGGCCGGTCGCGCAACCGAGGTTCAGAAGTCGGCCTTCGGCGAGCATGATGATCGACTTGCCGTCGGAGAAGACCCACTCGTCGACCTGCGGCTTGATGCGGACCCGCTTGACGCCGGAGGCCGACTCGAGCGAGGCCATGTCGATCTCGTTGTCGAAGTGGCCGATGTTGCCGACGATCGCCTTGTCCTTCATCCGCTTCATGTGCTCGAGCGTGATGATGTCGCGGTTGCCGGTCGCGGTGATGAAGACGTCCGCGGTCGAGATCACGTCCTCGAGCCTGACGACGTCGTAGCCTTCCATGCACGCCTGCAGGGCGCAGATCGGGTCGATCTCGGTGATCTTCACCTTGCAGCCCTGGCCGCGAAGGCTCTGGGCGCAGCCCTTGCCGACGTCGCCGTAGCCGCAGATGACCGCGGTCTTGCCCGAGAGCATCACGTCGGTCGCCCGCATGATGCCGTCGACGAGCGAGTGGCGGCAGCCGTAGAGGTTGTCGAACTTGCTCTTGGTGACGGCGTCGTTGACGTTGATCGCCGGGAAGAGCAGTTCGCCCTTCTTCGCCATCTCGTAGAGGCGATGCACGCCGGTGGTGGTCTCCTCGCTCACGCCGCGGACTCGCGGCGCGACCTCGTGCCAGTAGCGAGGCGAGACCGCCTGGATCGCGGCGAGCAGTTCCAGCACGATCTTGAACTCGGCGCTCTCGGCGGTCGAGGAGTCGGGCACCTTGCCCTCCTTCTCGAACTTGAGGCCCAGATGCACGAGCATCGTCGCGTCGCCGCCGTCGTCGAGGATGAGGTTCGGCCCGTTGCCGACGCCCCAGTGCAGCGCCTGCAGCGTGCACCACCAGTACTCCGCGAGGGTCTCGCCCTTCCAGGCGAAGACCGGCGTGCCGTTGGGGCTCTGCGGCGTGCCCTTGGGGCCGACCGCGAGCGCCGCGGCGGCGTGATCCTGCGTCGAGAAGATGTTGCAGCTCGCCCAGCGCACTTCCGCGCCGAGTTCACGAAGCGTCTCGACGAGCACCGCGGTCTGCACGGTCATGTGCAGGCTGCCGGTGATCTTCGCACCCTTCAGAGGCTGCTCGCCACGGTGCTTCTCACGAAGCGCCATGAGGCCGGGCATCTCGTGCTCGGCGAGTTCGATCTCCTTGCGGCCGAAGGTGACTGCCTCGGGTGAAAGGTCGCGGACCTTGTAGGTCCAGTCGCAGAAGAGCGGCAGACCGGTGTCGAGGAAGGTTGGCATCGAGGTGCTTTCGGGAGCAGTTCGGGCAGCGGTCGCGGACATGCGGGACTCCGGAGTTCGGGAAAGAGGACACTCGGCAGGGACGATCGGACGCCCGAGGTCTCGGACGCCCGCTTTCATGATCGACAGGCCCGCCCCGGCCGATTCATCCGTTTGCGCGGATGAATGGATGAAGCAGGACTCGGGAGCCTAGAAGCCCGATTCTGGCGGGTCAAGGCGATCGAGGCAGACCAGCAGCCCACGCGGGTCGCCTCCGCCTCCGCCCTCAGGGCTCGCTCGGCGGCGAGAGCCGTCCGTCAGCGGCGATCGGACGAGGTCACCCCGACTCGCCGACCGGTCCGACTCGCCCCCCCCCCGGCGCTCGGGCTCCGGGGACTGGGGATCGACGCCGCTCGATCGAGCCCCGGGCGGACTTCCGCGGACCCGAGCTCGCGGCGGCCCGGGCTGCGCGAAGGCCCCAAGCGCCTCGCCGTGGCCCTGATTCGAGGGCCGCTCCTCCCTACACTCCGCCCTTCGTCGCTCTTGCCTGGAGAACTCCCGATGCCCCGACTCGCCACGACCGCCCTGCTCGCCCTGTCGCTCCTCGGACTCGCCGCTGCGCAGGATGCGAAGCCCGCTCGCGTGGGACTTCCCTACATGCTGCCCAACTGCGTCGTCTCGGGCGAGCCGCTTGGCGAGGACGCGGTGGTGGTCATCGTCGAGGGCCAGAAGAAGGCCGGTGACAACGGCCGCGAGATCAAGTTCTGCTGTGCCGGGTGCGCGGGCCAGTTCCGAAGCAATCCCTCGGAGTACCTCTCGAAGATCAACGCCGAAATGGTCAAGCAGCAGCTCGCGTGGTACCCGCCGGTCAACTGCCCGGTGATGCCGGACGAGGCCCTGCCCGCTCCCGGGAGCCCCGGCGACGACGAGGTCAAGAACGTGATCTGGCAGAACCGTCTCGTTCGGCTGTGCTGCTCGAAGTGCGTACGGCGGTTCAACAACGATCCCGAGAAGTACCTCGCCGCGCTCGACGCGATGATCATCGCGCAGGGCTCGAAGAACTATCCGATGACGACCTGCCCGATCAGCGGCAAGCCGCTCGGCGAGAAGCCCGTCGACGTCGTCGCCGCGAATCGCCTCGTCAAGGTCTGCTGCCCCGGCTGCGTTGGCGGCGTGCAGAAGGACCCGATGAAGTACGCGGCGATGGTCGCGGAGGCCTCGAAGAAGTCCGCCGCCGCGAGCAACTGACGCTCCCGATCCTGTCCGAATCCAATCCGCCCGCTCAGCGGCCGAACCTCTCCGGCATCGCGGAGGTGATGGTCGTGCCCTCGACGACGAGCCGAGCGGCGTGCAGCGCGAGCCGCGTCGCGGCGGCACCGCCGTAGAGCGCATCGCCGACGAGCGGCGCCCCGAGATGCGCGAAGCCCGCGCGGATCTGGTGTCGCCGACCTGGCCCGACCAGTTCGACTTCGATCAGCCGACGAGCGGCGTCGCCCGCGAGCGTTCGCCATCGACACGCGCCCAACTCGCCCTCGCCGACCGAACGCACGGTGACCTTCGTGGAGCGGCGATGGCGGGACGAGAATCGCAGGCTGAACTCGCCCGACTCGGCCAGGGGCGCGTTCACCGCGATGCCGGCGAGATAGTGCTTCTCGATCGAGCCGTCGGCAATCGCTCGACGCAGGCGATCTCTCGTCGCGGCCGACGTGGCGACGAGCATCACGCCGCTCGTCTCCCGATCGAGCCGATGGACGAGCCCCGCTTCCTCGAGCGGGGCAAGCCTCGGCCATCCCTCGCGCAGGAGCGACTCGACCGACGCGCCGCCGTCGCCGCGGTTCGAGGCGACCGAGTGGACTCCCGGGGGCTTCTCGATCGCGATCCACTCGGGGGGGACGCCCCTCGGCGCGAAGCCGAGCACCTTCAAGCCGCCGATCGATCGGGGAACCGACGACGACTCCTCCGAGACCTCGACGCGATCATCGTCGCGAGGCGCGGGATCGGGGCGGTCACGCGAAAGCATGATTCGATCCTCGCATGAACCTCGCTCCGCGTCCTGCCGAGGTTCGGAATCGGCGAGTGTCCGACCGGTGCCGATTCGCGGCCGGCCCCGCCGATCCGCCCGCCCGCCGCGTGGCGGGACCACCGCCCTCCGATCGCGCGTTGCCAGGCGACGCCCGTGGTCCGTGCCCACGGATCCCTGCGTAGGATGCGGGTTTCCGCGATCGACGCGGCTGCGAAGGAGCGAATCGATGCCCTACTACACCAAGCTCGGACAACTTCCTGCCAAGCGACACGTCCAGGTCCGCCGTCCCGACGGCGCGCTCTACTCCGAGGAGGTCTTCGGCACCGAAGGCTTCGTCGGGCCGACCTCGACCCTCTACCACATCCATCCGCCGACGCAGGTGACCGGTTGGAAGACGCTCTATTCGACGAAGGTCGAGTACGTCGAGCAGGACGTGATGCGGATGCGCCATCTCAAGACCGCGCCGATGGCGCCCCACGGCGATCCCGTCACCGGGCGCGTCGTCGTCTTCGGCAACGCCGACGTCGAGATGAGCGTCTGCGTGCCCACCGAGCCCATGAAGTACTTCTTCAAGAACGCGATGGGCGACGAGTGCCTCTTCATCCACCACGGCCGCGGCACGGTGTGGACGATGTTCGGCACGCTCAAGTTCCATGAGAAGGACTACATCCTCATTCCGAAGGGGACCATCTACCGGATCGAGTTCGAGGATCCGGCCCCCGACGCCCCCGCCAACAAGTTCATCTGCTTCGAGACCGCCAACGGCTCGCACATCGCCCCGCCGCGGCGCTATCTCTCGAAGGCGACCTCCCAGTTCCTCGAGCACGCCCCGATGTGCGAACGCGACCTGCGGCTCCCCGAACTTCCGCTCACCTTCGACAAGCGAGGCGACCACGAGGTCCGCATCAAGGCCCGCGACTGCGTGCACAGCTACGTCTATCCGTACCACCCGCTCGACGTGGTCGGCTGGGACGGGTGCTACTACCCGTACATCTTCAACATCGACGACTTCAGCCCGATCGCGGCGAAGCACCACATGCCGCCGCCGACGCACCAGACCTTCGAGGGGCACAACTTCGTCATCTGCTCCTTCTGCCCGCGCGTGCTCGACTGGCATCCGCAGGCGATCCCCGTCCCGTACAACCACTCGAACCTCGACTCCGACGAGGTGCTGTACTACGTCGAAGGCAACTACAAGGCCCGCAAGGGCATCGAGGTCGGATCGGTCAGCCTGCATCCGCAGGGGATTCCGCATGGCCCGCATCCGGGCACGATCGAGAAGTCGCTCGGGGCGACCTGGACCAACGAACTCGCGGTGATGTGCGACACCTTCCGGCCGCTCTTCCCGACCGCGGCGGCGCTCGACCTCGACGATCCGGCGTATCCGGCCAGTTGGGAGGGCGAGCACTTCCCGATGGCGGCGGGCCATCACCACGAGGATGGCTCGCACCGCAACGGGGTCGCCCCCTCGAACGGGGCCGCGAAGGCAACCGGGCGAAGTCGCAAGCCGGCGACCGTGTCGAAGAAGCCGGTGAAGGCGGCGAAGACGAGCGTCAAGCGAGGAGCGCGCTCCCGCTCCGCCGCGAAGCGCGGATGAGGCGAGCCTTGACGTCGATCCGCCCAGCCTCCGCGTGGAGCCTGCTCGCCGCGATGGCCTTCGCGGCGGTGGCGTTCGCGTGCGATCGTGCGTCGACGGAGGTCTCGGCTTCGCGTGCAGCCGAAGCGCCGCCGCCTTCGACCGCTCCGCTCTCGATCGCTTCGGGCGAAGTCCTCGCGGCAACGCCACCTTCCAGTGGAAGTCCCGCTTCAACACCGCCTTCGAACCCGCCGGAGACGCCGTCGCCCGCGAAAACGCCCGAGACGCCTTCGACTCCCGGCGGGCGCGTCGCCGGATCCGCGGCAGGGTTCGGCGGCGCGGTCTCGAACGCCCCGGACGCCGTGCCGCCCCGCGAGGGCGAACT
>CAZTMB010000107.1:0-9239 GCA_964614695.1 uncultured Isosphaeraceae bacterium | reverse complement strand
GCCCCGTTCGCGCTTCCGGAACCCTGCATGCCCACGGTCTGGCGCTGGATCCTGATCGGCCTTGCCGCCGTCGCGGTGGCGACGGTCCTCTCGAAGGAACTGCTCTTCGGCCGCGGCGAACTGCCCGAGGGCCTGCTGCAGGCGAACGGCCGGATCGAAGGTGATCCGATCTACGTGAACGCCAAGGTGCCGGGGCGGATCGTCGCGTTGCCGGTCGAGGAAGGCGACACGGTCGCCCAAGGGCAGTTGATTGCGCAGCTCGAGGACGAGTCGGCGCTGGCCCGCCTCGTGCAGGCCCGCGAGAAGGTCGCCGCGCTCGCGGCGCAGATCGAGGCCGCCGAGGCGGCGCTGTCGCTCGCGACCGAGGAGCTTCCCGTCGAGATCGCCCGTGCCGAGGCCGCGGTCGGCCGCACCAACGCGGCGGTCGAGGCGGCGGACGTCGAGCGCGGCCTGCGCGAGCGCGAAGCCGAGCGCCTTCGCGCCGCCCGTGAAGCCCTCGCCGCGCCGGTGCAGGAGCTCGATCGCGCCGAATCGGCGCTCGCCGCCGCGGAACTCATCGCGCTCTCGACCCGCGCCGCACGGCGCGAGGCCCAGGCGGCGCTCGATCTCGCGAGGCTCGGCGAGCAGCGGCTTCGCGTGCAGGCGCTCGGCATCGAGGCGCTTCGTGCCGAGCGGCTTCTCGCCGCCGCCGCGGTCCGCGAGGCGGAGAGCCTCGTCGAAGATCTTCGGATCGCCGCGCCTGCGGCGGGCACGGTGGCGAGCCGGCCCGCGAGCCTCGGCGAGGTGGTCTCGCCGGGCATGGCGATCGTCGATCTCGCCGATCTCGATCGCCTCTACGTCAAGGTCTACGTGCCCGAGCCGGAGATCGGGCGGATTCGCCTGGGCCTTCCCGCGCAGGTCCACGTCGATGCCTTTCCCGGCGAACCGGCCTCGGGGACGGTCGGGTTCATCGCGTCGCGCGCCGAGTTCACGCCGCGCGAGGTGCAGACGCCCGAGGAGCGCGTGAAGACCGTCTTCGCGGTGAAGGTCTTCCTCGACGCGAACCCCGATCGGCGCTTCGCGCCCGGCATGCCCGCGGACGTCGTGATCCGCTGGAAGGACGAGGTGCCGTGGCAGCCGCCTCGCTGGTGAGCCCGACGGACGCGCCTTCGGCGGGCCTGCACGTGCGAGGGCTTCGCAAGCGCTTCCGCCGGACCGAAGCGATCGCCTCGCTTGATCTCCTCGCGCCGCGAGGGCGACTGACCGGCGTCATCGGCCCGGACGGCGCCGGCAAGAGCACGCTCCTCCGCATCGCCGCCGGCGTCCTGATTCCCGATGCCGGCACCGTCGAGGTGCTCGGGACGACGATCCGTAGCGCCCGCGATGCGGAGACCCTTCGCGGAAGGATCGGCCTGCTCTCGCAGGGGCTCGGCCAGAACCTCGCGCCGTCGCAGACCGTCGACGAGAGCCTCGACTTCTTCGCGCGGCTCCACGGCGTCCCGCCCGATCTCGCCGCAGCGCGAGGCCGCGTGCTGCGGCGCATCACGCGCCTTGAAGCCGTCGGGAATCGTCGGGTGGAAGACCTCTCCGGCGGGATGCGCCAGAAGCTCGGCCTGGCGTGCGTGCTGCTCCACGAACCGGAACTGCTCCTGCTCGACGAACCGACCGCCGGGCTCGATCCCCTGTCGCGTCGGGAGTTCTGGGAACTGCTCCTTCGGTTCGTCGAAGAGCGCGGCGCGACCGCGGTCGTCGCCACCGCCGACCTCGAGGAGGCGACGCGCTTCGACCGCTGCTGCCTTCTCGACGACGGACGGGCGATCGCGGCGGGCACGTTCGCGGAACTCCTCGACCTCGCCCCGGGGCTCGTCGCCGAATGGCCCTCGACCGCGCGGACGCCCGAGGCGATCGCCCGCGACTTCGAGATTCCGCGGCGGCTCGTCGAGATCCGCGGCGTCGTGACGCGGGCCTTTCTTCCAGGGTGGTCGCGGGCGGAGGCACGGGAGGATCCGCGACTCGAAGGCGCGGCGCTTCGCGATCGGGATCTCGAGGACGTCTTCATCGCGCGGTTCGGCGACGACGCCTCGATTGCACTCGACGATTCGCCGGCCGAGGCTCCTGTCGAACCAGCGGCCGCGACGCCGTCACGAGACACCCACGCGATCTCGATCGACGCGCTCACCCGTCGCTTCGGCGACTTCGTCGCGGTCGACGGCGTCTCGTTCTCGGTCGATGCGGGCGAGGTGGTCGGGCTGCTCGGCGCGAACGGCGCCGGCAAGACGACGCTCGTCAAGATGCTCGTCGGACTGCTCGCGGCGAGCGAGGGGCACGCGACCGTCGCCGGGCTCGCCATCGACCGCCACGCGACGGAGATCCGCCGCCGCATCGGCTACGTCTCGCAGAGCTTCTCGCTCTACCCGGACCTCTCGGTCGGCGAGAACCTGCGCCTTGCCGCAGGAATCTACGCCGTGCCGAGACGCCAACGCCGCGAGCGGATCGCGGAGGCGATCGACCTCGCCGGCCTCGCGACGCGCGTCGATTCGCTGCCGCCGGCGCTTCCGGTCGGACATCGGCAGCGGCTGGCGCTGGCGTGCGCGATCCTGCATCGGCCCGAGGCGCTCTTTCTCGACGAGCCCACGACCGGCGTCGACGTCGCGGGACGCCGCCGCTTCTGGTCGATCGCTCGCGCGCTGGCCCGCCGCGACGGCGCCGCGGTCCTGCTCACCACCCACTCGATGAGCGAAGCGTCGCGCTGCGATCGGGTCGTCCTCATGCACGCGGGGCGGATGGTCGCGAGCGGCGCTCCGGCGGAACTCGTGCACCGCTTCGCGGAGGAGTCCGGGCGCGTCCTCGAGATCGAGGTCGACGATCCGCGGGCCGCCCTCGCCTCGCTGCGGGAAGCCGGGCATGCGGACGCCACGCGGCGCGGCGGCGGGATCCGCGTCCTGTCGCGCGAGCCCGACCGCGACGCGGCGCACCTGCGATCGCATCTCGAGCAGGCCGGCCATCGCTGCGGAACGATCGCGACGCTCGCCCCGGACCTCGAGGACGTCTTCGTGGGCCGGATCCGCGAGCTCGAGGCGGAGGCGTCCGCATGATCGACGCGGGAGCATCCTCGGCCCGGCGGATCGCGGCGCTGGCGAAGCGCGAACTCCGGGAGCTGCTGCGCGACCGCATGCACTTCACGCTGGCGTTCATCGCGCCGCCGCTCATGATGCTCGTCATCGGCTTCGGCCTCGACTTCGACGTCGAGGCGCTGCGCCTCGCGGTGATCGACCACGACGGCACGCCCACGAGCCGCCGGCTCGTCGAGCGCTTCGCCAACTCGCGGGCCTTCGAGATCGAAGGCAGCCTCGCCTCGGAGCGCGAGGCCGACGACCTGATGATGCGCGGCGCGATCCGCGCCGCGCTGGTGATCCCGCCCCGCTTCGAGGCCGACCTCGCCGGTGGCCGTTCCGCCGCGGTGCAGACCCTGATCGACGGCACCTTCCCCTATCGCGCCGAGGTCGCGTCGGGCTACGCGTCGGCGGTGATCGCGTCCTTCGATCGCGACGAGCGCCTGTCCCGAAGCCGCGGCCCGGCCCGCGCCCGCGACGCGCCCCCGCCGATCGATCTCGAGATCCGATGGTTCTTCAACGAGCCGCTCGAGAGCCGCTGGAGCATCGGCCCCGCGACGCTCATGCTCGTCCTGATGATCTTCCCGCCGCTGCTCACCGCCGTCGGCGTGGTGCGCGAGAAGGAGCGTGGATCGATCGACGCCCTCCGCGCCTCGCCGCTTGCGCGGCACGAGTTCGTCCTCGGCAAGTGGCTCCCCTCCTTCGGCATCGCGACGATCGACTTCCTCGTCCTGTGGTCGATCGCCCTCGCGTTCTTCGGCGCGCCCTTCCGAGGCGACGCCTGGTTCTTCCTCGTCGCCTCGCTCGTCTACCTCGCCTGCACCTCGGGGCTGGGGCTCGTGGTCTCGCTGCTCGTGCGGTCGCAGATCGCCGCGATCCTCGTGACGCTGCTCGTCGCCCTCGTGCCCACCATGCTCTATTCCGGCATGATGACGCCGCTCAGCTCGCTCTCCGAGATCGGGCGGATCCAGTCGAACCTGCTGCCGGCGACCTACTACAACCGCGTGGTCGAGGGATCGTTCCTGCGGGGCACCGGCGCGGCGCCACTCGCGCTCGATCTCGCGGCGCTCGCGGGATTCGCCGGCGCGACCTTTCTCGCCGCCACGATGCTCTTCGCCAAGAGGGTCCGCCGATGAGCCGCCGCGATCCGACCTCGAGGCCCGGCGAGGCGATCTCGCAGCTTGCGGTGCTCTGCGGCAAGGAGCTGCGGCAGTTCTTCCGCGATCCGGCGCTCGTGATCTTCCTCTTCTACGCCTTCTTCGGCGCGGTGTACCTCGCCGCGACCGGCGTCTCGACGCACCTTGCGAACGCGGCCATCGTCTTCGTCGACGAGGACCGCACGCCGGAGAGCCGCGCGCTGATCGAACGCTTCCGCCCGCCGCACTTTCGGCCGCTCGGCGAGGCGGAGTCGGCTTCCGCCGGCGCCGCGATGCTCGATCGCGAGGAAGCGACGGTGGCGATCGTGGTGCCCCCGCGGTTCGGGGCCGATCTCGCGGCGGGACGCGGCGCCTCGGTGCAGGCGCTCGTCGACACGAGCAACGCGACGCTCGGCACCCTCGCCTCGGCGGCGGTCGGCGAGATCGTCGCCCGCCATGCCGCCGAATCGGTCCGTGCCGCCTCCGCGGCGCACCGGCCCGGCGGCGGCGTCGTCGATGCCCAGCGGGTGCGCTACAACCCCAATCGCGAGGAGAGGCGGCATCTCGCGATCTCCGAACTCGTCGAGATGGCGACCCTCTTCTCGATGCTTCTTCCCGGCGCTGCGCTCGCTCGCGAGCGGGAGCGCGGCACGATCGAGCAGCTGCTCGTCTCGCCGATCTCGCCCGGGCGGATCCTGCTCTCGAAGATCCTGCCGATGACGGCGCTCGTGACGATCGCCTCGACGGTGTCGCTACTCGTCGTCGTGCAGGGCGTGCTCGGCATCCGCGTGCAGGGCGAGGTCTGGCACTTCTCGCTCGTGATCGCGGCGCTCTCGGCGGCGATGGCGGGCGTCGGCATCCTGCTCGCGACGATCGGGCGAAGCGTCGCGCAGGTCGGGCTGCTCGCGATGCTCGTGCTCGGCCCGATCATGCTTCTTTCGGGGGCGGTCACGCCGGCGGAGTCGATGCCCTGGCTCGTGCGTCCGGTGATGTACGCCTCCCCGCTCCACTACGGGCTCGACGCGGCGATCGGCGTGGTCCTGCGAGGCGCAGACCTGCGCACCCTGCTGCCGCTCATCGGCATGATCCTGCTGCTCGCGGTCGCGACCTCGGGACTCGCGCTCCTTCGATTCAGGCGGGGATTCCGCTGAAGACGGCGCGGGCGATCAGCCCCACGCGGCGAGCAGCAGCGCAAGATCCGCCGGACCGACCACGCCGTCGGCGTCGAGATCCGCGTCGCCGCCCGACCCGCCCCAGTCCGACAGCAGCAACGCGAGATCCGCGGCATCGACCACGCTGTTCCCGTCGAGGTCGCCGAAGACGCCGTCGGTTGGCGCGATCGACATGATCGCGAGGCCGCCCTTCGCTGCGAGCAGCGCCGGATCGGCAAGTCCCGCCGGCACCGGCGCCGGGCCGTAGGGATTGCCCGGCTGCATGCCGCCGCCCCAGGCGACCATCGAGCCGTCTTCGCGCACCGCGATCGTCGCGTAGGCCGAACACACCACCCGCGCCACGTTCGCAAGCCCCTTGGGCACGTTGCCCTGGCTGCTCGTGTTGCTGCCCCAGCAGACCACCGTGCCGTCGGCGCGGACGACCACCGCGTGGGAGTTGCCGGCGTCGATCGATCGCGGCGGCGCCGAGAGCGTCGGGACGTCGAGGATGCCGTCGGCGTTGCTGCCCCAGGCGACGATCTCGCCGTTCGATCGGACCGCGAGCGAGAAGCCGTCGCCCGCGGCGACGCGCACGACGTCGTTCAATCCCGCCGGAACGTTGCACTGCCCGCTCGAGTTGCCGCCCCAGCAGGCCACCGTGCCGTCGGCGCGCCGCACGATGAAGTGCGAGCCGCCGCCGGAGATCTCGACCGCGTTCGCGATCGACGGCGGATTCAGCGTCGAGGTCGAACCCCACGACGCGACCGTGCCGTCCGCGCGGATCGCCGCGAAGCCGCCGTGGGTTCCCGCCAGCGCGACCACCGGACCGAGGTTCGCCGGGACGTTGCCGCTGTTGGCCCACGCGAGGTCGCCGAACACCTCGACCATGCCTTCGCCATCGGCGACCGCGATGCTCTTGTCGGTGCACGCCAGTGCGCGAACCGTCTCGAGGTCGGGGGTCCCGAGGCAGGCCTTCTCGCTCGAGCCGAACGCGACGACCTCGCCGTTCTCGAGCAGCACCACGGTGTGCCCGTCTCCTGCGGCGATGTCGACCGCCGGCGCCGCGAGCGACGGCACGTCGGTGCCGGTCGAGTTCGCGAAGCCCCAGGCCGCGACCGTTCCGTCGGCGCGAAGCCCGACGAGATGGTTGTCGCCGGCGGCGATCTTGACGAAGTTCTGCACCGACGGCGGATCGTTCGGCCACGAACCCCACGTCACGACGGTGCCGTTGGACTTGAGCCCGGCGCTGAAGCCGCCGCCCGCGGCGACCTGCACGAGACCGCTCGCCGCCGCCGGCACGTTGCACTGGCCGAACTGGTTCCAGCCCCACGCGACCACGGTGCCGTTGGACTTGAGCGCGAGGCTGTGGCGAAGACCTGCCGAGACCTGCACGATGCCGGTCGCCGTCGGCGGCACGCTGCATTGCCCGAGGTCGTTGAGGCCCCACGCGGCGACGGTGCCGCTCGGGCGAAGCGCGAGCGTGTGCGCGCCGCCCACCGAGATCGAGGTGGCGATCAGTCCCGCCGGCACGTTCTGCTGGCCGCTCGCATTGCTTCCCCACGTGACGACCTGACCGTTCGCCCGCCGCGCCGCACCATGCCACTGCCCGACGCCCGCCTGCACCGCATCGTCGAGGGGTGGCGGCGTGGCGGCCGCATAGGTGTAGTTGTCTCCCCAGACCACGACGCTCCCGTCGGCAAGCACGATCGCGGTGTGCTCGATGCCTGCGCCGATCGCGACCGGCTCGGTCAGCGAACTCGGGTTCGTCGCGTGGAGCCGGCCCCAGAGCACGAGGTCATCCGCATGGACGGCATCGACCGCCAAGGCCAAGGTCATCGCCGTCGCGAGTCCGAGGAGCCGAGAGAAGGAGCGACGGATCGGCGACGGCGCGACGGCGGCGGCCGGATCGGCCGAAGCGGACGAGGTGGAGTGCATCCTCGAAACCTAGCACGCGTCACCGGCGAAACCACCCGCCTCTCCGCAGTCGGCCGAGAGTCCTTGGGGCCGATCGCGGCGGCCACGGTTTCTCTCGTCGGCTCTCTCGCCGCCTCGACCTCGATCGGTTCTCGGAGCCGAAGGTCCCCGCCGGCCGATCGGGATACCATCCCGACCTTCCCGCCTGCCGACCATGTCCACCCGCCTCGACGATCACCCCGCCACCGCCCGCAACGCTGCCCAGGACGGCTCCGCGCGATCCGCCGCTCCCGGGCGCTGCCCGGTCATGCACGGCGGATCGGCCGAGGTCGCGGCGCCGACCGGCTGGATGCCGAAGGACCTTCGACGCTGGACCCTTGCGGGAATCGGCGTGCTCGCGACGGCGCTTGGCATCATCGGGGCGATCCTGCCGGGTCTTCCCACCACGATCTTCGTGATCATCGCCGCGTGGTGCTTCGCCCGAAGCTGCCCGGTGCTCGAGCAGAAGCTCCTCCGCAATCGGCTGTTCGCGCCGTCGATGCAGATCATCGACGGCACGCGGCCGTTCACCCCCGCGGCCCGCGCCGCGACCGTCGGCTTCATGGCCAGCGGCGGCGCGATCTCGACCGGATTCCTCGCCTGGACCGGCACGCTCAGCACGTCGATCCTCTGGACGATCGTCGCGAGCGTGCTGATCGGCGCGGTGGTGATCCTTCTCTACAAGCCGACGCCCCGCCCGGGCGGGTAAGCGCGACGGCCGGACGATCGACGTGCCGCGGTGAGTTCATGCGGCGTCGCCGGGGGCGATCGATTCGATGGCGACCGCCGGCGCACGGGCTCCCGCAATCTCGGAATGAAGTTCCTTGAAGCGGCCTCGCGCTTCGCCCGCGCGATCGGATGAGGCGTTTACCGGTCGGTCTTTCGGGGACGCCCAGCGGGCGTCGGGACTCTGATGCAGTCGTCCGCATCAGGAGCCCTTCGATGAGCGCACTTCCGAGCCCCGCCCGTTCCTTGTCTTCCCATCGCCCTCGCCGATTCCTGCGCACCGTCGCGCTGATGTCGAGCCTCGCGATCGCCGGCTTCGGGCAGGCCGCGACCGTCTCCTGGGATGGTGGCGGCGACGGCGTCTCGTGGAGCGACCCGCTCAACTGGTCGGGCGATGCGCTGCCGGGAGCGGCCGACGCCGTCGTCGTGAGTGGATCGTTCGCGGGAACCACCATCGTGCATGGCGGCGCGAGCACCTCGATCGCCTCGTTCGACGGCTATCGCCTCGCGATCTCCGGCGGATCGTTCTCGGTGTCGGGGACCTGCCTGATTCGCGCGCGGCTCGAGTACTGGGGCGGCACGCTGCTTGCCACGCCCGCGATCTACAACGCCACGCTCGTCGGCGCTGGCGGAACGTCGCCGGTCACGTTCGTCGCAACCGGGTCGTCGGCCTTCGAGGGAACGCTGCGGACCGGACAGACGCTGTGGGTGCAGGGCGGCGGCTTCGGAACCAGCGCCACGCTCTCTTGGACCACCGGCTCGATCAACGACGGCACACTCCTCATGGAGACCGTCTCAAGCAGCTACAGCTGCTCGCTGCAGATCGCCAACGATTCGAGCCTTCTCAATCGCGGCACGCTCTCGGTTCGTCCCGGCACGCTCGGCAACCGCTACCTCTACGGCACGCTCGTCAACGAAGGCACGCTCGAGGTCCTCGCCGACATCGGCCTCTCCCACAGCGGCAGCGTCGTCAACGAAGGCACCGTCGACGTGCACGCCGACGGCTGGCTCACGCTCTCGAACAGCTATCAGAACTCCGTCACGCAGACCGCCGGATCGATCGGCGGCGAGGGCTCGGTGCTGGTCAACGCAGGACTCTTCGCGATCAGCGGCGGCGCGATCGATCGGGAGGTCGTCGTCCGCAACGTCCAGATCGACGTCGGGGCCGGCGTCTCCGGCGA
>CAZTMB010000106.1:3775-9600 GCA_964614695.1 uncultured Isosphaeraceae bacterium | reverse complement strand
TTGTCTCTCCATCCGACCATCGCGTGGACTCTCGGCGGCATCGCGGCGATCGCGCTCGCGGCGTGCGGCTCCGGCGGCGATCCGCATCCAGGTTGGGTGGAGGCCGATCCCGCCTCCGTCGACGTTCCGGCGATCCCCCAGGAGTTCCGCGGGCTGTGGGTCGCCTCGGTCGCGAACATCGACTGGCCGAGCCGTCGCGATCTCGACCCGAAGGCGCAGCAGGCCGAGGCGATCCGCATCCTCGACCTCTGCCTCGAGCTCCATCTCAACGCCGTCGTGCTGCAGGTGCGTCCCTCCGCCGACGCGCTCTACGCCTCGTCGCTCGAGCCATGGTCGGAGTTCCTCGTCGGCACGCAGGGCGCGGCGTCGTCCTACGACCCGCTGCAGTTCTGGATCGACGAGGCGCACGCCCGCGCGATCGATCTGCACGTCTGGCTCAACCCGTTCCGGGCGCGGCATCGTTCAGCGAAGTCGAACGCCTCCCCGAACCACGTCTCCTCGCAACGCCCGGAGCTCGTGGTTCGCTACGGCGAAGAGCTTTGGCTCGATCCGGGCATGCCCGCGGCGCGGGAACGGTCGCTCGCGGTGGTCGAGGATCTCGTGCGCCGCTACGACGTCGACGGCGTGCATCTCGACGACTACTTCTATCCCTATCCCATCAAGGGGCTCGAGTTCCCCGACGAGTCCTCGTACGCGGCCTATCGCGGCCGCGGCGGAACCCTCGCCCGCAACGACTGGCGGCGGCTCAACATCGACGGCTTCGTGCGATCGATGTACGAACGCGTCAAGTCGATCGATCCGCAGGTGCTCGTCGGCATCAGTCCCTTCGGCGTCTGGAGACCCGACCACCCACCGGGCGTCGAGGGGCTCGATGCGTACGAGGCGCTTCACGCCGACAGCCGGCTCTGGCTGCGTGCGGGCTGGCTCGACTACGTCAGCCCGCAGCTCTACTGGCCGCGCGACTCGAAGGGGCAGCCGTTCGGGCCGCTGCTCGACTGGTGGGCCGGCGAGAACGTGCGCGACCGCCACCTCTGGCCGGGCCTCTACCTCACCCGCATCGGACAGGAGGGCGGCTGGCCGCCGGAGGAGATCGAAGGTCAGATCGAGGCGGTGCGCGAGCATCGCTTCGCCGACGGCGTGGTGCTCTATTCCGCGGTGGGACTCCTCGAGAACCGGCAGGGGGTGCACGACCTGCTCGCCGATCGGGTCTTCGCGACGCCCGCACTCGTGCCGGCCTCGCCGTGGCTCTTCGGCGACGCGCCGCGACGGCCCGAGTTCAGGTTGACCGAAGCGAACGGCACGGTGCAGATCCAGTTCGCCGAGCGCGAGGTGCCCGCGCGGTGGCTCATCGAGTGGCGCCGCGGCGACGGCTGGTACGTCGCGATCCTTCCGGGCTCGACCCGCGAGCACGCCTGGCCGCTCGGCGTCGAGGACTCCGCGATCGATCTCCTCCGCGTGCAGGCGATCTCCCGCGTCGGCGAACGATCCGAGCCGGTCGTGCTTCGGCGCCGAGCGCCGCTGCCGATCCGAGCGGAGTAGTCTGCGCGGGAAGCCGGCTCCTCGGCGCACCAATCCAGAACGGCCGCAACGCGAAGGCCGATCCGTCGGCTTGGGGTGTCGTCGTGTGAATGGCAGTCGCCGCCCCCGGAGATCTGCTCCGCGTCGCGGCGATCGACGCCGTCCCCGCGTCGCATGGCGGCGCCGGAGCGCGAGGCCGTCGACTACAGCAGCTGCTTCCGGAGGTAGTTGATCACGTCGATCTTGGTGATCAGCCCGTAGAAGCGTTCGTCGTCGCAGACGATCGCCACGCGGTCGGCGCGGAAGATCGGCATGAGGTCGGCGATCGCGGCCTTGGGGGAGATCGTCTCGAGCCGGGTGGACATGAACTCCCGCACCGGCTTCGCCGCGTTGCTTCGCTCGCTCGTCAAGGCCAGCAGGATGTCGCTTTCGTCGAGGATGCCGATCGGGCGAGGGCCTTCGCCCATCACCGCCATCTGGCTCACCGAGTACATCCGCATCCGCTTGATCGCCTGATGGATCGGCACGTCCGGCCCGAGCACGTAGTCCTCGCGATCGAGGTGCCGCCGCGCGATCAGGTCGCGCAGATCGCCGTAGGTCTTCCGCTCGATGAACCCCTGGTCGATCATCCAGAAGTCGTTGAACATCTTCGAGAGGTACTTCGCGCCGTTGTCGCAGATCAGGCTGACCACCGTCTTCGGCTCGGTCTGCTCGCGGCAGTAGCGCAGCGCCGCGGCCAGCAGCGTGCCCACGCTCGAACCCGCCAGCACGCCTTCCTTGCGAAGCAGTTCGCGGGCGGTGTGGAACGCCTCGGAATCGGGAATGGTGTAGGCCTTGTCGACGAGCGAGAGGTCGAGGATCACCGGCACGAAGTCCTCGCCGATGCCTTCGACGAGCCACGAGCCGGCGGTCACGTCGCGGCCTTCGTTGATCTTCGGGGCGAGGATCGAGCCCACCGGATCGGCGAGCACCATCTCGATCGCCGGGTTCCGCTCCTTGAGGAATCGCCCGACGCCGCTGACCGTGCCGCCCGAGCCGACGCCCGCGACGAAGGCGTCGATGCGGCCTTCGAGCTGCTCCCAGATCTCGGGGCCGGTGGTCTCGTAGTGGCTCTGCGGGTTGGCGGGATTCTCGAACTGGTTGATGAAGTGGGCGTCGGGATCCTCCGCGGCGATCCGCGCGGCGACGTCCTGGTAGTACTCGGGATGTCCCTTGCCGACGTCCGAGCGGGTGAGCACGACCTCGGCGCCCATCGCGCGGAGGTGGGAGATCTTCTCGTCGCTCATCTTGTCGGGAACGACCACGGTCAGCCGGTAGCCCTTCTGGCTCGCGACCAAGGCGAGCGAGAGGCCGGTGTTGCCGGCGGTCGCCTCGACGATCCGTCCGCCCGGCTTGAGCAAGCCCTCGCGCTCGGCCCGTTCGACCATCGTGACCGCGATACGGTCCTTGATCGAGTTCCCCGGGTTCATCGACTCCATCTTCACGAAGAGCCGGCAAGGGCCAGTGTCGAGGTTGCGAAGCTCGAGCATCGGGGTGTTCCCGATCATCTCGAGCACGTTGTGGAAGACCGGGGCGGTGGTGCGGGTGGCGGACATGGCGGACTCCGGGAGAGATCGGAGTCTACGAAACCGCGGGGGAGCGACGGTGACGCGCGTCGCCGCGATCCGCGGCGAGAGGACCTCTTTGGCGTCGAAACCGACGGAGTCGATCCAAAGGGCGGTGCCAAGCGATCGCCGCCGCGGGCTCGAGCCCACGGCGGCGACGTGCGATCACGCGATGGCTGCGGGGATCCGAACGTCAGCGGCGCCGACGCCGGAGCCCGGAGACTCCCGAGACGAGAAGCGCCGCCATTCCGCCGCCCGGAACCGCCGTCGGGATGGCGTTGAGAAGGGCGAACATCCCGAATTGATTGTTGGGATGGCTGTAGTTCGTCCAGGTGTAGCGCAGCGTGCGGGTGCCCACCGCGAGCGTGGCGCCGTTGGCGATCGAGTTGCCATCGAGCGTCACGACAAGGCCCGGCTGCACCACTCCGCCCGAGGTCCCGTCGCCATAGAGGTCGATCGTGACCGCGGTCGTGATGTTCAGCACGTACTCGATGAAGCCGTTCTTGATCGTCGGGTAGGGATCCTGACCGATTGGGTAGAAGTCGTGGAAGTTCGTTCGGGCGCTCAAGCGATCGCTCACGGTGTACGGCGGCGTGAGCAGCGTCTCCGAATCGGCGAGGTAGTCGTAGCCGTTGCCGCTCGCGCTCGGACTCACGTTTCCGGACAGCGAGGAGTAGGGGCCGGCGTTCGCCGTGAAGTCGACCGAGGTGATCGGCCGGCTGGCGTAGGCCCCCGTCCACGACCCGTCGATGTCGATGGTGAGGCTGGTGACGGTGCCGTAGGCGAGGTTGCCGTAGGTCGCGGCCCCTCCACCGGCATGCAAGGTGCCGGTGATGCCGAGCGTGCCGCCGACGAGCATGGCCGCGGTGCAGGCGACGCGGTGCCGAGGAGTCGCGTCGCGACGGGGGGCTTCCGCCGTTCGAGCGGGAGTCGACAGGATTGCGTGCGCCGCGGCAGCGGCATGGAAGGCCTGGTTCAAGGTCTCTCTCCGATGGGATGGAATCGAGCGGTCGAACGCGATGGACGGTCTGCGAACCGAGGGTGGCGGCCCGCAAGGACCTTCGAGTCGGAGTCCGAACCCTCGAAACGTATCCCGCCGACCGGGCGGTGCCGCGATCCCGCGGCGAGTTCTGCAAAATCACGCGAGTTGCCGGCGCGTTGTCACCCGAAGCGCCGTGGGGTGCCTGCCACGGACGGGGCGATGAGACGCGTTGGCGGACGAAGCCGTCGGGCGGAGGCTTGCGTCGCTCCGGCCCTTCCGGCGTGCGTCGCGGCAGGTCGGGAGTTGGTTGTGTCCGCAAAGCGGTCGCGTCAGGATCGCCGCGATCCCGCACAATGAGCCGATGTCCCGACCCGTCTTCGTGGGCGAGCCTGCAAGCATCCCGGCGCGTCGTGCGGCGACGCTCGGGGCGACCGTCGTGGGTTCGGCCGAGGAGTCGCTTGGGCACGCGGCTCCGATTCACCTCGAGATGCTCGAGGGTCGGCTTCACGCACGGATCTCGGAGTGGCCGCGTGCCGCGGCGTTCCGGGTCGAGTTCGACTCGTCTCGCATGGCCGGCGCGAGGCGATCGCCGCTGGTCAAGGCGGCGGGCTCGCCGCCGGGAGTCCTGCTCGACGCGACCGCGGGCTTCGGCGGCGATGCGATGGCCTTCGCGTCGGCCGGATGGACGGTGATCGCGATCGAACGCAATCCGTGGATCCACTGGCTGCTTGAAGATGGCCTCGCGACAGCGTGCGACGATCCACGTCTCGAAAAGGCGGCCGGACGGATCACGCTCCGGCACGCGGACGCGGGCGAGGTCCTCGAGGCTCTCTCGCAATCATCGCGAGTCGATGGCGTCACGATCGAGGCCCCGATCGACGTGGTGCTGCTCGATCCGATGTTTCCCGCCGAGGCTCGCGGCAAGAGCGCGCTGCCGCCCAAGTCGGCCCAACTGCTGCGGGCGATCGCGGGCGAGGCTTGCGAGGCGGCGACGCTCCTCGATCTCGCGCGGCGGGCGTGCACGCGTCGGGTGGTCGTCAAGCGTCCGCCGTGGGCCGAGCCGTTGCGAGCGGGCGTCGAGAGCACCCGCGAGACGAAGCTGCTGCGGATCGATTCATACCGCCCGGAGCGGTGATGCGACCGATACGCTGCCCATCGTTCTTGTCACGTTGCGCCGCGCTCGCGGCGCGTGTCGAAGGCGTCCGACGCCTCTGCCCCTCGGCCGGTTCGCCGAACCGTTCACCACGCGCTTCGCCCTTGAGGAGTCCGTCCCTGGACCAGGATCCCCGCGACGACCGAGCCCTGATCGAGGCCGCCAATCGTGGCGAGTCGGCGGCGTTCGAAGCGCTCTACCTGCGTCATCGCGACTGGATGTACGCGCTCGCGTGCCGCACGATCGCCGATCGCGATCTCGCGGCGGATGCGGTGCACGAGGCGGTGCGGTACTGGATGGCGAAGTTCCCCGGCTTCGAGCTCGCGGGCGAGGTGCGGACGTTCCTCTTTCCCGTCGTGCGTCACGCGGCGATCCGGCAGATGGAGCGGACTCGCCGAGCGAGCGGCGAGTCGATCGAGTCGAGGCCCGAGGCCGCAGCAGGCGAGTCGAGTCGCGATGCGGATCTTGCCCGCCTTCTCGCCGACGCGGTCGCAAGACTTCCCGAGGGCCAGCGGGAGGCGGTGCACCTGCGCTTCGCCGAAGGCCACTCGATGGCGGAGATCGCCGA
>CAZTMB010000106.1:0-3675 GCA_964614695.1 uncultured Isosphaeraceae bacterium | reverse complement strand
GGGGCGATTCCGGATTCGGCACGCGATCGCCGTGCGGAATCCTTCGAACACCCGTGAACCCCGAGGGCTCCTGCGGGCTTCATCCTCGATGGACCCACTCGAGCCCACCCCCGAATCGGCCAGCCCGCGAGACCCGATCGCCTTCGGTCGACTGCTCCGCGAGGGCGAGGCCCGACGAGTCGCACCGATGCCGGCCAAGCGCGATGCGGCCATTCGGGCGGAGATTCGAGAGGACTTCGGGCTCGAGCCGGAAGACCGGCCGGCGATCGAGACAGACGATCTCGCCCCGATTCCGTTCCACCGTCGCGTCCGCCGTTTCGCGCAGGGCTTCGCGGCGGTCGCCGCCGTCGCCCTGATCTTCCTCCTGATGCGGGACTACTTCCTCCCGGGCGGAGACGTCGCGTCGGATTCGACGCCGGCGTCCGGGGTCGACGGGCTGATCGCGCAGAACGGCCTCGCGGCGGAGTCCCGACCAGCAGGCGAGACCGCGTCGGCGCCGACGGTGCTCGCCGCCGCGCCGACCGTGGCTGGTGCGAGCGCGGCGGATCGCTTGCGGCTTGCGACCGCGGCGCGAGGGCAGCGACTCTTCGACGGCCTCGAGGCGCTGATGGCGTCGCTCGTCGTCGCGGTCGACTTGCCGGTGGCGGTCGCCTCGCCCGATCTACCCGCGATCGACGTCTCGGGTGTCGAGGTCGTGCCTGCGTCGGTGCGACTGCTTCCGCCGGCGAATTCCGACGCCGCCTTCGGCGTGTGGCAGGTCGAACTGACGCCTTCGGTTCAAGGCGCGATCGATCTCGCGGGTTGGCGCATCGCGGTCGATCTCGGCGGACTCGACGTCGTCGCGATCGGCGACGGGGGGCTGCCGGGCTTCACCTCGCCGCCCGCCTACGACGCCGCGACGCTCGCGCGGGGCACGCTGGTGCTCGCCGCGGTCTCGCCGACGCCTCTTCCCTGCAACGGACCGATCGTCGTCGCGCGGTTGCAGGCGCGACGCTTCGACCCCGCCACCGCTGATCCGATGCCGCTCGAGGCGGAGACGTTCGCGGCGATCGTCGCGCCGCCTGCGCCGACCTCGCCGTGAGTGCGTTCGCCGTGAATCCGCGCCTCCCGCTCGCGGAGGCCCTCGACAGGAGTTCGACCGATGACCACCTCGATCACCCGCCGGCGCGCTCGCATGCATGATCAGCGCGGACCTGGATTCGCAAGACTCGCGTTGCTCGCGGCGTGTCTCACCGCGGTGGCCATTGTCGGCTGCCGGAGTTCGTCGGAGTCGCCGACCGCGGCCACGTCGGCGGAACCGCGCGAGGCCGAGGTCGTCGCTCCGGCGGCGAGCACCGCGATCGCCGATTCCGCCGCTGCGCCTGCCGAGCCGGCGGCAGCGCCGCCTGCATGGCAGGCGAGTGTCGCCGAATCGGGCGCGATGAAGAGCCGTTCGCCTCAGGCCCCGCCGGCCGAGTTGAGGCTGGCGCTCGATACCGAAACGGCCTCGACCGCGGTCGATTCCGCGGCGACGAACTCGCTCGGTTCCGGCGAGTCGCTGCGCCGTCGGAGCGACGGCCGCGACTCCTTCCCGCGCGGCGAACTCGTCGGCGGTGGTGGCGGTGGCGCCGCTCCGGCACCGCGAGCCCGCTACGCCCAACAAGATGCTGCCGAGGCCCAGGCCAGTCAGGTCCCGATCATCCGAGGCCCCTTCGACGAGGTCTGGGTGATCGCGCGGGATCGTGATGCGGTGGGTCCGCCGCAGGACGGCGAGATTCCCGGCATCGGTTCGCTCGGCTGCGTGGTGCCCGGCGCGCCGCCGATCCCGATGCCGCTTCTCTCGAGCGACTATCGCGTGCAGGTCACCGGTCCCATCGCCGAGACGACCTGCATCCAGAAGTTCAAGAACACCTTCACCGAGCCGGTTGAGGCGATCTACGTCTTCCCGCTTCCGCATCGCGCGGCGGTCGCGGACTTCGTGCTCGTCGTCGGCGAGCGCCGCATCCGCGGCATCGTGCGCGATCGCGTCGAGGCCGAGCAGATCTATCGCGAGGCGAAGCAGGCGGGCTTCACCGCGAGCCTGCTGCGGGAGGATCGCCCGAACGTCTTCACCGAGAAGATCGCGAACCTCGCGCCGCAGGTCCCGGTCGACGTCGAGCTCACCTGGTTCGAGGCGGTCGGCTACGACGCCGGCTCGCATGAACTCGCGCTGCCGCTCGTCGTCGCGCCTCGCTGGAACGCCTGCGGGGCAAGCGATGCGGTGCTGCCCGCGGCGGCCCCGATCGCCAACGCCGTCGCGAACGCGGCCGGCAACGAGGCGACCGTCGTGCCCTACCTGCCTGCAGGCGACGAGGGCTCGCACCGGGTCTCGATCTCGGTCGCGATCGACGCGGGCCGCGGCATCGAGATCGGATCGATCGAGAGCCCGACCCACGCGATCACCGTCTCGCGGCCGAGACCGCGTTGCCCGACCCCGTCGGAACAGATGCCGCTGCATCTCGCGAACGTGACGCTGGCGGAGGAGACCTCGGTTCCCAATCGCGACTTCGTGTTGCGCTGGCAGGTCGCGGGTGAGGCGCCCCGCGCGTCGATCGTCGCAAGCCGCGACGCCGACGGCGCCGCGAGCGGACACCTCCTGCTCACGCTCTATCCGCCCGAGCAGGTTGCGGAACTGCCGCGGCCGGCGATCGATCTGGCGATTCTCCTCGACCGCAGCGGCTCGATGAACGGCCAGCCGCTCGAAGCCGCGCAGCGTGCGGTCGAAGCGATCCTCGCAAGCCTCGGCCCGAACGATCGCGTGCTGCTGGGCTCCTTTTCCAACGACGTCGTCTTCGCCGAGCCGCTGCTCGCCGCGGCGACGCCCGAGCGGATCGCCCGTCTCAAGGCCTGGACCGGGCAGGTGCGAGCCGGCGGCGGGACCAATCTGCTCGAAGGGCTCGATGCGGTCCTCTTCGGCGCTCGCGAACTCGAAGACGCCGGACGCCGGCAGGCGCTGGTCATCCTCACCGACGGGCTCTCGGGCGACGAAGGACGCATCATCAAGCTCGCCCACGATCAGCGCGGCGTGCAGGAGATCCACTGCCTCGGGATCGGCGATTCGACCAACCGCTTCCTCATCGACGAGCTCGCTCGCGCGGGCGACGGAACGAGCGGCATCGTGCTGCTCGGCTCGAGCGTCGACGAGCAGGTGCTTCCGGTGATCGGCGCGGTGCAGACTGCGGCGATCGTGAACCCCACGATCGAGCTTGCGGAGACCGGCGTCGTCGACGTCGTGCCGTCGCGGCTTCCGACCTTGCGTCCGGGCCGTCCGATCGTGATCACGGCACGCTGGGAGGGCGAGGGCGAGCGTGAACTGGTCGTGGCGGGCACGGTCGGCACGACCGCGATCGAGGTGCCGATCGCGTTCGCGCCGCCGTCGGCAGGAGAGCCTGACGCGAATCGCCGGGCGCTCTCGAAGGTTTGGGCGAGGGCGACGATCGCGGAGATGAGCGAGACCGGCCGCCGCGGCGAAGTGCTCGCCTCGGGCGAGACGGCGCTCGAGGGCATCCGCCGCGTGGCGCTCGAGCATGGGCTCGTCTCGCCGCTCACGAGCTTCGTCGCGGTCGATGCCAGCGAGGCGCTGCCGCAGCCGGGCACGCAGACGATCCGTCAGGCGGTGCCGGTGCCGCAGGGGATCGATCCCGCGACGACGATCCC
>CAZTMB010000105.1:7878-9710 GCA_964614695.1 uncultured Isosphaeraceae bacterium | reverse complement strand
CCACCTCACGAGGGCGAGGCATCGTTGCGGCTACCGTTCGCCGAGCAGGAGCCGTCCATGCCGACCTTCATGAATCGATTCGCCGTCCGATCTGGTGCTGGTGTTCGCATCGAACGAATGTTGGGGCACTCGCGGCGTCGCGTGATGGCCGTCGGCGTGCTTGCGTTGGCCTGCGCTGTGGGGCGAGTCTTCGCATCACCTCCGATCGATCCGCCGCGGCTCGGCACGAATCTCGACGCAGTCGTCGACTGGGGCACCGCGATGCCCTTCACCGACCTCTTCAAGACGAGCCGCGCGTGGATCTCCGGCAACGCGGCGACGTGGCAGTGGGACGACGGGCGGCCCTTCGATCTCGACGAGCACGGCTGGGTGCGGTCGCTCCTGCCCGATCAGATCGCCCGCACCATCATGCTCGTCGACGACACCACCATGCGGGTCGGCAGCGGGCGTTGGGTGGTGCGCTACGAGGGCGTGGGCACGATCCAGTACACCGGCAGCGCCTCGCGGATCGACGCCGAGAGCGTGCCCGGCCGCGACGTGGTGCAGGTGAACGCGTCCTCGAGCGGCGGGCTGTTTCTCTACGTCACCGCCACCGATCCCGCGAACCATCTGCGCCAGATCCGGGTGATCCCCGAGTCGGTCGACCTTGCCGAGCAGGCGGGCACGCCGGCGCCGACCTTCACGCCGGAGTTTCTCGCGAGGCTCGAGCCCTACGGCGTGCTGCGCTTCATGGACTGGGCGCGGACCAACAACTCGACGCTCGCCTCGTGGGATGAACGGCCGCTCTCGAGCGATGCACGATGGAGCCTCGAGGTCGGCGTGCCGCTCGAGGTGATGATCGAACTGGCGAACGAGACCGGTGCCGAGCCGTGGTTCTGCGTGCCGCATCTCGCCGACGAGACGTTCGTCACCGAGATGGCGATGCTTGTCGATGCCTCGCTCGCCTCCGGACGTCGCGTGTGGATCGAGCACTCGAACGAGGTCTGGAACGGCATCTTCACGCAGGCGAGCCACGCGCAGCAGCAGGGGCTCGCCCAAGGGCTCTCGACGGACGCGTGGCAGGCGGGATGGTTCTGGCACAGTCGCCGCAGCGTCGAGATCTTCGATCGCTTCACCGAGGCGTTTGCGGCAAGTGCCAAGGGCGGCGAGCCGAGGCCGCTCTGCCGCGTGATGGGCGGCTTCGCGGTCTCGCCGTGGGGCAACGAGCAGGCGCTCGGGTTCGAGGACGCCCACCTCTCGACCGACGTCCTCGCGATCGCGCCCTACTTCGGCCACGAGTGGGGCTCGAACGAACGGCTCGACGAGACGCGGCAGATGACGCCGGAGGAACTCGTCGAGGCGTTGCGGCAGCACTCGCTGCCCGAGGCGCTCGACTTCGTCGCGCAAAATCGCACGCTCTGCGACGGGTTCGGCGTCGGGCTCGTCGCCTACGAGGGCGGGCACCACATCGCAGCGCCGCAGGCGCCCTCGGGCGATCCCGTCCACGCGATCTTCCACGAGGCGGCCCGCAGTGCGGCGATGGGCGACCTGTACGCGGAGTACCTCGCCGGATGGGAGGCGGCGACCGGCGGGCAGACCTTCGTCAACTACACCCACTGCGGGCGCTTCAGCCGGTACGGCTGCTGGAGCGTGCTCGAGTGGATCACCCAGCCGACGACGCCGCGCGAGCAGGCGCTGATCGACTACGCGAGCGGAGGCGTCGCGCCGTGCCCGGCGGATCTCGACGGCGATGGGGTCGTGGGCGGCGCCGATCTCGGGTCGCTCCTCATCAAGTGGGGAACCTCGGATGCGGCGGCGGATCTCGACGGCAACGGCACCGTGAATGGCGCCGA
>CAZTMB010000105.1:0-7778 GCA_964614695.1 uncultured Isosphaeraceae bacterium | reverse complement strand
CAAGCGAATCGCCCTCGTCGCTGCGGGTGATCGGCGCATTCGACTCGTCGGGATCCTTCGGCGTCGGCGTGAGATGCGAACTCGAAGCCGGTGAGCCGGTCGTCGCCGGCGTGGGGCTGTGGCTCGCGTCGTCTGGGGCGTCCGCCTTGCCGCCCGAGGAGGTGGGCTTGGGAAGCGGCAGCTGCTTCGAGACGATCGATTCGGACCGGCCAGCGATGAAGTCCTCGAGCATCGGCCGAATCGCCTCCTCGATGGTCGGCCCGGTGGGCACCGGCGGCCCGATGATGCCTTCGCATCCGAGGGTCGAGATGCCTTGGCCCTGCCAGACCATCGTGCCCGACGGCGTGTGCCAGAGCTGCAACGCGACCTGGATCGTGGTCCATCCGGTGCGCACGAAGGTGACGCCGAGGAAGGTGATCCGCGAGTTGTTGTTGGTGTTGTAGGTGACGAGGTACGGCACGAGGAGGTACCGCACGCCGAGGGTGTCGCCGATCTTCGCGAGCCCCGCCGGATCGAGCACGTTCGAGGGCTGCCAGGAGTTCATGAGCGCGTCGAGTTCGCTGCGCAGTCCCATCTCGCTCAGCAGGTTGCCGGTCTCGGTGGGGCCGATCACGGTCTCCTTGGCACCCGACTCGCGAAGCACCTTCTCGATCGCGGTGTTCATGAAGACGCCGAGTCCCGGTGTGCCGCCGGCATTGGACGGCAGCACGGCGGAGGCGGGCGGGTTCGCGAAGAGGATCTCGCGCGGCTTCTCGATCTGGCGGTAACTCTCCGCGCGAGTCTGCACGCTCACCTCGATCGCGGTGGACGCGCAGCCGGAGAACAGGATTCCCGCGGCGAGAAGGAGGCCGATACGGCGGAAGTCAGGCATTCGACGAACATAGCGGATCGCGCCGTCGACGCCGCGACTCAGGCGACCCGGCACGAGCGAGTGCGGGGCAACGTGCTCGCCGCGACCCGAGTTTGATGCGGTTCGTTCAGCCGCGCCGCGGCAGCGGAAAGCGCAGCGACACCGTCGATCCGAGCGGGGGATAGCGCATCTCGAGCCGAATCGCGCGGCATCGCCGCAGATCGAGCCCGACCTTGCCCGCGACGTCGGCGAGGACGTCGGCATAGCCGGGAATGAGCGGCGTCGCGATCGCCGGCGGCGAACCGGGCAGTGGCACCGCGGGCTGGCGGATCGGCAGCAGGTCCGCGATCCCCGAGCCGGTCGGGCGTCCCTGATCGAAGATCCGCGAGAAGACGAGCGTCTCGGCCTCGAGCGCGAAGGCCAGCGATTCATGGACGACGAGATCGAACACCAGATGCTCGATCGGCGCGGTGATGTTCGCGCCGAGTTCGCCGGTCTCCGAGCCCTCGCTCGCGTAGCGCGACGCGCCGCGCCTCAGGATCTCGCCTCGAAACAGGTCGAAGGCGCCGTCGTTGCCGACGGGCCCGGGCTGCAGCACGAGCTCGAGGCCGTCGGGCGTCGGCATCTCGGTGAGATGCGCCGGGAACCCGCGACCGAGGTGCGGCAGGATGCCGCTTGCGAGAGCGCCCTCGATCGGCTGCCATCGCTCCGTCGCGACAGGCTCATCGGGACTGCCCCAGCTGCGGATCTTGAACAGCGGCCATAGCGGCGTCGGACGCAGGCGGCGGAAGCCCACGTATCCCGAGAGCATGCCGAGATCGATGAGTTCGTCGTCCTCGGACGGCATCAGGAATGCGGTGAGCAGCCGCACACGGGCCTGCACGCCATGGATGCCGCTGTTGCCGCGGAAGGCGAGGCGACGGCTCACTTCAAGCGCCTCGCTCGAGGACGCGCCCATGCTGTCGAGCGCGAGTTCGAGCGCCGAGCGATCGCCGACGTGCTGCGCGGCCATCGACTCGAACGCCTCGGCGGCCAGGCGGACCCGCCTCGACGATTCATCGCTCGCGCCGCACTCCGCGGCGGCGGCCGCCACTCGCTCGATCGATCCTCGACCGGGGACGAGCGAGGCGGCCGCGAGCAGATCGGATTCCTGCAGCAGCCGCGCGAGGGTCCACGTCAGCGTCTTGTTGATCCCGAACTGACGGGCGGCCTCCTGCGGCGTGCTCGGATCGACGCCGCAGGAGTCGTAGAGGTCGATCAAGGCGGCCCGCAGCTCCGAGACCGCGGTCCGGCAGTCCTGCTCGAACCGGGATTCGCTCGCGGGAAGGATGGTGCTGGGTGCGGACATGAGTCGGGGATATCGGCGACGCCGCGGTCGATCCGGCGAGAAGGCCGGCCCGGGCGCTCCTCAAGTATGGCGCGGGATCAAGGGCGGAAGGGGTCCGATCAATGATTCAGTTGAATTTCCAGTTGGAAACTTGACCGGCCTCGATCCGGTCGTAGGTTTCGTCCGGGAGGCGGATCCGCACGTGCGTCGCGGCGGAACCGGCTGGCCAATCCGCCGGCGGACGGGCGTTGAACGGCGAGTGCCGTTGCTCAGGAGAAAGTGCATGAAGTCCACTCAGTTGTCCTTCGCCGTGGCGAGCCTCGGTCTCGCCGGGATCGCGTCGGCCGATGTCGTCATCAGCCAAGGCGACTCCGCGCCGACCTACTCGACCACCCTCAACTTCGACGAGCCGGGGCAGCCCACCGGATCGGTCTCGCCGTCCTACTGGCAGGCCGGCTACGGGGTCACGATCGCCGCCGGCGACGGCAACCCGATCGTCAACGACTGGTCCGCCGTGTACGGGCCTTGGCTCGGCACGGGGAACTCGCTCTTCGGGAACTTCGGCGTCTTCATGACCTTCGACAACGACGTGACCGAGTTCTCCGGGCAGGTCTGGGATCCCTCGGGTCCGCCCACGCCGATCTCCGGCGGCATGGCGGTGGTCGCGCTGCTCGATGGCGCCGAGGTCGCCTTCACCGTGGTGACCCCGGCCTGGGGCACCGACGCCGGGTCGTGGTTCAACATCGTCGGGACCGGCGGATCGACGTTCGACGAATTGCGCTTCGTCGGCTTCGGCTTCACGCCGGAGACCTTCGTCGACAACCTGTCGTGGACCGCGGTGCCCACGCCTGGAGCGCTCGCGATCCTCGGCCTCGCCGGTCTTGCCGGTCGACGCCGCCGCGGCTGATCCTCATCGCTTCTCCTCGAGAGATCCGCACGAGGCGCCGGTTCGGGCGAAACGCCGCCCGCCGGCGCCTCGTGTGCGATTCACGCTCGTTCCCTTCTCGTGCGGCTGCGGCGGCACGATCCAACACGGAGTCCAACGTCATGCGCCGACTCGAGACCTTCGCGACCGCATCGCTTCTCACGATCTCCTGCGGTGCGGCGGCGCAGTCGGTGACCTTCGAGCTGCTCACGCCGGACGCGCCCGACGATCTCGCGCCGACGAGCGTGTCCGCCGATGGCTCGGTGATCGCGGGCAACTGGCTCTTCGCCTTCGCGTACGAGACCTTCCGATGGACCGCGGATGGCGGCGTCGAACTGCTCGGCCGCGCGACCGCCCCGGTCCTCGGCGTCGGCGCCGGCACGCCGGACATCTCGAACGACGGAACGAAGATCAGCGGGACCGTCCTCAACGACACCTTGCAGTACGCGACGATCGGGGTCTGGACGCTCGGCCAGGGATGGACGATGGCGGAGATCCCGGAGAACTATCCGTCGGACTGCGGCCCGCTCGACAACTCGATCGGGTCGGCATGGGGGCTTTCCGGCGATGGCGAGACGGTCGTCGGCCTCTACTGGCGAGGCGGCGTCGTCGGCGGGGGCTCGGCGCACGCGACCGCGGGGCCGATCACCGATCTCGCGGATCTCGGCAGCCTCGGCAAGGACCGTTCGTCTCGAGCGAACGCGGCCAGCGACGACGGTCGCGTCGTGGGTGGATGGTCCGAGCGGACCGATGGGCTGTGGCAGCCGGTGGTCTGGGTGGACGGCGTGATCACGCAACTCGGAGACTTCGAGGCGTTCTGCCAGGTCAGCGGGGTGCGCGGCGACGGTCAGACCGTCGTCGGAAACGGCAAGGCGCTCGGCTCCTTCACGGTCGGCGACGCCTATCGCTGGGACTTCGACGGCGCGACGTGGGTCCCGACGGTGCTGGGCGCGCTGCCGGGCACCTTCCAGCCCTTCGGCCTCGCGACGGCTCGATCGATCACCGCCGACGGCTCGATGATCGTCGGCTACAACCGATTCGGACCCGGCAGCGAGACGGGCTTCGTCTGGACCGCCGACACCGGCATGCGAAGCGCGGCGCAGTTCCTGCTCGACGGAGGCGTCACCGTTCCCTCCAATCTGCTGCTGCTCGATCTCTCCGCGATCTCGGACGACGGAAGCACGATCGTGGGCGTCGCGTTCGACACGACACTCAATCGCTATCGCGGATTCCGGATCCTCATCGGGACGCCGTGCGACGCCGATCTCAACGGCGACGGCTCGGTGAACGGCGCGGATCTCGCGATCCTGCTCGGCGACTGGGGTGCCGGGAAGGGATCTCCGGCGGATCTCAATGGAGACGGGATCGTGAACGGCGCGGACCTTGCGATCCTGCTCGGCGCGTGGGGCGACTGCTGATCCGGATCGACGCCTTCACGGGCGCGTGTTCGCCTCGGGGCTCGGCGCTTCGCTCGTGGCGGCAGGCGTCGATGCCTCGGACGACGCGCTCGCGGGAGCGGCGGGCGGCGCGGGCGGCTTGATCTCGGTCGTGAGCACCGTCTCGGAGCGGCCGGACACGAAGTCCTCGAGCATCGCGCGGAGGATCGCATCGAGCACCGGCTGGATCGGGGGCGGATTGCCGACGACGCCTTCGCCGACGAGCGTGCCGCTCGCGGTCGACTGCCAGACGAGGCGGCCGGAGGGCGCGTGCCAGATCTGCATGACCATCTCGACGGTGGTCCATCCGGTCCGCACGAGCGTGATGCCCGCGAAGTTGAAGCGCGTCGCGTTGTCGGTGTGGACGCCGACGAGCCAGGGCAGCAGGAGATACTCGACGTCGAGCAGCCGGCCGATTCGCCGCAGCTTGTCTCGATCGAGCACGCCGCCCGGACTGACCGACGCCAGCAGCGCCTTGAGGTCGCCGCCGAGCCCGGCCGGGTTGGCGGCGTTCACCACATCGGCGGGAGAGAGGACGGTGGGGCTCGCCTCGTCGTCGCCGGCATGCGACGTCGGCGAGCGAAGGAACAGGATGCCCTGACCGCCGCGCTCGACCGCGTCGTCGAGCATGCGTCCGAGCGACTGGTCGGTGAAGGGGCCGAACCCCGCGCTCGCGCTGCTCACCGCCGCGGGCAGGATGGCGCAGCGCGGCGGCGAGTCGGTGAGGATCTCGACGGGATCCGCGAACGGCTGATGCAGCTGCGATCGCGTCTGCACACCGACCTTGATGGTCGGTGACGCGCATCCGACGGCGACCAAGGCGAAGGCCAGGCCGAGGACGCGTCGGGCGAGCGTGAGGCGGTTCGTCGATTCGTAGGTCAACGGCGGTCTCCGAGCATGAAGGCGAACGGCCATCATGGCGAAGATCATCGCGGTGTCACGCTCGCTCAGGGAAACACGGTCGACCAGTCGGCCTGCATGTCGACGATGACCCATCCGCGCTCCGGGCCCTCGTCGAGCCCTCGGTCGAGGCGCCCCACCGAGGAGTCGCGGTCGTAGGCGAACTCGCGGGCTGCGTCGGTGTGATGCAGCAGGACGCCGAGGCGAGGGCCGTCGCCGGACGTGGTCCATTCGAGCATGTCGAAGTCGCCGTCGGAGTTGCCGACCGCGAGGATCGGCCGACGGCCGAATCGCTCGAAGATGCCCACGGGCTTGCCGGACTTGTCGTTGATGAAGTCGACCGCCGGGCGGCGTTCGATCCGCGGCTCGCCTCCGTCGGAGACGTAGGCGAGTTCGATCCGGCTGCCCACGACGTCCTCCGGCGCGATGCCGTAGAGATCCTTCGAGAGCACCCGCATGAAGTCGGTGCCGCCGCCGGAGCAGATCGCCACGGTGAATCCGCGATCGCGAAGCAGTGCGATCAGTTCGATCATGGGTGCGTAGACGCACTCGACGTAGCGGCGACCGAGCGTGGGATGCCGTGCATCGCGGGCCCACGCCTCGACCGCCGCGGCGAACTCCTCCGAGTCCATGCCCGCGTGGCTTGCCATCACGAGTTCGAGCAGCCCGTGCTCGCCCGTCGCGGCGATGCCGGCGACATCGCCTTCGATCGCCGCGCGGAACGGCTCCTGCGTCCGCCACTCGGGATGCTCCGGCGCGAGGGCCCGCACCCGATCGATCGCGAAGGCGAGTTGGACGTACCCGGGCTTCTCGCACCAGAGCGTGCCGTCGTTGTCGAAGACCGCGAGTCGATCCGGTACGGGCACGAAGTCGGGGCTCGTCGGATCGGTCGTGCGATCGATGAACGCGAGGATCGCGTCACGGTTCGGGCCGACCCGCCAGGATGGCAGCGAGCCGGCGGGCTCGGCGTGGACGATGCTCGCGGCATGATCGTGCGGCGTCGAGGCGCACGCGGCTGGCAGCGAAGCAATCAGGATCGTGGCGGCGAGGCGGGGCAGAGCGCGGGGCATGGGTCGATTCCCGGGGGGGGTCGGATAGGAAGAGACCCCGGAGACGGCCGCCATGGGCAGGCCGTCCCCGGGGCCTCGCGGAACCACGAAGGCCGACTCAGCCTCCGTGGCTCGACTGCAACTTGTCCATCACCTGCTCGATGCTGAAGCTGGCAGGCTTTTGCCGCGGCGGGAACTCCTTGAGGCTCTGGATCCACTTGGCGATGTACGCCTGCGCCGGCACGAGCAGGTACGCGCGGCGAAGCATCCAGTCGTCGTAGTAGATCGAGTCGATCGGGGCCCGCTCGAACGGATCGGTGCGGAGGTTGAGGATGAGCGGCAGGCGCAGCTTCTCGAGCGGGCGGCGCCAGACCTCGAAGCCGTCGGCGGTCTGCTCGGCGAAGACCGCCTTCCACTTCTTGAAGCGGAGCGCCATCATGTCGCCGTCGTCGCTCCAGTAGAGCATTTCCTCTCGGGGCCACTGTGCGGCCTTGCCCGCGAGCGCCGGCCCGAGGTCATAGCCGTCGAGGTGCACCTTGTAGGTGCGGCTGCCGACCTTCATGCCGGTGAGCAGCTTCTGCTTCACGTCGGCATCGCCCGCGGCGGCGAGGATCGTCGGCAGCATGTCCTCGTGCGAGGCGATGTCGTTGAAGATCGAACCGGGCTTGATGACGCCGGGCCAGCGCATGAGCGTCGGCACGCGCCAGCCGCCCTCCCAGCAGGTGTTCTTCTCGCCGCGGAACGGCGTGGTGCCGCCATCGGGCCACGAGAACACTTCGGCGCCGTTGTCGGTCGACCACATGACGATCGTGTCGTCGACGATGCGAAGCTCCTCGAGCAGGTCGAGCAGCACGCCCACCATCTTGTCGAACTCGACCATGCCGTCGGCATAGATCCCCAGGCCCGTGACGCCCTGCGACTCGGGCTTGAGGTGCGTGAAGATGTGCATGCGGGTCGAGTTCACCCAGACGAAGAAGGGCCTGCCGTCGGCGTGCGCCTTGCGGATGAAGGCGACCGCCTTCTCGAGCACCTCGTCGTCCACCGTCTCCATGCGCTTCATGGTCAGCGGGCCGGTGTCGGTGATGCGCTGCGAACCGTCGGGATTGGCGAAGGAGTGGATCACGCCGCGCGGCCCATAGTTGCGCTTGAACTCCGGGTCTTCGGGGTAGTCCTCGTTCTCCGGCTCCTCCTCGGCGTTGAGGTGGTAGAGGTTGCCGAAGAACTCGTCGAAGCCGTGGGCGGTCGGCAGGTGCTCGTCGCGGTCGCCGAGGTGGTTCTTGCCGAACTGCCC
>CAZTMB010000104.1:0-10026 GCA_964614695.1 uncultured Isosphaeraceae bacterium | reverse complement strand
CTCCCAGGTGATGTTGTAGGTCGACACGGTTGTGGAATACATGCCCATCACCATCGACGAGATGATGGCGTTGCTCGATCCCACCGTGAAGACCTTCAAGTTCCAGTTGGTGGCAGTCATTGACCCCATGGTTCCGGCTAGCGCCAACGCGCCGCCGTTCGTGTTGTCCAAGGCCACCGTAGCGGCCTGAGATACCCCTGCACCCATCACAACAGCCATAACTGCGACGCCAGTCGCGACGGAACCCCTGCTCGTGAATCCGCGAAGTCTCATACTCGATCTCCTTTTCGAATCGAGTGCCGACGCTGCTCGACCCCGATCCATCAGGACCGAGAGACGTCGGCTGCGAGACTCCCCGCTTCGAGATCCGCGATCGTAAGCGAATCTTGGTGTTGGTCAAGAGCCGTCGCTCGAAGGCCGTCGATTCTGCGAATCGGATCGCGCGGGATTTTGCGTTGAACTCAGCGGCAAGTTGTGGCGGCAATCTACCTCGCGCGCGTCGCGCGAGAACGTCACACCACTTTGGCGTACTCGACTCACGGCGCGTCGTGGTGTCATCGATGACACAATGGTCGACTGTAGCACGCCCGAGTGTCATCGATGACACGGTGATTTCGTCAATGCGCCGCGCGATGACGTTGCAAGCGCACGTTCTTCGAACAACGCCCTCGCCTTCGTCCGTTTTGCTCGTAGTCTCCAGTGCTCTGCGGACACGCTGGATCGAACACGTGATTCCATCCACGCCACCTGGCGCCGAATTGGAGCGTTCCGCAGATTCGCGCATCAGCGAGTCAAGACCTAGGAGAGAAGTGATGCACAGAGTCCTTGTGGCAGCGACGACCGGATTGGCCCTTGCGGGTTCGGCTCATGCAGACATCGTGTACAGCGGCGCGCTCAATCTGAGCACGACCGCTTCCGGCGGGCCGATCTCGGTCGCGATCGCCGGCAATCAGTATCAGTTCGAGATCGTCGAAGGCGGCCCGCTCTTCTACGCCGGCATCACCGCTCTCAACGACGGTGCCGGTTTGTTCGTCGAGCTCTCGAATCCGTTCCTCGCCCGCAACTTCAGCGCGGGCGACAACATCGGCAACGCGACGTCGGTGCTCGACATGTATCCCCTCGGTGAGGGTTCGGAGAACATCGACCTGACCATGCACGACTACGTGGACGGAAGCGGCAACTTCGCCGCGAACGGAACCGGGTACGTGGGCTTCGGGTTCGGTGGTCCCGTGCTCTTCAACTACGGCTGGATGCGCTTCACGCTGTCGGCCGGCGATCTTCCCTCGTCTCGGACCATCACCCTCGTGGACTGGGCCTACGAGTCCACGGTCGGTCAGTCGATCCAGGTCGGCGCCATCCCGGCTCCCGGCGCCATCGCGGTGGCGGCGCTGGCCGGCCTCACCGGTCGACGCCGACGCGACTGATCCTGCGACCCGGGCCTCGGGGCATTCGACCCTTCAGGTCGATGTCCCGAGGACCGACCAGTCGTTCTCCACCAGCCGCCGCTCTCTCCGGGGAGCGGCGGCTGTCGTTCAAAGGGGCCGGCGCGAAGCGCTGCGCCTCGCGCCGTCAGAGCGACTTCAGAAACGCGATCAACGCCGCGCGGTCTGCCGCAGGCATCTGCCGGAACGACTCCTTCGACGCTTCCGCCTCGCCGCCGTGCCAGAGGATCGCCTCCTCGATCGTGCGGGCGCGGCCGTCGTGCAGATACGCCTCGCCGCCCGCGACACCTTCGGTCAAGCCGATGTTCCAGAGAGGCGCGGTGCGCCACTCCCCTGCCGCGACACCGTCTTCGCCCATCGAGTCGGCAAGGCCCGGGCCGAGATCGTGCAGCAGCAGATCGGTGTACGGGCGGATGGTCTGCCCGCGCAGTTCGGCGTAGGGGTGGTGCGCTCCGGTCGCGAGTTCGGGCACGTGGCACGCGGAGCAGTTGGCGGCCGCGAAGAGCGTCTCGCCATGCAGGGCGATCGGATCGGTCAGCGCCCGCCGCGCGGCCACGCCCAGCAAGGCGACGTAACGCGTCATGCGATCGAGCGACTCGTCGTCGAGTTCGATCGCCTGGGGCAGGAGATCGCCGTCGAGGATCGGCTCGAGCGTCGTCGTCACCCCCATGTCGCGGTTGAGCGCGTAGGCGATCTGGTGCCGGATCGAGTCCGAGCCACCCTTCGCACCGAACCGACCGAGGCGTTGCGCGGTCGCCACCAGCGGACTCTCGACGGTGCGCACGCGTCCGGAGATGCCGTCGCCGTCGAGATCGCACTCGTCGGCGTGCGCGAGGATCGTCGACTCGTCGACCGCCTCGAGGAGGCCCAGGCCCACGAGCGGCGGCGCCATCCGCACCGAGAAGAACTCCGGCGTCTCGCCGAGGAATCCATGGATCGGCCTGCGAAGCGAGTAGGGCGTGCCGTCGGCGTACGCACCCGGCAGTTCCTCCCAGCCCGCGAGGATGGCCGTCGGCTCGGGACTCGCGCCGCCCTCGAGCGTGCGGATCCGGAACCAGTTCAGGTTCCATCCTCCCGCCGCCGCGTTCAGCCCGAATCGATGCTCGCCCGCGGACAGTTCGACGGTGATCGCGATCGTCTGCCAACTCTGCCAGCCGCCGGAATTCGGCACCTCGACCATGCCGTGCAGCGCGCCGCCGCCCATCTCCTCGAAGCGGATCGATCCGCCGCCGATGGCGCTCGCCACACGGAACTCGGCGAGATACGCGCCCGTCGATGGAATCGTGACCGGTGCGTTCGCGTAGGCCATCCAGTCGCCCGCGTCGACGAAGCCGACGTTCTCGCCGCCGCCCACATCGCTGCACGGCTCGACTTGCACACCGCTCATCGCGGTGAACGACTCCGCCTGCACGAACAGCACTTCTCCACCAGCGTCGACGGATCGTGGCTGCAGCGCGTCGCCGTAGGTCGGATGCGGCGCTCCGAACGCATCGGCGCCGACCCGGACCACCGCGCGATCGAGCGGCTCGCCGATCGCCGGCGGAAGCGATCGCCCGTTCTCGACGTGGCACGCGACGCAGCTGGTGTTCACGAAGGTCGGTCCGGCGAGTCCCGCCATCGATTCGAGAGCCGGATTCCCGGGCTCGGAGTGCGCGCCGGTGCGGAAGTCGGTGTGATGCAGGCGCCGACCAAGCACGAACTCGTGTCCGCTCGCCGGCGCCGTGTTGCCCGCGAGCTGCTTGAAGCGGTGCTGCGGCTCGTTCGAGTACTGGTAGGGCAGCGTCGTGAGACCGCCGAGGCGGGCGTGCTCGGGCACCGGATAGGAGTCGAAGGAGGCCGCGGCCCGGGCCTCGGGCGTCGTCGCCTCCTCCTTGTCGCGGGCGTACCACGGGACCACACCCTCGCCGACCACGTAGAGGAACGCGGTGCCGTAGTAGTTCGACCGGCCGTTGCGAGGCGCGAGCAGGAACTGGCTCAGCTCGACCTCGATGCGATCGCCGACCGCCAGCATCGCCTGATCGGGGAACCGCCGCTCGATCGTCGCGGTGTAGTGGTACTCGGTCTCGCCGGGATAGCGCGACGAGGGCATCTCGGCGACGAGCGTCACGCCCTGACCGGCCAGGTCCGACAGGTTGTTGTGGTAGAGCGCCACCGACGGCGAGTTCGCATAGAAGGTGCGGAACTCCGCCGGATCGAGGCGATCGTGCGTCATGAAGTTGAAGGTGACGCCGGTCCCGCCGCGGGCGACCCGGTCGACGATCTCGATCTCGGCGATCCGCTGCTCCCAGTAGAAGGGCAGCCAGTGGTCGTACTTGCGGAAGACGACGCCGTTGACGATGTCCTCGCGAGCATGCCGATCGCGGGCTCGATCGGCCAGTCGCGTGACGAGCGCGTCGGCGGTCTCGAAGCGGATCTCGGGCTCGCGCGGCGTGGCATCGTCGAAGAGCGGCTCGAGCGCGAGCGCGTCCTCGCAGGGGCACGGCCCCCACGCGATGAGAAGCAGCCCGAAGTCCGAACCTCCGACGACGCCATCGCCATCAAGGTCGGCGGCGGCATCCGAGGTGCCCCAGGCAAGGAGCGCGAGACCCACATCCGCGCCGTCGACGACGCCGGAGTGGTCAAGATCGGCCGGACACGTGGACGCGGCGGCCGCGGCGTGCAGCGACAAGACCGTCGCGGCGGCGGCGGCGCTTGACCTGCGTGACCGGCGCCTCGAAAGGCGGCGCGTGGCGGACGGGATGAACCAGTGGTCGGGCGGTGCGGGCATCGTGCACCTCCGGGAGGGATGTCGCCTCTCGCGCGTCTCGCGAGGCGGAGTTCCGCCTCGAACCGGACCGCGAGAGCATGAACCGGCTCGTTCGTCGATCGACGAGTCGTTGTTCGGATTGTTTCAGAATCGGACCCGCCGGGCCGGGACCCAAGTCGGGCATCGACCTCACTTCGAGGTGCTCGTCGCGAAACCCGAGGTTCGAGAGCCCGCGCGAGTTCCGATCTGCACCGCAAGGACCACGCAACGATTCGCGATGACCAAGGCGCTCGAAGTCGCCGCGTGGTCCCGAACCGAACTCGCGCGCGGTCCGCGATCTCGACCGCTCCGAGCCGAGCGATTTCGACCGTCGAGTCCGAGGTGCGGTTCATCGCGAGACCGAAGGTGCTTCCGCGCGGTAGCGTTCCGCTCCTCTTCTGGAGCACCCCATGCAACCGCTGCTTCGCTCGACGCTGTTTGCCACCACTCTCGCCATGCTGCTCGCCCCTGCCGCCGCGGCGGCCACGGCGCCCACCGCGACGGCGCCGCCGACCTTCCCCACGGACCAACGTTCGCTCGACACGCTCGGCGCCTCGCTACTGCGCGGCGTGCTCGATGCGGTCGATGCCCGCGACGCCGCGAAGCTCGAGCCGCTGCTCGACCCGGCGATGCAGTCGATCACGTTCCGCGGTGCGGCCGATCGTGCCGGACTGCTCGCCTCGATGACTCCCGCGAGCGGAAGCGCATCGAAGGCGTCCGACATCACGACGACCCGCGTCGGCGATGCCCTTGTCGTCACCTGCGTCGTCGGAGGCGGGCCTGCCGCGCTGAGCGACGAGTCGCCTCGCCTTGGCGTCTGGCGTCCGACCGACACGGGCTGGCGACTTGCCGCGTGGGCGTCGCTCGACATGCCGAAGGCGCGGCCCGCCCCCTCCGCGCCGGCCTTCGCGGCCGATTCGACCGCGACGGGAGAAGGCCAGACGCTGCTTGCGCGATTCCTCGACCTGTTGCACCGCAAGCAGATCTCGGCGTTCGACGCGATGCTCGCCGAAGGCACGCAGTCGGTGAACTTCCGCGGCTGCCAGCCTCGGAAGAACCTCATCCGCGGCGCGGAGTCCGCCGAGACCACGCAGCCCGCGATGACCGACGTGCGCGGCACGCGATGCGGCGACCTCGTCGTCGTGACCTGCACGCTCTCGCTCGGCGAGAAGATCGGCTGGACCGCCCTGCCCTCGGATCCGGCGCCGTTTCTCGTCGTCTTCGAGGGCACGGGCGACGCCGCCAAGGTCATCGCGATCGCGAACACGAACAAGCCGAAGTAGCGATCCGGCATGGGCCCGAACACACCGCGCTGGCGCTTGGAGCGGCGTGACGGCTCGCGCGGACGACGACGCGGGACTCTCTCGCTCGCGAAGGGCGACCTCGGCGGCGTCTCGACGGCGGCCTGCTCTCGACGCCGGGATCCGCCGCATGCGGCGACTCGGCGATACGGCGCCGGGATTGGCCCGTGGTCACGACCGCCACACGCTTCATCGATCCACGACCGCTCCACTCCCTATCCTGCCGAAGACTCGCGGCTTCCGGCATCGGCGGCCGCAGTCCCGTCGGCGACTCCCGGATCGATCACGCAATGCACTCGAAGGCGACTCCTGATCGCGCGGACATCCTCCTGCTGACCGCGCTCGACGAGGAGCACGCCGGCCTGAATCGAGTCTTCGACATTCCGTTCGAGCGGCGGATGGTGGACGGGACCTCGCATCTCGTCGGACGTCTCGAGCGAGGCGACCGGAGCCTCGACCTCGTCGCGATCAACCAGCTCGATCGCGGCCCCGTCGCCGCCGCGGTCACCGCCACGAAGGCGCTCTGCCATTGGAGACCGTCGATCGTCGCCATGACCGGCATCTGCGCCGGCTTGCGGGGCGTGTGCGAACTGGGCGATCTGGTGGTGGCCACGCAGTGCTTCGAGCACTCGACCGGCCATCTGATCGACGGCCTCGTCCGCAGCGAGCGGACCCACCTGCCGATGGCCCCGTGGCTGCAGGAGTACCTGCAGTCGATCGCCGCGGATCCCACGCTCGCCCCGCGCCTCGTCGAGGGATACGACGGCTCGCGGCCGCGGACCGGCGCACCCGCGATCCGGTTCGGCGCGATGGCGAGCGGATCGGTCGTCGTCAAGGACTCGCGCTTCATGTCGGATCTTGCCGCAAGCGAGCGATCGCTGGTCGCCCTCGACATGGAGTCCTACGGCATCGCGCTCGCCGCGGCGCTGTGCAGTTCCGCCCTCCGTCCCGTGCAGGCGGTCGTCGTGAAGACGGTGGTCGACTTCGCCGACGAGACCAAGGACGACGCCTGGCACGAGTACGGCGTGTTCCTCAGCAGCGCTCTGGCGAAGGCGTTCATCGAGCGAACGCTCGAACGCGAAGCGGCCTACGCGAACATCGTCCGCGGTCGGGCGTGACCTGCCTTCACCCGCGAGGGAAGCGCGCTCGCCGGCTGACCGTTCCCACGCGATGACCCAGCGCGCCGCGCGAGTCGGCGCCGCCGTCGAGGCTTCTCTTCGACTTCGCGTGCGTCGAGCGCCTCGGCGCCTTCGCGATCAGGGCGAGCTCGCGTCCGGCTCGGAACTCTTCGCGAGCAGCCATCGGACGGCGACGCGGCTGCCCATCGGCGGGCAAGGCAGGCTCACCCGGAAGCAGTCGAGGTCCGCGACCCCGCAGCGAAGTCGCCCGGTCGCGATGTCGACGAGCGAGGCGTAGCGAGCCGCGAGTTCGGGCGTGAGATCGTCGCCCGCCAACGGATCGTCGACCAACTGCAGATCGGCGGGCAACGGGACGCGTGCTCGATTGTGGCGGTCGAAGCTCTTCGGCGAGGTGGCGAGGTTGTGGTACAGGAGAGGAACCGGATCGCCGCCGCGGCGCATCTCGCGGCCAAGCCAGATCTCGAACCGCAGTTGACGGACCGGCAGGAAGATCGGGCAGGCCACCTCCGCGAAGTCGTCCTCGAAGGGTGAATCGAGCGGCCCGCGCTCGAGACAGTGTTCGCAGTAGGCGAGGGTGACCTCGCCGTCGTCGTAGGTCGGCGAGGGCTCGATGAGGAAACTGGAGATCCTGGGATTCTTGAACTCGTCGCAATGCTCGGCCAGATCGATTCGGTCGAGCCCCGAGCACAGCGGTTCCTGCAATGCCTGCTGCAGCGGTTCGGATGGTCGGCCGCTCGGCCGCATGAACCCTCGATACACCTCGAACTGGGTCTCCGGCCGCACGAAGCGAATCCCATCGATGATCTGCAGGCCTGCGACATCGGCGGACCGACCGTCCTCGGACGGAACGACGATCTGCGCGGCCACCAGGGTCTCGGCGCTTCCGCCGTGCATCAACTGGTCGATCTCGAACCGGCTTCGGAAGCCGCGAAGCAGGCGACGCCGAAGGTCGTCGTCGGAGGCGTCGCCGCACGCCAGCGCGATCAGCCGATCCGTCGTGGGCGCATGACTCGCCAGCGTTGCCTCAAGCGCCGACTGCGCCGCATCGAGCGAGTCGAGGAGCGACGAGGGGGCCTTCGCCATCCGGCACCGGGCGAGGAGGGTCTCTCGCGTCGTGCGACCAGGCAGGCTCGCGGCGATGCCGGGGAGCGTCTCGGCCTGAAGGAGCCGCACCAGGTTGTGCGCCGTGCCCCGCCCGATGCCGAACCGATCCGCGACGTTCCGAACCGAGAGTCCCCCACGCACACGATCGGAGATCACCGCCCCCACTGCCGTCTGCCAGCGGCGCAGGGCTTGTTCGATCGCGGCACGTGAACGATCGCTTTGGTCGGGGTCGCGGGTCATGGGAGAGATCACCGGGGCGGCTGCGTCATCCGACGCACGGTCGGTAGAGGGTACGCGAGACTCGTCGTCGAGCGTCGGCGAGCCCGCGCGTCGCGGGGGCTTCGGCCATGAACCCTCGCGTGCGGCGGGCACGGTTCCTCGACGGCGACGAGAGTCCGTTCAGGTTCTCGTTTCGGGGCCGAAGGCGGCGCGTGCCTTTCGCGACTCTCGGCATGGGACGGGCGACCCTTCTCGAATGGACGTCAGTCATGACACTTCGATCGATTCGTGCGACGCAGCAGGAACCCGATGGAGACGCCGTGAAGACGAGGCACGGACGCCACACGGGCGCGACCAGGAAGCCTCGCGACTCGTGGAGCAATCCGCAGACCGCTGCGGAGTCATCGGGAGACCTCGCGGTCCCGGCGGCGACCGGTCCACCAAGTCGAACCTGTCCGCGCACTCGCCGTGCGGCCCGGTCTCGACCGCGAGGTAGGCGCTGAAGGACGTCGGCCGACCGGTTCTTCGGGGCTGGGGCCGACGACCGCGACTCCACCGCGCTGGTCACCTCGGCTCGATCCCGCCCGGCCGGCCCGGCACCAGCGCCTCGAAGCGCGATCCGCCGGCGGCCTTTCGTCGCGCGACGCGGCCAGTGCGTTCGAGTTCCTCGAGCGCCGGACCGATCTCCTCGATCGTGCCGCCGCAGCAGCGTGCGAGTTCCGCTTCGCTCTCGCCAGCGCCTTCGTCGGACCAGAGCGACGCCATGATCGACGCGCGGAGGTCGCCGTTGAACTCGGCGCGGATCGCGAAGTCGGGATGGCGCTGCATGATCCAGCTGGTGGCGCGGAGGACCTTCGGCCGCGGCGGCTCGTCGATCAGATAGAGGCGCCAACGACGGCCGATGTCACCAGTGCGGCGGCGAAAGTGCTCGATCCACTCCGGGCGATCGCGCCCGATCCGGAATGGCGACCCCGGCTCCACGGCAGGCGAGAGTGTGCACACGACCGCCTCGAAGCGCTGCTCGGTCCGTCCCCATTCCGCCGTGTCGAGCATCGCGCCGAGGAGGGCCTGGAGATCCGGCTCGAGTTCGGATCGGACAAGTCGATTCAGGCGGTGCAAGGCAACCGTCGCGCCGAACTCGTGCAGCCACGACGCGGTGGTGTTGAAGAGCCGCGGCAGGTCGACGGACAGTTCGACCGACCGAAGCAGCAGCCGCTCGAGATCGACCGGCGGCTGCGCCGCGTCGTCCGGATCGGGGCCTCCGTAGAACACACCCATGCACCGCCATTCGGCGACGACGCCATCGAGCCTCGCTTCGATCATCGCCGGATCCATCAGTCGCCATCCCGCCAGGATCGAAGACGCAGCACCGCCTGCTCAACGAGTTCTGGATCGACACCTTGACGCACAAGCTGCGGCAGCTCCGCCCCGATCTCTGCTCGCTCGGCGAACGTCGGCGACATCGCCTTGAGATCACGAAGGTCCCGCTCTCGCCCCGCGATCATCTTCAGTGCGATCAGGTCGATCCGACCGATCGCCTTCACGCGAAGGCTGCCGAAGGTTCCGACCTCGACGGCTCGCTCGCGCCAGCCTGGAAGCATCATGTGCCGCATGGTGACGGGGGTCGCGTCGAACCACGCGGGACTCAGCTGCAGCGCCTCGGCCACCGACGGCGCGTGGTAGCAGCAGAGATCGAGGATCTCCGGCGGCGACACGTCGAGCACATCGAGGTCCGCGGTCGACCGGCTCTCCGGAAGAAGATCCGACATCATGCCGGCGCCGCCGCCGATGATCGCCATCTCGGCAGGCGTACCGGCCGGCAGCTTGGACGCCAGGGCCTCGAGAGCCTGGCGCAACCGACGATGATCGAGCATCGGGCCTCGCATGTCGCCGGGGAGCCTATCGCCGATCGAGACGCATTCGCGGGCTGCCGCCGAAGTTCCGAGGGAGCCACGGCGCCGGCACGCGGACGCGCTCACCGGCCGAGGGACTCCAGTTCCTTGAGGAATCGATCGAGCCCGCAGGAGAGCCGCGAG
>CAZTMB010000103.1:2737-10508 GCA_964614695.1 uncultured Isosphaeraceae bacterium | reverse complement strand
GCGATCTCGAGCGTCCGCTCGACGAGAGCGATCCCCTCCTCGACCTGCGAGACGTCGCCACGCTCGATGAGTACCAGCGACAACCGCCGCATCGCCCGCAGGTCCTCGGGACTGACCTCGTGGCCGAGCCGCGCCATCTCGATCGCCGCCGCAAAGTCGCCTTCGCTCTCGAGCCAGACGACCGCCTCGTCGCGCAGGTCGCCCCAGTCGGGCCGTGCTTCGACGAAGGTCCGATAGTGCGCAAGCGCCTCGAGGTCGCGTCCCTGTGCCCGCAGCAGCCGCGCGATGCCAGCTTCGGCGGCCTGCGTCGAACCATGCCGCTCGACGCTCTGTCGCAACGTCGTTTCCGCCGCCGGCAGATCGCGGAGCACCGCCTGCAGCCACGCGATCCGCAGATCGATCCGCGGCTGCCAGGTCGCAAGCAGGCCTGAGCCGCCGTCGCCGACGAAACTCGCTCGGCGATAGAGATCGATCGCGGTTCGCGCCGCGTCCGCCATCGCCGGCGGCGGCTCGATCGCGTTGGGCGTGAAGACGTACTCCGCGGCGATGGTGACTTCGCGGTCCGCACGATCGGCGAGCGCGAACGAGGCGTTCACGAAGCCAGTGTGGGCGACGAACGCGAGCACCACCGCGGTCGTCGCGACCCACGCGGCCCCGGCCGTCTTCCATTGCCCATGGAGTCTCAGCTGCCAGCGATGGAACCGCACGTTCGGATCGTGAAGCACCCGCCATGCCTTCCACGCGAGAAAGGTCACGCAGCCGGCGATGCCCGAGGCGAAGAGCAGCGGCACCGCGTCGTAGGCACCGCGCACCGCGAGCAGCGTGCCGACGGCGATCGCCGAGAGCACGATCTCCTCGGGCCAGGAGAGGTCGTAGGTCTTCGACGACCTCCACGGCGATGCGATCTCGATTGGACCAGTGCCCGCGGCGGTCGCTGACTCACCTGGCGTTCGCCGCACCGAGTCCTTGCGGATCGCCGGCGCCCCGAAGCCGAAATAGAGCGCGTCGTTCGGGCAGACGCTCACGCAGTCCATGCACTTCATGCAGCCCGGATCGACCACCATGCCGAAGTCGCGCACTTCCTCGTGCACCCGCACGTTGCTCGTGCAGACCGCGGTGCAGTGGCCGCAGTGCTCGCAGGCGTCCGTCACGCGAATGCGCCCCGTCGCGACCTCGTCGAGCGGCGCGAAGAATCCGCCGTACGGGCATCCGTAGGTGCAGTAGCCCTTCGCCCCGAGGAAGTAGACGCACGCGAAGCCGCAGATCAAGAGAAACGGGACCGCGACCGCGACGCCGGGGAACGTGCGCCAGAAGTCCTGCGTCGTGAGCTCGATCGACCAGCCAGGCCAGGTGAGATCCGGCTGGACGAAGGGCGCGACCGCGAGGCGATAGACGACCGGCCACGCGAACATGTAGAGCGCCAGCCCGAGCGGGAGGTAGACGAGCAGCCGCGACCGGAACGGCTTGGGCCGGATGCCCGCCTTCTTCATGATCCAGCCGCAGAGATCCTGCAGCATCACGACGTGGCATCCCCAGCCGCAGAACCAGCGGCCGAGGATCGCGGTCGAGGCGAGCGCGAGCGCAAAGAAGATGAAGCCGACGGTGACGACGCCGTACTTGAGGGTCTCCATCGACTCCGAAGGCTCGATCGGCGCGAGCGTCGTTCCGGTCATCCACCACTGGACGACATGCGCGATGATCAACAACTGGACGATGCCGAGCACCACCGCCCGCTTCCACGCATTGCGGCTCTTGCGGATCGGCGAAGCGCCCTTGGACTCGGGGTTGGATTCCCCCGCGTTGCCGCCGGGAAGCACCGTCAGCGAGATGGATCGCGAGGACGTCCCGCATCCGCCAGCATGACCTGCTGCGCCGCGTCGGACCGAGTTCGCTTCTCCATCGTTCGCCGTCATCGAGCCGATGCTATCCGCGCGGCGATCGGCTCCGGTCCGGCCGCGAAGGGCACCCGTATACTCCGCCCCTTCCCACCCCCTTTGGACCGGAGATCGCTGCGGCATGCCCGCATCCCGCGACCACTACGAAGTGCTTGGCGTGTCCCGCTCCGCAAGCGCCGACGAGATCCGCAGCGCCCACCGGCGTCTCGCTCGGCAGTACCACCCGGATCTCAACAAGGACCCGGGAGCGAGCGACCGCTTCAACGAGGTCCAGCGAGCCTATGAGATCCTGAGCGATCCGGAGAAGCGCAAGAAGTACGACCAGTTCGGCGACGCCGCATTCGAGGCGGGCGCTTCAGCCGGCGGGCCCGGCGCCGGTCCGGGCGCCGGTCACGGCGCCGCTTGGCAGGAGATGGATCCCGAGGCGATGCGGGACATCTTTGGCGACATGTTCGGCGACGCCTTCGGCGGTGGCGCGGGGGGCGGACGTCGCCGCGGTCGCGGGCGGGCGCCGCGTCCCACGCAAGGGCCCGACCGCGAGTTCGAACTCGCGATCGGCTTCGCGGTCGCCGCCAACGGCGGCACCGAACAGTTGAGGCTCCGCGCCTCCGACGGTTCTGCCGAGACGATCGACGTCAAGGTGCCTGCGGGCGTCGCCGACGGTTCGAAGCTTCGCGTGCGAGGCCGCGGTGAGCCTGGCTTCCACGGCGGGCCGCGTGGCGATCTGATCCTGACGGTGCGGGTCGGCGCACACCCGTGGTTCGTGCGCGACGGCCTCGATCTCTCCGTGGACGTGCCGATCACGATCGCCGAGGCGGCGCTCGGCACGATGGTCGAAGTGCCGCTTCTCAAGGGCCGCGTGAAACTGAAGGTGCCGCCAGGAACCTCGAGCGGCGCGAAGCTCCGCGTCCGCGGCAAGGGCATCACCGATGCGAAGGGCGCCAGCGGCGATCTCTACGCGGTGATCTCGATCGCGGCGCCGAAGGAGCTTGCCGACGCCGACCGCGCGGCACTCGAATCGCTCTCCGCACGGCTGCCCGATCCCCGCGCGGCGCTGGCGTGGGCCGAGTGATGGCCAAATCGCTCGAATCGGAAACTCGTCGCGCCGGCACGCGCTTCCTGATCCTCTTTCCCGGCCGAACCGGCAGTTCCTGGCTGGTCTCGGCGCTCAAGACCCATCCGCAGGTCCGCGCCGAGGGCGAGATCCTCGTCAAGCAGGATGCGAAGGCACAGCAGCGGCTCTTCGTGGACCTCCATGCGACGCCACCCCCGCCCGGGCACGCCGCGGGGTTCAAGACCAAGCTCAAGGACGTCGCCGACCTCGACGACCTTCGGCGGAGGATCGACGGGACTCCGCTCGCGGTCATCCTCATGCGGAGGTCCGATCTGGTTCGGCTCGCGATCTCACGGATCACCGCGCGGCGGCTCCACCAGCACAGCGGCCGCTGGAACCTCGACGATCGCACCTCCGCGGCGCCGACGCGTCCCATCGATGCAGCGGAGCTGATCGAGGCGATCGAACACTGCGATCGCACGGTTCGCGAACTCGAGGAGTTCCTGGCCGGTTTCGACGCACCGCGGCTCGATCTCGAGTACGCCCAGATCCTCGCCGAACCGACCGCGACGCTCGACCGCGTCCAGGCCTTCCTCGGGGTGCCGCCGCATCCGCTGCAGAGCGGCGTTCGCAAGAACACCGACGAGGATCTCCACCGCGCCGTGCCGAACCTCCCGGAACTGCTTGCCGCGATCGGAGCCTCCCGCTGGGCTCCGCTCCTCAGCCGCTTCGACGCGAGCCGCGAAGCGCCTCCGCAAGATTGATCGCCGAGCGCCGCAATCGGCGCAGCCACCAGTCGCGGGTCGCCTGCCGCTGCTGCCGAATCAGGGCCCGCAGCGGGTCGGAGACCGGCACGCCGAGCGCGTCGAGATCGCCTCCAAGCCACTCGAGAAATCGTCGTCTCGCCGCGAGGTCGCGACCGGAGCGGCGGGTGGCGGCCACGCACGAGGCCTCGTGCATCCGGTACCGATGCAGCACTGCGTCGGTCAACACGATCCGATGACGCAGCATCAGACGCGCGAGGAACACCTGATCCTCGTACATGCCGCGAAAGGACTCCTCGAAGCCTCCGATCGCAAGCGCGACGCGCCGCCTGACCACGAGCCCCAACGGCGTCGCGTCGGATCTCGCAAGAAAGGCCGGCAGCAGTCCCGGCGGACCGATCTCGCCGGTCGCCTTCTCGCCGAACGACTGCACGACGTCCGTACCTCCCGATGGCTCCCGCCAAGAGTGCCATCGGAGGTTGGGCCCGACCGCGGCCGCAGCGTCCGGATGAGCGTCGAGCAGCGCCAGCATCGTCTCGAGCTTCGCCGGCTCGAATCGATCGTCGTGATCGAGAAACGCCACCACTTCGCCGCGGGCCTCGCGGAGCCCGAGATTCCGGGTCGCGCTCATGCCGCGATTGACGCCGCCGGGATGCTCGCTCCGTCGGATGCGCGGGTCCCGCGCCGCGAAACGCGCTGCGATCTCCCTCGTCGAGTCGGTCGACCCGTCGTCGACGACGAGCAGCTCCCAATCCGCGATGGACTGCGCCTGCACGCTCTCGATCGCCTCCGCCAGGAATCGCTCGCCGTTGTGCACGATGAGCACGACGCTGCAGCGCGGAGTGCTCATGCGGGCGAGTCTCCTCGGGACCATCCATCCCGCGTGTAGCCGAGCCGCTCCATCACCGTCCGCGTGATCGACCAGACCTGCCGCTCGCCTCGCCAACCGAGGGTGCCCTTCCATCCATCGACGCGGCCCTCACCGGCGAAGCCCGCTGGCTCCCGAGCCGGACGATCGCGAAGTTCGCCCCGTAGCGCAATCACGCCCACCGTCTCGCCTCGGTCGGGGCCGTCGATCGCTCCGACGATTCGCGCCGTCTCGCCCTGCGAAGCGGACACGCCGAGGAATGCCAGCACGCGGGCGAGCTCGATCGAAGGGGCCGCGTGCAGGGCTTCGTAGTGGACCCGAAGGAACCGCGACGATCCGAACGACAACCCGGACTGCTCGGCCGCCTCGACGCACTCGAGCCATCGCTCCGCCGCCGCCTTCGACGTGCGTGGCGCCCAGTCGCGGCCCCATGGCTCGCGACTCGCGCGGATCAGGCTGGCCGCCACCGCCCGGCTGTCCCGCACGAGATGGATCACGCGGCAACCCGGAAGCAGTTCGGCAGCGAAGTCGAGGTGCATCGCATGGTCGGGGGTCTTCTCGATGAGCAACTTCGCCGAAGGCTTCGCCGCGATCGTCTCGGCAAAGGTCCGAATCCACATCGCACGCAGTCCCTCGAGCAGCTCCTCACGCGTGAGGTACGCCGCCAGACCATGGGGACGGGGCAGGTCGCGCTTGCGGTCGAAGTCCTGACGCACCTTCGCGAAGCTCGCGAGAAAGTGCGACTCCTGCCCTCCGCAGCAGTCTGGATGCGCGAGCAGCATCCGCTGCAGCCACGTCGTGCCGCTGCGCGGGGCGCCCACGAGCAGCGTCGGCGACATCGCAAGGGCGGCCGCGTCCGGGCTCTCGCGCAGACCCTCTCGTTCAGGCGGCGGTGCCATCGGGTCAATGTAGATCGGAAGCCGGCGCCACCCGGCTCAGGATCGTGCTTCCGCCAGTCGAAGGAAGGTTCTCGGATCGAGGTCCGCGAGCGAGTCGACCACGAGATCCGCCGCGGAGAGTTCCTCCCGGGATCGCCCCTTGGAGGCGAGGCCGATCGAGGCCATGCCCGCTCTTCGCGCGGCTTCGAGACCGGGGGGCGCATCCTCGACGACGACGCACCGCGACGGCTCGACCCCAAGCCGCTCCGCGGCGAGCAGGAAGACCTCCGGATCGGGCTTGCCGTGCTTCACGTCGTCACCGGTGACGAGGGCTTCGAAGAGCGAGCCCGCCTCGAGGCCCGCGACCGCGAGCGAGACGTTGTCCGGCGGCGCCGATGAACCGACCGCCAAACGCCAGCCCGATTCGCGGAGGGCCCTGAGCAGCTCGCGTCCTCCCGCCATCGCCGGGAACGCCTGCTCGATCGCGGATCGGAAGATCGACTCCTTGCGGTCGGCGAGCGCTCGGAGGCCGGCGGCGTCCGGGGCCTCGCGTCCGACCCATTCGAAGAGCTCCCGAAGGATCGGATCGTTGGTTCGGCCGAACTGCTTCGCGAACTGCTCGATGGTGAGATCGTGCCCGATCTCGCCGGCGACTTGCCGCCAGGCGTCGAAGTGGGCGTCGTAGGAGTCGACGAGCGTGCCGTCGAGATCGAAGATGGCGGCGAATTGATGCGTGGCGAGCATCGGACCATTGTCGGACGACGAAGCCTGCTCGCAACTGCAGCCGCCCCCCGCCCCCACCGGAGATGAATTCATGAGCACGCACGCCGCCATCGCTGCACGCCGCATGAACCTCTATGCGATCGTCCTGATCCTGCTCGGACTGATCGGTTACGGGCTCGCGTGGGCCGAGGCGAAGGCCCCGCCCACACCGACCCCGGCGCAGGCCGAAGCCGAAGCCGCGACCGACGGCGCGGTCGAGTCGGCCCCGGTCGCGGCCCCCTCTCTCACGCCGCTCATCTTCACGATCGGACCGGCGCTGCTCATGCTGCTCATGGGCTTCATGACCAGCCAACTCGCCCGCTCGAAGCCGATCGGCATGATCGGCATCCATCTCGGCATGCTGCTGCCGATCGTCTTCGCGATCGCCTACGCCGTGGTCGGCTGGGGACGCTTCACCAAGTGGCAGGCCGGCGAGAAGCCCTTGGCGAACGTCCTGCTCTTCGCGGTCATGGTGCTGTCGAGCGTGATCGCGGCGGTCATGATCCTGAAGGCCCGTCCGCCGAAGGAGTCTCGCGGGGCGGCGTGATCAGCGTCGGCTCGCAAGATCCGCGGCGATCGCCTTCGCGAGTTCGAGCAGCGTAAGCGGCGAGGAGCCTTCGGCCTTGTTGTTCGCGATCACGAACGTCTCGCGGCCTCGGAAGGCCTGCGCGAGGCACCACGCCGACGCCTCCTGCCGACTCGAACGATCCGGCTCGAGCAGTCGATCGAACGGCTCGTAGAGCGTCTTCGCGCCTTCGTAGGTGTGCTCCCGCCGGAGCAGCCAGCGGAGCACGGCGGGCGCGGCGACCTCGTCGATCGCCGGCCCAAGCAGGCGGGTCTGTTCCGGGAGCGCGGGCATCGAGGGATGCAGCGCGTGACCGAACGAGATGCCGTGGCCGGCGAGCATCGCCGCGGTGCGCGGCGACAGGAGCACGCGGTCTCGCACTTCGACCGCATAGGCGAGTCCGCCGGGCAGCGATCCGAGGAACCGATCGAGCGCGGCCAGAAATCCGTCCGCCTCGGACGCGGCCAGGCCCATCTCGGGGAACTGGAAGAGGAGCGTTCCGAGCGAGTCGGCAAGCCCCTCGGCCAACGGCGCGATCACCGCGTCGCGCGCGAAGTCCGCATCGAGAAACGCATGGTCGCCGTAGGAACGATGGGTCAGTCCCCGATACGCCTTCACGAGGAAACGGAAGCCCTCGCCCGCCTGCCGCTTGAGCATGCCAGCCTGCTCGACGGTCATCGGGCGGTAGAACGCGCGGTCGACGCCGACCGTCTTGAGGAGCGGCGACTTCACGTACTGCTCGAGTCCGTGCTTGGCGAGCGAGGCTTCTCCCGAGGGCTTCGACCGGTCGTAGACGAGATCCGCCCAACCCGGGAATGACCATGACGAGGTGCCAAGCCTCAGGGTCCGCGGAAGGATCCGCGCGATTTCAGCGCACGCCTCCTGCTGCAGGAGCGGTTTCGGCGGAGCGTCCTCGGGAAAGAGGCCGGGCTGGTCGTCGGAGCGGCGGGGCACGGGGAGATAAGGAGAGGAGGAGAGGAGGAGA
>CAZTMB010000103.1:0-2637 GCA_964614695.1 uncultured Isosphaeraceae bacterium | reverse complement strand
AGAGCAGGAGAAGAGGAGAACAGGCGGAACGCTTGAGTACAACCTTGGCTCGCGGCGGCGAGCTCAGTCCGATCCCATCGGGCTCATGCAAACGCCCCGTCGGTTCAGCGGCTGCACCGTTCCCATCCCGTTGAGCCCGCGGAGTCGGGCGACACTACCGCGGTCCTCGCATCCAAGATGCCGCTACAGCCGCTCGATCGTCCGGTGCACCAGCCGTTCGCCGAACCGGCTCGCCACATCCGAGACGAAGGCCCCGAAGTCGATCGGCGCCGCGTGATCGGCCCGATCGGAGATCGTCCGGACCACCGCACATGGCACGCTGTGCTCGAAGCAGACCTGCGCGACGGCGGCACCCTCCATCTCGACCGCGAGGAGTCCCGGGAGATCTCGGCGCAAGCGACTCACCTCCGCGGGATCCGCGATGAATCGGTCGCCGCTCGCCACGAGACCTCGACGAGCCTGCGGCCGATCGATTCCGAAGCGCCGACACTCCTCCTCGGAAAGCAGCTCGGACAATCCGCTGCCGAGCAACTCTCCCGCGGCGGCTTCCGCGGCGGCTGAGAGCGTGGGATCGGTCGGGATCTCGACGAGATCGAGCAATGGCACTTCGTACTGCCTGATGAACGGCCTCGCGTCGAGATCGTGATGCACCAGCGAGGACGCCACGACCACATCGCCGATGCCGAGTGCCGGGTCGATCGCTCCCGCGACGCCGCTGAAGACCAGACGCTCGACGCCGAAGCGCTCGATCATCGTGGTCGCGGTCGAGGCGGCCGCCGCCTTTCCCCACCGCGAGAAGGCGAGCACCACCGGACGCCCCGCGATCTCGCCGAAGAGATAGGGGCGTCGCCCCGACGACTCCACACGGCTCGGTGCGATCGATTCGCGAAGCCGCCGCACCTCTTCGTCCATCGCGCCGAGGATTCCGATGGGGGCTCGGCTCATGACGAGGGTTCGCGGGAGGGCCACGGGGGTCGAGTCATCGCCGGAGAGCGTAACGCGTGCGCCCAGAACGAAGCCGGGCGCCCGACCGCGGAACGATCGGACGCCCGACGTGACATCACACCACCGCGACCCACGTCACGGCACGCAGCCGCCCCATCCGCCGAGCAGAACCGAGAGATCGGCACCGTCGATCTGACCGTCGCCGGTCAAGTCGGCGGCCTCGCAGGGGCCAAGTCCGCACGGACCCCAGAATCCGAGCAGCACGCTCAGGTCGGCGCCGTCGATCACGCCGTCGCCGGTCAGGTCGCCGAAGCAGCCGTCGCAGACGTCGTTGTCGCCGCCGTCCACGTACTCGCCGACGATCTCGTCCGGCTCGTTGTTGCAGACGACGCTCGACTCGATCAGCACATCGTCGACGCCCGGAGCGATCCAGAGCCCGCCGCCCGATGCCGCCACGTTCAGGATCAGATCGCTGTTGGAGATGGTCAGGGCCGCGCCGCCGAGGCCGACCCCGCCGGACCATGCGATGCCGCCGCCCTGGCCGCCAGTCTGGTTCTCCTCGACCAGCACGCCGACGAGCATCAGCGTGCCGCCCTGGGCGTCGATGCCGCCGCCGCGAAGCGTCGCGGAGTTCTGAGCCACCACGACGTCGATCAGGACCGCATCGCTGTCCCGAAGCAGGATTCCGCCGCCGAGCTCCGTGCCGGCGTTGTCGCGGAACTCGACCCGGTTCAGCTCGATGGACGCGCCGATCGCGGCGAGGCCCGCCCCGTTGGCGGAGGCGTTCTCCACGATCTTGCAGTCCTCGATGACGACGTCCGCACCGACGATCAGCACACCGCCGCCGACCGGAGAGTCGAACGGAGGAACGACCGTCCCGCTCGAGCCTCCACGAATCGTGAGGAACCGGAAGACGGACGTTCCGCCCTCGGCAACGCCCGCCGGCGCCGTCACGATGATCGCGGGTCCATCCCCGCCACTGCCGTCGATGATCACTTCAGCGCCTTCGGCGCCCTCGAGGACGACCGAACGACCTGTCAGATCGATGGGGCCTGGATACGTGCCGGGCTCGATCACGATGGTGGCTCCATCGGGAACGTTGGCGAGCGCCTCGTTGATCGTGTCGAAGTCGCCAGGCACGTTGACCCGCGGCGCCTGTGAGACGATGTGGCTGTAGCCGGAGATCGTGACCACGCCGATGCGCGAGATCGAGTCCGGATTCTCCGCGACGCTGTAGGAGATCTCGCCGGAGAAGCCCGATCCGCTCGCTCCGGAGGTGATCACGATCCACGGCACGTCGCTGGTCGCGCTCCAACCGCAGACATCGCCGTTGGTCGCGACCACGATCAGGCCTGCCCCGCCATCGGCACCGATCTCCGCCGAAAGCGGCGAGATCCCAAGCACCTCGCAGGAAGCAGCCGCCTGTTCGACGACATGCGTGAAGCCGGCGACGGTGATCGTCGCCGTGCGTGCCGCGGCGATCTCGTTGGTGGCCACCGAATACTCGATGGCTCCGCTCGAACCTGACCCGCTGCCGCCGGAGGTGATCACGAGCCAGGCGGCATCGGAGGTCGCAGACCACTCGCACGTCTCCCCGTTCGTCGAAACCGTGACGGATCCGCTCCCGCCCGCCGCCGCGAAGGTCGCCGACTCGGGAGCAAGTCCGGTCACCGCGCACTCGGCAGGCCCCTG
>CAZTMB010000102.1:0-10531 GCA_964614695.1 uncultured Isosphaeraceae bacterium | reverse complement strand
GCGCCTGCTCGCCTCAGTCGCCCTTGCCGACGAATCCGCCCGATTCGAGCCCCGCCTCGATGCGCTCCTTCGCGCCCTTGAGCAGCGACCCGTCTCCCGCCTTCACCGAGATCTTGCGGGTCGCCTCGGGGCGATCGTCGAAGGGCGTGATCCGCACCTCGACGATGCGGCCCTTGATGAACTCGCCCGGAGGACGCACGCCGAAGGTCAGCACTCCCGCACCGGGATTCGAAGCGGGCGCGAACTCGAACATCGCCTGCGACTCGCCGAGCAGCGTGCACTCGCCCTGCGGCCAGTCCCCCACCATCGACTGCATGACCGAATCCTCGATCGCCGGACCCGAGCCCTTCGCGGTGATGGTGGTCGAGCATCCGATCGCCGAGAGCACGAAGGCGCCGGCGAGCGCAAGCCCGGCGACGCGCCAACCTGCCGGGAGCATTCCCATTCGATTCATCGAGAACTCCTGCGCCCGAGGCGCGAGTGGGTCGGCGCGACGCGCCGCGTGACGTCAGAACCGCTTGTGCACCGGGCGATCCGCCGGCGGCTTCACGCCGAGGATCGACCGCACCATCGCCAGATCGTCCGGCGTCGTGACCTTGATGTTGCGCGGATCGCCTTCGACGACGACCACCCGCTCCCCGAGCCGTTCGACCACGCTTGCATCGTCGGTGGTGCCCGCGGGATCGACGCTCGCGTAGGCGCGGCGAAGGAGCGCGGCCTCGAAGACCTGCGGCGTCTGCGCCAGCACGAGCCGCTCGCGCGGCATCGTGGCCTCGACGAATCGAGCGGAGACTCCCTCGCTCCCGGCGTCGCCCAGGATGGCGCTCGCGAGCGCGTCGTCTTCCGCCGCGGACACGGTCTCCTCGCCCACCCGCTTCACCGTCGCGGTGACCGTCAGGCCGGGAATCACCGCCGCATGCACCTTCGCCGCCTCGAAGACGCGATCGATCAGCTCGTCGCCGGCCGCCGGCCTCGCGGCATCGTGCACGGCGATGTGGGTCGCGTCGTCGGGCACCGCCTCGAGGGCGAGCTTCACCGTCTCCCAACGCTCGATCCGACCGCCGGGCACGATCCTCACGCCATGGAAACCGAGCTGGGCGCCGTAGCGATCGCGGAACTGCTCGAAGTCGTCCTCGTCCGGCGGCGCGGCGACGATGATCGAACTCACCTCGTCGCGCTTCGTGAAGAGCTCGACCGTGCGAAGCAGCAGGGCTCGACCGCCGAGGTCCTGCCCAAGCTTGTCGCCGAGGCCGAAGCGACGGCTCGCGCCTGCCGCCGGGATGATCGCGCAGATCCTCATCGGGTCTCCTTGTCCGCCGCCGGATCGGCGGTCTCGGCAAGCGCCTCCGGTGGCCAGGTCGCCGCCGGCGCTCCCAGCGGGGCGAGCATCGCTTCCAGCGCGAGCGCGGTGCCGTAGTTGGCGCTGCGGTCGAAGACGCGGTCGTTCCAGGATCCGTCCGCCTCGCGGACCTGCACGAGCCGTTCGAGCAGCGCCTTGCGAAGCGACGGACGCCATGGGGCCGGCAAGCGCTCGATCGCCTCGCCCACCGCGCCATGGGCGTACATGAAGTAGTAGGGCGCGACGCCGTAGGGCGCGACGTGGGTTCCGTTCTGTCGACGCCTGACCTCGAGCTCCTCCCAGTAGGCGAAGAAGCTCTCGAGGCTTCGCCGCAGCGACTCGGGTTCCAGAAGACCAGCCTCGACGAGGATGAGGTCGCCGCTGGCCATTCGTCCGATCGCGCCGGGACGCGAGGCCGGGTCGATGCGCCCGCGACCGGTTCCCGAGTACTCGTAGGTCCCGTCGGGGCCGCGATTCAGCGCCAGCGAGGCGAGCCCGCGGCGCACCAGCGCATCATCCACCTCGAAGCCCGCGGCCTTCGCCTCCGCGAGGCTTCGAAGGACCGGCGCAGTCATGAAGGGGGCGGCATTGCTCGGCTGGTCGAGCGGACCGCGCCTCGCGTAGTTCCAGCCGCCGACCTCCGGGATCTCGATCGCCGCGAGCCCGGCGAGGTAGAACCGGATCGCCTCGCCGACCTTCGCCGCCGTCGCCTCGTCGCCCTCGAGCATCCCGCTCGCGGAGAGACGCACGAGGAATCGAAGCCCGTACGCATACCCCCAGCCGCGGACGTCGTAGCCGCCCCCGTAGTCGGGACTCATGAGCGGCTGCTCGATCGCCTTCGCGACGAATCGCGCAGCGCGAAGGATCGCCTCGCGTCGCTCGGGATCCGACTCGAGTCCCGGCGCCTGCATCAACCCCATGGCGGCGATCGCGGTGCCTCCGACGCGGTAGCCGATCGGAATCTGCCCCCGCACTCGGTAGACGCCCTCGTAGGGCCACTGGTCCTTCGCGTCGCCTTCCTGCATCGCGAGCAGGCGCGTCACGCCGAGGCCGACCATCGAGGCCTCGTCCTCGGCGAGGCCCGCGCCCCGAGCCGCCTCGATGCGGGCCGCGAGCATCGAGTCGGCTTCGACGGCGGCCGCCGTCACCGAGGTCACGGGCGACGCGGTCGAAGCGTCGTCCTGAGCGAGGGCGGCAAGCCCGACCGACACCATCCACGCGGCGGCGAAGAGCATCGCGGCACCGTAGCATTCCCGCTTCGATTCGGAAGGCATCCGCCGCGTCCTCGAAGAACTTCCCTCCGCATGCTTCGCATCAGCTCCGGCGCCTACCGCTCGCGGCGCCTCGACAGTCCCGACCGCGACGATCTGACCCGCCCGATGACCGCCCGGGTCAAGGAGTCGGTCTTCGGCCTGCTGCGCGGCTGGTTCGACGACGCCCGGGTGCTCGACCTCTTCGCGGGCGTCGGCACCATGGGACTCGAAGCGGCGAGCCTCGGCGCCCGCGAGGTCGTCTGCGTGGAGCGCGACCGCACGGTGCTCGGCTACCTCCGCCGCAACATCGAGAGCCTCGGCTGCGGCGACCGCGTCACCGTGCTCGTCGGCGACGCCTTGGCCGCGGGCACGCTCGCCCGCGCCGGCGGCACCTTCGACATCGTCTTCATGGATCCGCCGTACGAACTGATGCAGGAGGAGAAGTCGCTCGCCCGCGTGCTCGCGGCGGCGGCCGGCGTCCGAGAGGTGATGGGCGAGAAGGGTTTCCTGGTCCTGCGTCGACCGGTCGATCCGCACTCGCCGCCGCCACCGACCCTGGAAGGCTTCGACGGTCCCGAGGTGCACGACTACGGCAAGGGAATGCAGGTGCTTCTCTACTGCCCCTCGGCGTGAACGCGGGGCTTCTTCGATCGCACGAACCGCCCGGACCGATGCCCGACCTCGCCGCCAAGTTGCCCGCCTCGCTCGCCGCCCGCACTCGCGACGTTCGCCTGCTCGAAGGCCGCGTCCCGGCGCTGGTCGTCGATCCGGTGCGATCCGAAGGCGAGCGAACGCCTCCGCCGATGCTGCTCTGGATGCACGGCCGCACCGTGGATCGCCACCTCGATCCGGGGCGATACCTGCGGCTCATGCGGGCGGGGATCGGCGTCTGCGCGATCGACCTTCCCGGGCACGGCGACCGCTTCGATCCCGCGATGCAGCGGCCCGAGGCGATGCCTCGCATCGTTCGGCAGGCCTTCGGCGAGGTCGATGCGGTGATCGACGAGGCGATCGCGATCGGCGGATTCGATGCGGGTCGCGTGGCGATCGGCGGCATGAGCGCCGGCGGCATGATCTCGCTCGCGCGGCTCGCCGATCCGAACAAGCCCGTCCGCTTCGCCGCCGCGGTCGTCGAGGGCACCACCGGTTCGTGGCGCACGCTGCCCTGGTGGCCGCTCGCCGAGTCGATCGCCGACCTCGAACCCTCGCAGCACGCGGGCTCCTGGAATCCCCTGCCGCTGCTCGCACTCCACAATCGCTTCGACGAGTGGGTGCCGGTTCGCTCGCAGCAGGCGTTCTTCGAGGCGATCAAGCCCCGCTACGCGCCGCCGGCCGGTGATCCCTCCTCGCTCGAACTGGTCGTCTTCGAGAAGACCGGCGCGCCGCAGGAGCACGCGGGCTTCGGACGCTTCGCCGCCGAGGCGAAGGACCGGCTCGTCGGGTTTCTCGGTCACCATCTGCGCCGACCCCTCGCGGGGTAGACTCGCCTCGCATGACCGGCCTCCCTTCCGACGTCGTCTCCGGCCCTGCCCGCGACGGCGACTCGATCTCGGCCATCATCGACCTCTACAAGAAGGACGTCGATCGAAGCCTGCTGCGCAGCCGCCTCGCGCTCACGCCCGAGCAGCGGCTGATCGAGCTCATGCGGATGCAGCGGGTCGCCGAGGAGTTCGCCCGCGCCGGGCGGGCCGCTCGCCTTCCTGAACAGGACGCGAGCGCGTGACCGACCTGCCCAACCTGATCGAGGCCCTCTCGTCGAGGGACGTCCGATTCATCGTGATCGGCGGCATCGCCGGCGTCGCGCATGGCGCCGCCCGGGTCACCTTCGACATCGACTGCGTATACGAGCGATCCCCCGAGAACGTCGCCCGTCTCGTCGAGGCGATCACCGCCTTCTCGCCCGCGCTTCGAGGGGCGCCGTCCGGGCTTCCCTTCCGATTCGACGTCTCCACCGTGCTCGCTGGACTCAACTTCACCCTCGACACGACCGCGGGCCCTCTTGACCTCTTCGGCGAGGTCGCGGGCGGTGGCGACTACGCACGGCTGCTTCCCCACGCCGAAGAACTGCGGGTCTTCGGCCGCACGTGCCGCGTCGTCTCCCTCAGGAAGCTGATCGAGTTGAAGCGGGCCGCCGGACGACCCAAGGACTTCGAGGCGATCGCCGAACTCGAGTCGCTCGCCGAGGAGCGGGACCTCCGCGATCGCTAGCGCATCGCCGGATCGATCGGCGGCGCCGCGGCGCCGGCCTCGAAGGGATTCCGCCCGCGCCAGATCGCGGTGCCGGTGCCCCGCTGCATGAGCACCGAAAGGAACGCCTCGTACTGCTCCTTGAAGAGCTCGAAGTCGGGCGTGAAATAGACCGAGATCACGACGCGTCCGAGACCCGGCCCCATCGCACGGCGCCCCTGACGTCCGGTGACCGAGGCGATCCGCGACGAGACCCGGCCATCGACCGCATCGACGAGCAGCCGCTCGAGCCCGGCGCGGTAGCGGCCGTTCTCGCCGTGCACGAGGAACTGCGTGAGCGCCCACACCTGCGCGTAGTAGGTCAGCAGCCGGTTCGAACCGTTCTCGAGAAACGACTGCGGTGAGCGATCGACGAGTTCCTCGAGCGGGATCAGGCCGCCGCGACGGGCCCGGGCGCGAAGCTCGCCGTAGCGCTCGAGGTTCCGCCAGGGCATGAAGGTCGCGACGCCCGCCTCCGAATCGAAGCGGTGCCCTTCCATGTAGGTGGCGATCCCCTCCTCGAGCCAGATCGGCAGCGACTCGCGGAAGACCGACTGGGTGTACTGGTGCCAGCCCTCGTGGGCGGTGAGGAAGAGCGTGTCGGTGCGGCCGAGATCGTGCAGGACGACCTCCGAGTCGGCGGTGTAGGCACCGCGCCGAAGCTGCAGCATCGACTGCGCCTCGCGGGGCGGCAGCTTGAACTCGGTGAAGCGGTTCCACTCGCTGCGGCTGCCGAAGATGTAGGTCTTGAGCGGCTCGGGCGGCAGCGGCAACTCGACGATCGCGGTGCGGTAGTGGTCGAACGCCGCCTCCATGTAGCGAGGCAGGATCCGCTCGAGCGAGTCGTCGCGCAGCGTCGAGTGCAGGCGGTAGTTGGGCGTGGCGATGATCGAACCGTCGAGGTTGCCGCCGAACTCCTCGCCACGCCACGGGGAGACCACGACCGCGAACGCCTCGGGGGTGCGAAGCTCCGCGAGATCAGGCGACCGCGCGGGCCGCGAGTCGGTGGCCGACGCGACGGACGGGGACGGCGTTTCAGTGGTCGCCGCGGCTTCGCGCCCGCCCGCGACCTCGCTCGGCTTGGCCGGCGTGGCGTTCGGCGTCGAGCAGGCGACGAGCCAGACGCCGAGAGACGCGACGGCGAGGACTCCACGCGAGCGAGCCAGCCAGGTCGCGGGCACGCCGTGCGTCGGACGACTCGGATTCGCGGTAGAGATTCGATCCATCGAAGTTCCGGTCTCGGGACTCCCGACTCCGCGCCGCTCGATCCGTCGAGCGTAGCCCCTGCGGCCGCAACGCGACCCGGTCATCATCGCCCGGCCGAGCGACTTAGGCGCCGAGCGAGGCGAGGGCGCGTTCCGCCGCCTCGAGATCGCTCCGCGAACGCTCGAGCAGACCGCGGGTCTCCTCGACGAGTTCGGGCTTCGCCTTGGCGAGGTAGCCGGGATTCGAAAGCTTCGCCTCGAACCCGGAGATCCTCCCCTTGAGGCTGCCGACGAGCTTCTCGAGCCGCTTTCGCTCCTCGCCGAGATCCGCCTCGTCGACGATCCCGTCGAGACGGAGCTCCGAGCCCTCGAAGGCGATCGCCGCCGAACCGGCGGGAGCCGCGTCGCCCTCGAACCGCTCGATCGACTCGAGTCCCGCGAGATGCTCGACGAGCCCATCCCCCGAAGCCGCGAGATCGATCACCGCCGCCGGCGCGAGCAGGCGAAGCCGCTTCTTCGGGGGCACGTTCCGTTCGCCGCGCAGCGTGCGGATCGAGGACACGAGACTTCGCACCCGCTCGAACGTCGCGACTGCCGCCGCGTCGTCGAGGCTGTCGCCGCACACGGGCCACGCCGCGATCGCGCAGAGTTCCGAGTCGGCGAGCGGCATCTCCGCGAGGCCCGCCGGGCCGGTCGCCTGCAGGTGCGGCCAGAGCGTCTCGGTGACGAACGGGCAGACCGGGTGCAGCACGCGAAGAAGCGCGTCGAGCACGCTTCGGAGCACCTGCCGCTGGCGAGCGTCCTCGCGCACCGAGGGCTTGATCGCCTCGAGGTACCAGTCGCAGAAGTCCCGCCACGCGAAGTCGTAGAGCGCCTCCGCCGCCGCGCTGAACTGGTACTGGTCGAGCGACTCGTCGAGCCGCGCGATCGCCTGCCGCAGCGTCGCGAGGATCCAGCGATCCTCGAGCCGCGCACCCGCGATCGACGTCGAGGCCCCCGCCGCCTTCGACTCGCCGAGGATCCCCACCGCGAAGCGGGTCGCGTTCCAGAGCTTGTTCGCGAAGTTCCGGCCCTGATCGAAGCGGCTCGAGGTGTTCCGCGCGAGCGGCTTCTCCTCGCTCGGCGTCGCAACACCGCTCGCGGCGCCGTAGGCGCTTGTCATGAACCGGCCCTTCGCCTTCGGGCTCTCGACGACCGGCTCGGCGACGACGTGGCCCGACGGGCTCTTCGTCCACGGCGGCGTGAAGGTCTCGCCGGTGTGGGGGCAGACCATGTCGACGGGGATCCGCACGTCCTGCGTGCTCGTCGTCAATTGCACCAGCGTGAAGCGCAGCGCGTCGGCGCCGTGGCTGTGCACGATGTCGCGAGGATCAAAGCCGTTGCCGAGCGACTTCGACATCTTCTGCCCGTGGCCGTCCTGGATCATCGCGTGGATGAGGACGTCCTTGAAGGGAAGCGTCCCGCCACGCAGGTGGCGATTGAACATGACCATCCGCGAGACCCAGAGCGTGATGATCTCCCGCGCCGTGCAGAGCACCGAACTGGGGTTGAAGGTCTCGAGCAGGCCGCTCGTCTCGGGGAACTTCGCGGGATCGGGCCAGCCCATCGTCGAGAGCGGCCAGAGCGCCGAACTGAACCAGGTGTCGAGGACGTCGGGATCCTGCCCGTAGCCCGCGCCGGCGAGCTCCGACGCGAGCGACGACTCGTTGGCCTCGCCGATCTCGGTCGGACTCGGCAGGCAGACCAGATGCTCGAAGGTGCCGTCGGGCAGGGCGCGAAGCATCTCGGCCGCGCCGCGCTTCGCCCACGTGCCCGCGAAGGGCGAACCCTCCGCCGACGCCCGCGCCGCGACCGTCGCCTCGACGCCAAGCGACACCGCGTCGGCGACGCGGCTCCACACGGGGATGCGATGGCCCCACCACAACTGTCGGCTGATGCACCAGTCGCGCAGGTTCTCGTGCCAGGTCTGGAAGGTCTTCGCGTAGCGGTTCGGAGTGAAGCGAAGTTCACCGTCGCCTTCGGTCGCGGGCAGCGCCTGCGCGGTCGCCGGCAGCGAGCCCTCGACCTGCTCGGGCGCCATCGCCCGAAGCGCCGCGCCCGCGAGGCGCGGATCGGTCACCCGCACGTACCACTGGTCGCTCAGCCACGGCTCGATCGGCACGTGGCTTCGGTAGCTGTGCCCGACCGCGTGCTCGTACTCGCGGATCTCCTCAAGGAGCCCGTTCGCGCGGAACCACTCGATCACCTTCGCGCGGGCGTCCTCGCGCGAGAGTCCGACGAACGGCCGCGCCTCCTCCGAGACGTCGCTCCAGCCGTGGCGATCGGAGATGGCGCCATCGGGGCCGAGCACGTTGACCACCGCGAGATCGTGGCGTCGCCCGATCTCCCAGTCGTTGGCGTCGTGCGCCGGCGTGACCTTGAGAAAGCCTGTCGCGAAGGCGGCCTTCGGATCGCTCGCCTCGCCGCCGAGCGCCGCAGGCATGACCACGTAGTCGTCCTCGACGATCGGGATGACCCGGCCCACGATCGGCAGACGCACCCGCTTGCCGCGGAGCGACGCGGCGCGGGGATCCCTCGGGTTCACCGCGACCGCGGTGTCGCCGAGCATCGTCTCCGGACGCGTCGTCGCGACGACGACGAACCCCGATCCGTCCTCGAGCGGGTACTTGAGGTAGTGCATGCGCCCGGCGACGGTGCGCATCTCGACCTCGTCGTCGGCAAGGGCCGTCTGCGTCGCGGGATCCCAGTTGACGAGCCGCTTGCCCCGGTAGATGAGGCCTTCGGCGAAGAGGCGGAAGAACGCCGTCCGCACCGCGGCGGTGCAGACGGGATCCATGGTGAAGCGGGTGCGCTCGAAGTCGCACGAGCAGCCGAGGTTCTCGAGCTGCGCGATGATCGTCGCCTCGTACTCGTCCTTCCACTGCTGCACGCGCTCGATGAAGCGCTCGCGGCCGAGGTCCTGCCGGCGGACGCCCTCGCGCAGCAGCCGCTTCTCGACGACCGTCTGCGTGGCGATGCCCGCGTGATCGGTGCCGGGCATCCACAGCGTGTCGAAGCCCTGCATCCGCTTGCGGCGGGCGAGCACGTCCTGCAGCGTGTTGTTGAGGGCGTGGCCGAGGTGGAGCGCCGCCGTCACGTTGGGCGGCGGGATCAGGATCGCGAACGGCGGCTTGCCGGCATCGCGCACCGGATCGGCGTGGAAGCACCGCGCGTCGCGCCACGCCGCGCGGACGACCGGCTCGCAGGTGGCGGGCAGGTAGGATTTCTCGAGGCTCCCCGCGGCCGAAGCCGCGCCCGACGAGGGCTCCGCGGCATCCGAGGACGAGTTCGAATCGGACGACGATGAAGGACTGGAAGGCATCGCGAGAGATGGTACCGGCGGGGTGCAGCGCCTCCCGCCGCGGACGTCTCGCCATGGCGAGCTTCTGCGCGGCGTTGCTGGTCGCCGGATGCGGCGACCGCGCCGCGAAGCCGGCGGAGCCCGCGTCGAGTTCCGCGCGACCGGAGTCCCGCGAGGCCGCGATCGCCGCGATCGAACGGAACCTGCTCGCGCAGCGGCTCGAGGAGGCGGCGATCGTCGCCGAGGGCCTCGTCGCGAGCATGCCCGAGGACGCCTCCGCGGCCGCCTGGCTTGCGCGAGTCCGGGTTGCGCAGGCGAACGCGTCCCCCGCCGAGAGAACCCGCCGCGAGCAACGCATGCAGGACGCCGCGTCGGCGATCGACCGAGCGCTCGCGGGCGGCGTCGACGACGACGAGACGCTCACGCTGGCCGCGTCGATCGCGGAGACCCTCGGCGACCACGCGACCGCGGGGCCGCGGTGGGAGCGGCTCGCCGCGCGGCGGCCCGACGATCCGAGCCCGGCGTTGCGGATCGCCCTCAACCGCTGGCGACTCGGCGATGCCGAAGAGGCCGCAGCTCGCTTCGAGGCCGCGGTCGAACGTTGGCCGAGCGATCCGATGGTCGCGGCGTCGTTCGGCGAGTTCCTGCTTGAACGAGGCGACGGGACCGCGGGGCTGGCGATGTTCGCCGAGGCTCGATCGCTCGATCCCGACTCGGTGCCGCTGCGAATCCGCGAGGCGAACTGGCTTCGGCGCCTCGGTCGCCCCGGCGATGCGATCGCCCTGCTGACCGCCCTGCCCCGCCCCGATCAGGCGACGCTTGCCGTGACCCGCGAGACCTCCGCGTCGTGGGCGGCGCTGGGCCGCTTCGATCGCGCTGCCGCGGCGTGGGAAGTCTGCCTTCGCACCGATCCGGCCTCGGCCGATTCGATCGAGGCGATGGTCGGCGCCGCAGAGTCGTGGCTCGCTGCCGGCGATCGGCCTCGTGCGAAGTCCTGGATCGAGCGCATCGCCGCCGCCGAACCCGATCATCCGGACCTCGCCGCGCTCGAGGCGAATTGGCGAGAAGCGGGCGAGGGGCGGTGAGGCCGAAACGCACTTCGTGGTCCGCCAACGTCGTGCCGAACGAGCCGAGGCGGGCGAGACGCCCGCGGTCCACCAGACACGAG
>CAZTMB010000101.1:9198-10727 GCA_964614695.1 uncultured Isosphaeraceae bacterium | reverse complement strand
CCTTGAACTACTCTTGAACGTCATGACCCCGATGCGCCTCGCCGTGTGCCTTGCTGGCGTCGGACTTCTCGCCGGGCTTGCCGCCGTCGCGGCGAACGCCAGCCCGCGTCGCCTTGATCCCAAGCAGCCCGACCCGATCGCGCCAGTCGCGCGGCTCGCCTCGGATGGCGACTCGGACGATCGTGCCGACCCGTCGCGCGAGGCCGCCGAGGCGATCTTTCTCGCCGAGGTCCTGCCGATCTTCGAGGCCCGATGCGTCGAGTGCCACGGGGCCGATCGCGCGAAGGCCGGGCTTCGCCTGCACGAGCACGGCGAGATCCTCGACGTCCCGGCGCTCGATCGGGTGGTCGCGGGAGGAGACCTCGACGCAAGCGAGTTGTGGCATCGGGTCACGCTCGAGGGAGACGACGACGAGGCGATGCCGCCCAAGGGCGAGCGCCTGACCGAGGCCGAACTCGACGCGATCCGACGCTGGATCGGCGCGCTTCCCGCCGCCGACGCCGCCACGGCCGATCTCGACGAGCAAGCGCTCTTCGAGGCGCGGATCGCCGAGGCGCTCGAGGAGCGTTGGGCCTTCCGCGACCTCGTGAAGCCGGCGCCGCCGCGCGTGCTGAACCCCGAGTGGTGCCGCAACGAGGTCGATTACTTCGTCCTCGCGAAGCTCGAGGAGGTCGGGTTGCCGCCGGCGCCCGAGGCCGATCCGTACACCCTGCTTCGACGGGCGAGCCTCGACCTGACCGGTCTTCCGCCGACGCCCGAGGAGATCGACGCGTTCGTCGCCGCATGGCAGTCCGATGCCGACGCCGCGTGGACGGCGCTGCTCGATCGCCTGCTGGCCAGCCCTCACTACGGCGAGAAGTGGGGGCGGCACTGGCTCGATCTCGTGCGCTACGCCGAGACCAACGGCTTCGAGCGCGACAGCGTCAAGAACGGCGCCTGGAAGTACCGCGACTGGGTCGTCGAGGCGCTCAACGAGGACATGCCCTACGACCGCTTCGTGCTCGAGCAGCTTGCGGGCGACGAACTCGACGACCGCGACTTCGACAGCCTCGTCGCGACGGGGATCTATCGCCTGGGCATGTGGGACGACGAGGTGCCGGACCTGAAGCAGGCGCTCGCCGACGATCTCGACGGCATCGTCGACGTCGTCGGCCGCACGTTCCTCGGTCTTCCCATGGGCTGCGTGCGCTGCCACGACCACAAGGGCGATCCGATCCCTCAGGAGGAGTACTTCGAGTTCGCGGCGTACTTCGCGGGCGTCAAGCCCTACAAGACGAGCCCCTTCAACTCGATCGCCGCCGAGAACGTGATGCGGATGGTCCGCAGCGACTTCGGCCACGCCGATCCCGAGGCGGATCGCCGCGCGTATCGCCTCGAGCGCGAACGCGTGATCGCCGAGATCCGCGTGATCGAGGCGTTGGCGGGGCTCGCGCCGGACGGCGACACCTTCATCGATCGCTCGCCGGCGGACGGCCTCGTCGCGCACCTGCCGTTCGAGGACGATCGCTCGGGCGAAGCGAAGGACGCCC
>CAZTMB010000101.1:0-9098 GCA_964614695.1 uncultured Isosphaeraceae bacterium | reverse complement strand
GTCGAGATCGCCCGGCCGGTCTCGGAGGACTTCACGATCGCCTTCTGGATGCGGACGACCGATGTCGGCGGCGGCAGCGAGAGCGATCGCCGATGGTTCCTCGGCAAGGGCCTCGTCGATGGCGAGATCCCCGGCATCGTGCCGGACTTCGGCGTGAGCCTCGTCTCGAACGGCTATATCAGCGCCGGCACCGGCGATCCGGAGACCTTCATCGGTTCGGGGCCCGGCCACAACGACGGGGCGTGGCATCACATCGCCTTCACCCGCGACATGACTTCGGGCGAGATCGCGCTCTTCATCGACGGCGTCGAGGTCGATCGCGCGAAGGGCTCGACGCGTCCGCTCGATCGGCCCGAGCGCCTTGCGATCGGCGCGATGCAGCCGGGCCACGGCGCGTTCGCGGGCGATCTCGACGAGATCCGCTTCTATCGCCGAGTGCTCTCGGCAGACGAGATTCGCAGCGCCGCGACCGGCACGCTGCCCCGTGATGAGACGCTTGCCGTGATCGCCGCGACGGCGTCGGGCACGGCGTCGGGCGGAGCCTCGCGCGACGACGACGCGGCAAGGCTTCGCGCCGCACACGACTCGCTCGCCGCGATGCGGCCGCCCGACTGGCAAGGCGAGACGGTGCTTGTCGTCCGCGGCACGCCCGAGCCGCCGGAGACCTTCGTCCACCTGCGAGGCAGCCCGCACAGCCTCGGCGCGAAGGTCGAGCCCGACGTGCCGTCGATGGCGGGCGCCTTCCGCCCAGGGCCGATCGAAGCGCCCGCGCACGGCGAGACGAGCGGCCGACGGCTCGCGCTTGCGAAGTGGATCGCCGATCCCCGCAACGGGCTGGCGCTTCGCACGATCTCGAACCGGCTGTGGCAGCACCACTTCGCGGCGCCGATCGTGCCGACCCCCAACGACTTCGGGAAGTTCGGCGAGAAGCCCACGCATCCGGAGCTGCTCGACTGGCTCGCGGCGAGCTTCGCCGAGCGCGGCTACTCGATGAAGGACTTCCATCGCCTGCTCATGCAGAGCGCTGCGTACCGCATGTCGAGCGTGCCGAGCGACGAGGCGCTGCTTCGCGACGCGGGCAACGAGCGGCTCTCGCGGCAGCGGCTGCGGCGCCTGACTGCGGAAGAGCTCCGCGACGGAATGCTCGCGGCGAACGGCACCATCGATCTGCGCGTCGGTGGCGAGAGCATCCGCCCGCCGATGCCGGAAGAGGTCCTCGCGACGAGTTCGACGCCCGGCTCCGTCTGGCCGCTCACGCCCGAGGAGACCTGGTCGCGGCGAAGCCTCTACATCCACCAGAAGCGCTCGCTCCAGCATCCGCTGCTTCTGGTCTTCGACTCGGCGGACATCGATTCGCCGTGCCCGGTGCGCTTCTCGACCGTGCAGCCGACCCAGGCACTTTCGATGCTCAACGGCGAACTCGTCATCCGCGAGGCGAAGCGGTTCGCCGAGCGGCTCGAGCGCGAGCGGCCGGGCGATCTTCGCGGGCAGATCGCGCTCGGTCGGTTGCTCGTCGGCGGGCGTCCCGCGAGCGAGCAGGATCTCGACGAGGCGGTCGCCTTCGTCGAGGAGCTCGAGACGATCGACGGGCTCTCGCGGCGCGAGGCTCTCGAGAACCTCTGCCTGGTCCTCTTCAACCTGAACGAGTTCCTGTATGTCGACTGAGCGATCGAGTTCGCCATCGGCGCAGCAGGCCCGATCGAGGCCCGATCACGAACCGACCGAATGTTCCGAGCGAACCAGCGACGTGACCCGCGAGGTGAACCATGACTGACCTGCCCCAATCCCACGATCGCCCGCAGAACACCTTCTGCGGCCGCACCCGCCGCGAGTTCATGTGGCAGGCCGGCGGGGCGTTCACCTCGGTCGCCTTGACCGGCATGCTCGCGTCGGAGGGCTTCATCCGCCGGCAGGCGCTCGCGTTCGACGGGACAACGCCGATGCCAGGCGGGCCGCTGTCGCCGAAGCCGCCGATGCTGCCGGGCAAGGCCAAGAGCGTCATCTTCCTTTTCATGTACGGCGGCCCGAGCCACGTCGACACGTTCGACTACAAGCCCGAGCTCTACAAGTTCGACGGCAAGACGATCAAGGTGAAGACGAAGGGCCGCGGCGGCGACAGGAACGAAGGTCGCGTCGTCGGTCCGAAGTGGAACTTCAAGCAGCACGGCGAGTGCGGCGCGTGGGTCAGCGACCTCTTTCCGCATCTCTCGACCTGCGTCGACGATCTGGCGTTCGTCAAGAGCATGTACGCCGACAGCCCGATCCACGGATCGGCGATGCTCATGATGAACTCGGGCAAGCTGCTCGGCGGCGCGCCGGCGCTCGGGTCCTGGGTCAACTACGGTCTCGGCACGGTCAACCAGAACCTGCCGGGCTTCGTGGTGATGCTCGACTCGACCGGCGGCCCGATCTCGGGCGCGAAGAACTGGTCGAGCGGCTACATGCCGGCGATCTATCAAGGCACGGTGTTGCGCGGCGAGGGGCCGCCGATCCTCGACCTCTCGAATCCCTCGGGGCGCAGCGACGGCCTGCAGCGCCGCCTGCTCGATCGGGTCAAGATGTGGAACACCCGCCACGCGCTGCTGCGCTCGGGCAACTCGGAGCTCGAGAGCCGCATCGAGAGCTACGAGCTCGCCTACCGCATGCAGGCCGACGCGCCCGAGGCGGTCGATCTGGCGAAGGAGTCGCCGAAGACCCTCGAGCTCTATGGGATCGACCAGCCCCAGACTCGCGAGTTCGGCGAGAAGTGCCTGCTCGCGCGGCGGCTCGTCGAGCGCGGCGTGCGCTTCGTCCAGGTCTATTCCGGCGGCAACCACAACGACGCCAACTGGGACGCCCACGGCGATCTCAAGAAGAACCACGACTACCACGCGGGAAGGACCGACTTGCCCATCGCGGGCCTGCTGAAGGACCTCAAGCAGCGGGGGCTTCTCGACGAGACGCTCGTCGTGTGGGGCGGCGAGTTCGGTCGGCAGCCCACCGCCGAGTACGCCGAGGGCACCGGCCGCGACCACAACTCCTTCGGGTTCACCATGTGGATGGCCGGCGGCGGCGTGAAGGGCGGCGTGAGCGTCGGCGAGACCGACGAGCTCGGCTCGACCGGCGTCGGCGACCGCTACCACGTCAAGAACCTGCACGCCACGATCCTCACGCTGATGGGGCTCGACCCCAACGAGCTCTCCTACTTCTACGGCGGGCTCGACCAGCGGCTCGTCGGCGTGGAAGGCGCCGATCCGATTCCCGGGATCATCGCGTAGAGAGGCTGCCCGCTTCCGCTAGTCTCCGTCCTTCGATGAAGACACCGAACTTCTCTCTTGCCGGCAAGGTTGCGCTCGTCACCGGATCGAGCCGCGGGCTCGGGAAGGCGATGGCGTTCGCGCTCGGATCCGCCGGGGCGAAGGTCGCCTTCAACTATGCGAACAACCGCGAGTGGGCGGAGCGCACCTTCGCCGAGTATCGCGCGGAAGGCTTCGAAGGCGGGCTCTATCAGGCAAGCGTGATCGACGAGAGCGAAGTGAACGCCATGGTCGACGCGATCGCCCGGGATCTCGGGCCGGTCGACATCCTCATCCTCAACGCGACGCCCGCGCAGCCGCTCAAGCCGATCGAGGAGTACGACTGGGACTTCTACCAGTCGATGCTCGACTACTTCGTGAAGAGCCCGTACCTGCTCACCCGCGCCGTGCTGCCGCACATGAAGCGCCAGCGCTGGGGGCGGATCATCAACATCACGAGCGAGGTCTTCAACCGCGGCGTCGCGCCGTTCTCGGCCTACGTCGCCGCGAAGGGCGCTCAGGTCGGCTGGTCGCGCTCGATGGCGAACGAGCTCGCGCCCTGGCACGTCACCGTGAACATGGTCGCGCCGGGCTGGATCCCGGTCGAGCGTCATGAGAATGATCCGCAGCACGAGAAGGACGCCTACCGAAGCCTCATCCCAATGGGCCGCTGGGGCGTCCCCGAGGACATCGGCGGGGCGATCGTCTTTCTCGCGAGCGACGCCGCGAGCTTCGTCACCGGTCAGGACATCCACGTCAACGGCGGCATGACCGTCGTGTGAGCCTCGGGCGCGGCGATGGCCGCGTCCGCCCCCTCAGGAGCCATCGCATGCGACACGCCTTCCGATCGATCGCCTTCGCGTCGGCGCTCTTTGCCGTCGCGAGTCCGGCATTCGCCCAGAGCCGCGACGCCCTGATCGCCCGACAGAAGAAGGCGATCGAAGCGATGAAGGCCTCGCCCAAGGATCCTCCGAAGATCGCCTTCGTCACCAACGGCGTCGCCTTCTTCTGGGTGCTTGCCAAGGCGGGCGCCGAGGCCGCCGCGAAGGACACCGGCGCGACGGTCAGCGTGCTCATGCCGCCCAACGGGATCGGCGACCAGAAGCGCATGCTCGAGGACCTCGTCACCCGCGGCATCGACGGAATCGCGGTCAGCCCGATCGATCCGGCGAACCAGTCCGACACCCTGAACGCGGTCGCGCGGCGGGCGCTTCTCATCACCCACGACAGCGACGCGCCCGAGAGCGCGCGGCTCTGCTACATCGGCGTCGACAACTACGAGGCCGGGCGCATGTGCGGCCGTCTCGTGAAGGAGGCCTGCCCGGACGGCGGCGAGGTCGCGATCTTCGTGGGGCGGCTCGAGCAGGACAACGCGCGACGGCGTCGGCAGGGACTGATCGACGAACTGATGGGGCGCGACTCCGATCCCAACCGGTTCGATGCGCCCGGCGCGACGGTCTCCGGCAACGGCTTCACCGTGGTCGGCACCTACACCGACCAGTTCGACCGCGCGAAGGCCAAGGCCAACGCCGAGGACGTGCTCGCCCGCTACCCGGGCCTCGACTGCATGGTCGGCCTCTTCGAATACAACCCGCCGCTCATGCTCGAGGCCCTCGAGCGCTCCGGCAAGGCCGGCACCGTCAAGGTCGTCGCCTTCGACGAGGCGTCCGAGACCCTCGAGGGAATCCGCAAGGGCACCGTGCACGGCACGGTCGTGCAGGATCCCTTCATGTACGGCTACGCGTCGGTCGAACTGCTGAACGCGCTCTGCAAGGGCGATGCGTCGAAGCTGCCTGCAAACGAATCCATGCCCGTGCCTGCCAAGGCGATCAAGCAGCCGAATCTCGCGGCGTTCGAGGCCGAGATGAAGGCCCGCGCGGCGTCCGCCGAGAGCGGCGGCTGATCGAGCCATGGCGAGCGCCTCCGAGCCATCCCTGCCGCGCGCGGTGATCGAGGGGCGCGGCCTCTCGAAGCGCTTCGGCGGCGTGCTCGCGCTCGATCGCGTCGACGCGTCGATCCGTGCGGGCGAGGTGCTGGCGGTGGTCGGCGAGAACGGCGCCGGCAAGAGCACGCTCATGAAGCTCCTCGCGGGCTTGCACGAGGCCGACGATGGGACGCTGCTCGTCGACGGAGCGCCCGTGCGCCTGCGGAGCGTCCGCGACGCCCAGCGTCTCGGCATCGCCCTCGTCCATCAGGAGCTCAACCTCGCGGAGAACCTCGATGTCGCGGCAAACATCGTGCTCGGACGCGAGCCGCGGCGGTTCGGCATCCTCGATCGCCGCGGGGCCGCGCGGATCGCCGACGAGACGCTCGCGAAGGTCGGGCTTCGCATCGCGCCGCACACCCCGGTCTCGATGCTCGGCGTCGGTGCCCGCCAGCTTGTCGAGATCGCCAAGGCGCTCTCGGCCGACGCGCGGGTCCTCATCCTCGACGAGCCGACGGCGAGCCTCTCGAAGGCCGAGACCGATCGGCTGCTCGCGCTACTCTCGGATCTCCGCGGCCGCGGCGTGGCGATCGTCCTCATCAGCCATCGCCTCGACGAGGTGCTGCAGATCGCCGATCGCATCATGGTGCTTCGCGACGGGACCTTCCGCGGCGAGCTCGATCGGGCACGCGCGACCCGCGAGGCGATCGTCTCGCTGATGGTCGGCCGCAGCGTGCAGGCGGTTGCCCGAGACGAGATTGCGCCCGGCGCGGCGAGGCTCTCGCTGCGCGGCGTCCGGACCGAGGCGCATCCGCACGCGTCGATCGATCTCGAGGTGCGGTCGGGCGAGGTGGTCGGCATCGCCGGGCTCGTCGGCAGCGGACGCACCGAGCTGCTCGAGACGCTCTTCGGCGTGCGGCGTCCGCTCGCGGGCGAGGTGCAGGTCGAGGGAAGGGCCCTTCCCAAGGGCAGCCCGCGCGCGGCGGCGCGTCGCGGCGTCGCGCTCGTGCCCGAGGACCGAGCGCATCACGGCCTCTTCCTGCCCGATCCCGTGCGGCGCAACTTCTCGATGGCGACCCTCTCGCGCCTTGCGAGGTTCGGCGTGGTGTCGACGTCGCGCGAGCGGTCGCTTGCCGATCGGCTTGCGGGCGATCTGCAGCTTCGTCCGCCCGACCACGCCCGTGCCGCCGGCACGCTCTCGGGCGGCAATCAACAGAAGGTGGTGCTCGGCCGCTGGATCGCCGCGGCGCCCAAGGTCCTCCTGCTCGACGAGCCGACGCGGGGCGTCGATGTCGGCGCGCGGGCGGAGATCCATGCGATCGTCAGGCGGCTTGCCGCGGAAGGCGCGGCGGTGCTTTTTGCAAGCAGCGAGCTCGACGAGGTGCTCGCGCTTTCGGACCGCATCGTCTGCCTTCGCGAGGGCGAGGTGACCGGCGAACTCGTCGCGGCCCAAGCGAGCGAGGAGTCGCTCATGCGGCTCATGACCGCGGAGCGCGCGGCATGAAGAAGGCGCTCGGCATCCTGCTCCTGATGCTTGCGATCGCGGCGTTCACGGCGCTTGCGACCGAGGGCTTTCTTTCGGCCTACAACCTCGAGAACCTCTGCCGGCGCACGGCGCTCTTCGGGATCCTCGCGATCGGTGCGGGCATCGTGATCATGGCCGGCGGCATCGACCTCTCGACCGGCTCGGTCGTCTGCCTCGCGGGCTGTCTGCTGCCGTGGCTCCTCGTTTCGCAGGAGTGGTCGGTGCCGGCGGCGGTCGTCACGGTGCTCGCGTGCGGCATCGCGATCGGGCTCTTTCACGGTGTCCTCGTCTCCTGGGGCAGGCTGCAGCCGTTTCTGGTGACGCTCTGCGGGCTTCTCTTCTATCGCGGCGTCGCACGAGGCTTCACCGAGGATCAGACGCAGGGTTTTCGCGGCGGCTACGAGGAACTGCGTTCGCTTGCGACCGGCCGCATTCCGGTGCCGGGTCTCACCGACCTCGAGGCGTTCGAGGGCCCGAGCGCGTTCGCGATCCCCGCGCCGGTGGTGAGCCTCTTCGCGATCGCGCTGCTCGCGGCGTTTCTGCTTCGCTTCACGGTGTGGGGTCGTTGGCTGCTCGCGACCGGTCGCAATCCGCAGGCGGCTGCGTACAGCGGCATCCCGGTCAAGTGGGTGACGCTCTCGGCGTTCGTCCTCGGGGCGACGCTCTCCTCCTACGGCGGCATGCTCTTCGTCCTCGACATCGGAAGCGCGCAGCCGGCGGACTTCGGCAACTTCTACGAGCTCTACGCGATCGCCGCGGCGGTGCTCGGCGGCTGCAGCCTGCGGGGCGGCGAGGGAAGCGTCGTCGGGATCGTCGTCGGCGCGGCGCTGATGCAGGTCCTTCGCAACGCGATCACCCTGGTCGAGTGGATCCCGGACAACCTCGAGTACGCGGTGATCGGCGCGGTGATCCTCGTCGGGGTGCTCGCGGACGAGCTTGTGCGGCGCATGGCCGGACGTCGCCGATCGAGTCTTGCTTCGCTCAGGCCAGCCCAGAAGTCATGATGGACGTCATGATCGAGTCCGTAGCCTCCCGCCCATTTTCGGAGCCGCAATCCATGAGTGCATCCTTCAGGCGCCATGTTCCGTCCCTCGTCGCCGCGGCGCTCTCGACGCTGCTCGCCGTCTCGACGAGCGACGCGCAGCAGCCGACCAAGACTCCCGACGGACCGCAGAAGGCGCCTTCGACGACGCCCGATGCCGCCACCCGTCCGACGCGACCCGCCGCACCCAGCAAGGGAACCAACGTGAACGATCAGAATCCTGTCGGCACCGCTTCTTCGAAGGGCGCGCCGTCGCGAGCCACGGGGAGCGTGTCGAGGGAGCTCTGGGGCGAGATCGACGGTCGCAGGGTCATGCTGCACACCCTGAAGAACTCCAAGGGCACCACCGTCAAGGCGACCGACTACGGCACGATCATCACCGAGATCCTCGTTCCCGACCGCGACGGCGTGTTCGCCGACGTGGCGCTCGGCCGCGGCAGCCTCGCCGAGTACGTCGAGAGCAACCCCTACTTCGGGTGCACCGCCGGGCGATGCGCGAACCGCATCGCCGGCGGGAAGTTCTCGATCGACGGCGAGTCGTTCGAGGTGACGACCAACAACGGACCGAACCATCTTCACGGCGGCGCGAAGGGCTTCGACAAGGTCGTGTGGGAGGCGACTCCGCGCATGACGCCGCGCGGTCCGTCGGTCATGTTCCGCCACGAGTCGCCCGACGGCACCGAGGGATATCCCGGCAAGGTCACCGCGATCGTCACCTACACCCTCACCGAGGACGACGAACTCGTCGTCGACATGTCCGCGACGACCGATCGCAGGACGCCGGTCAACCTCGCCCACCACACCTACTGGAACCTCGCGGGCCACGACTCGGGCACGATCCTCGAGCACGAGCTCATGATCCCCGCGTCGCGCTACACCCCCGTCGACGAGACGCTCATCACGACCGGCGAACTCGCGCCGGTCGAGGGGACCCCGTACGACTTCCGCACCGCGAAGCCGGTCGGCCGGGACATCGGCCGGCTGCCGGCGACGGCGACCGATCCCGGCGGATACGACGTCAACTTCGTCGTCGATCCCGAGGGCGGCGACGGCAGGACCTGGCTCTGCGCGACGCTGCGCGATCCGAAGTCGGGTCGCACGATGGAGATCTTCTCGAACCAGCCCGGCATCCAGTTCTACAGCGGCAACTTCCTCGACGGGATCAAGGGCAAGGGCGGCGCGACCTACGAGAAGTTCGACGGCCTCTGCCTCGAGACGCAGGCGTTCCCCGACAGCATCAACAAGCAGGGGGTCGAAGGCTGGCCGGACGTGATCCTCGAACCGAAGCGGATCTACCGCCACCGCATGGTGCACAAGTTCTCGGCGGAGTGA
>CAZTMB010000100.1:0-10781 GCA_964614695.1 uncultured Isosphaeraceae bacterium | reverse complement strand
TCGCGAACTTCGCGCCGCTCATCCGGCTGCTCCACGATCTCTACGGCGACCGGCCGGCGCTTCACTGTCGCGCCCCGCCCCATCACTCGGCTCCATCGTCCGGAGGCCCGGCGATCGAGCGGGCCATGCCGAAGAGTTCCGCCTCGAGGCGATCCGCGGCCTCGGCGTTCGCCACCGTGGCCCGCACGAACCACGTCTGATCGATCGACGCCTCGTAGACGGCGGCCGCGAGCATCACGCCGCGCTCCGACTCGATCCGCACCTCGTAGCCGTCGAAGCCCGGCGACGCGAAGCGCACGATCGTCGCCTCCAGACCGGTCTCGTCGACCGGCGGCAGGCCCATCTGCCCGCGCCAGCGGTTGATGTTCGCCAACGCGCCGCCGACCCGCCCCCCGAACCGCGTCACCGCGACCTCGACCGGTCCGCTCGAGTCGGGCGCGACATAGGTCGTCAGCCGCATCGGGCGCGGCGCTGCGTCTTCGCTCCAGCCCTCGGGCACCGACCACGGCCGGTCCGGATTCCGCGCCGACGACTCCGCGGTGGCGGCCGGCGGAACCGGCGTCGCTTCGTCCGGAATGCGTTCGACCCCCTTGGCGACCTGCTGCGACTGCACGCCCGATCGATCGCAGCCCGCGAGCGGCATCGCGACGCAGGCCCAGACCGCCAAGGCGCCGGCACCGCCGCAGCGCGTCGTGCGGCGAAGCGCGCGGCGAGCCGCGTGACGAACGCCTCGGAGACACTCGCGCTCCGCGCGGGTCGTGCGCGGGCTCGTCAGGCTCGCCTCGCTCCACACGTTCGTCACGCGTGTCGCGGGCGTCGCGCGTGTCGCGGCCGTCGCGGCTATCGCGAGCGTCGCGGGTGCCGCCCTCGTCACGGGCATCGCAGACGTCGCTGGCGTCGCGGGTGTCACGGGCGACGCGGCCGTCGCGGGTGTCGAGCTCGTCTGGTTCGTCGTGCTGGTCATGGTCTTCATGGCCTTCATGGTCGTCATGGTCTGCGTGGTCTGCGTGGTCGTCGTGCCTTCACTCGTCTTGAAGAACTCGGACTCGGGTGAGCATACGGGCAGCCGCGTGATCGCTTCGCGCTCGCATCGGTCGGCTGCTCGCCGCTCGATGCCAAGTCGGCGGACCGCACGGCCAATCGCGGACCGGCCTCCGCACGTCTCCCCCACTCCCGCGGTCGGCGCTTCTGCCGCGGCTCCTCGAGGCGCTCCTCGCGCAACGGGGTCGACTTCGCCGCGCCGTCGTGGGCGATGTCGAGTCCACACGACGCCACGATGGGCGACGGCGTTCCCGCGACGGTCGGGAAGGGCGAGCGAGCGGGAATCGTTCGAACCGCGAGGCGAGCAACGCCGGAGAACGCCCCCGGCCGCGTGCGGCGAGGCCGGCGTCTGATCCGCGGCGCTAGCGCATCCACGGATCCGCGAGCAGGCGGTCGATCGGAAGCCGCGACGCCTGACAGACGCCGTCGAAGGGCCGGTCCAACTCGCCGATGAGCCACATCACCGTCGCGAAGGTCGAGAGGTAGATGGCGGCGCCGATGAGCTTCCTGGGAGTGGGCGGGCGGACGCCGCTGAGGAAGCACCCCACGACGAGCATCCCCGCAACCACGATCCAGAGCACGCTTGGAGCAAGCTCCGACGCCGCCTCCTCGCGCTGATGCCGAAGGTCTTCGAGCTCGTTCCAGACGTCGATGAAGTCGCCCGACACGGACGAGCCCGCCGCGCGAGCGATCGCCTGCTGCTCGCGGCGGATCTCGAGCAGATGGGCGAGCGCCTCGTCGGAGAGCTCGGGAACCGGTCGCCCCAATCCCTCCCAGTCCTTGGTCGCGACCGCCTCGGCGTAGCGTCGCAGATCGTCGATCATCGCCGGCCCGTCCACGTCCGGATCGACGATGGCCAGGTTCCGCAACTGCTCGATCACCGACGCTTCGCGGTGGACCACCGCCGACGCCTCGAAGTAGTTCGCGAACACCTTCGCGAAGCTGAAGGAGAGAAGGAAGATCACGAAGGTGAAGAGCCCGTTGCTCGCGAAGCTCCAGATCGTCTTGCGCTCCTCCTCGCTGCATCCCCGCCCAAGGGTCAACGAGCCGACCCACCACGCGAGGATCCCGCCGGCGATGGTGACCGCGTTGAGGAGGAGGAGGACCGTCGGCGAGGAGAGCGAGGCGAAGTACGGTTGCACCACGGAGTGGCTCCGATCGGGTCGATGGCAGGCGTTCGGTGCCTCGCCGCGCAATCTAGCAGCGGGCCGATGCCGGACGGACGGATCGCGGACAGGCTGATCCCCACCGATCCCGAACCGGCCTCGAGGGCGCGGACGCGCCTCGAGCGCACGCCGGTGGCGTCGGTTCTGCGGCCTCGGTAGCGCCGCAACCAGGTCGCCCGGTTGTGGACGATCGCGACGGCGGCGCTTCACCATGAGCGACGCCCGCGGGCCGCCACGCGGGACGCCCGTGCCCGCGGTCAACCCGCGAGCACCGGCGATCCGAACGAACGCAGCCGCGCGTGGGCGTAGAGCCGCATGTCGAACTCGACGAACGGGCGGGCGGCAGCCCGAAAGGCTGCGAGATCGAGCATCGCTCGCTCGGTGTTGCGCGGCGAGTCGTTGTGCACCGACGTGTCGATCGGCACGCCGAGCAGGCCCGCGATCTCGCCGCACGCGTCGGCGAGATGCTCCACGAAGCCGATCCACGCGAAGTCGGCGTCGATCGCGGCGATCGACCGCGCGAGCAGGACTTCGTCGGCCCGCGGCGCGAGCGGATCGCCGCCGAGCCAGCGCGTCATCACGTTGTCGAAGGTCGCGGGATGCCGCTCGAGCGCCTGCTCGATCGTCTCGCACGCGGCGAAGGCGGGCGTCCGCAGCCGGTACTTCGCGAAGAAGTACTGCGAGAGGATGAGTTCGTGGGGATCCCGCAGCACCGTCATGGCCCGGACCGGCCGATCGAGATGCCGATGCAGGCCATGCCAGAAGTGGCCGTAGGCGATCTCGCAGCGTCCATCGATCTCGCCGGCGAGCGACTCGAGCGAGATCCCGTGCATGCGCGGCGGGTAGATCGGCCGGAACCGCGGGAAGCCGATCGCCCGTTCGAGCTGCACCCGCAGCGTGGTGCCTGCGCACTTGGGGATGTGCATGAAGAGCGTGAGCGGCGGACGGGTCGGCATCGCCTCGTGCGGCAGGCGGAAGAAGCGCCGCGCCGCGACCGAGTCGTGCTGGCGGAGTTCGACCCGGACGACGCCGTCGGGACCTGCCTGCTCGGGCGTCACTTCAATCGTGGCCGACCAGCGGCGCAACCGCTCGCCCTCCGCGGCTGCGATCCCATCGGCGCCTTCCGACCACTCGATCGCCTCGACTCTCCGGCCATCCACGAGAAGCGCGGGGGAGACGGCCTCGGTCGAGGTCGCGATCCAGCCCTGAAGACGCAGCGGGCCGAAGCCGATCGGACCCGCGTCGGGGGAGTCGATCGCGCCGCGCACGGCGCTGAAGCGATCGGGAGCATCCGGCGATTCCTCGCGACCGCTCATCGGTGGGCTGCTCGGGTTCACAGCACGCACTGCACCGACATCACGCGGCGCATCGGGAACGATTCGTAGGGCATGCGGCCTCGCCAGCGGTTGTGGGACTCGGCGGAGAGAAGATAGGTCTCCGGGTCCGGCTCGGCCCGGCGAATCACCGCGTCGACCTCATCCGCGGCGATGCCATAGTGCGCGAGGAAGTCGATCAGCATCGCCCGGTGGTACTCCGCGCCAGCGCCCGCGCTCACGAAGTCGATCGCATGCAGCAGCCGACCGCCGGGACGAAGGTGCTGCCGGCATCCCTCGACGACCTCGCGGATCGCCTCGCGGCCGAGATGCTCGAGCACCGAGATCGAGCAGATCGCGTCGAAGCGGACGCCCTCGAGCTCGGGAAGCCCGGGCCCGAAGCGGGCCGGCACGAAGCGAACCGCCGGCCGGCTCGCCGCGAAGCGGGCCAGATCGGTCGGCCCGTTGCCCGAGCCGTCGTAGGGATCGACGATCGTGCAGCGGTAGCCCAGATCGGCGAGGCGTCCCGCGACGAGCGGCTCGCCCGCGCCGATCTCGCAGATCGCCCCGCCCGCCGGCACCGTCGCGAGCACTGCCTTCACCATCCACGGCCGCTGCACGTCCTTGAGATCGCCCGCGGCCACCGCGAGATCGTGCAGGTGCTCCCAGCTGTCGACGAAGTCGCCGACCGTCGCGACCGAGATCCCCTGCGGGATCGGGCGCGACCGGTAGCGGTCCGCGACGCTCATCGCGCGGCCCCCGAGACGAGGCCAGACGCTGCCCGCGAAGGCGTGCCGGCCGCGATCACCTCGCGGTAGAGCTCGCCGACCGCGGCCGCGGCGCTTCCCCAAGAGAGATGACGCCGCGCGAACGCGGCCCCTCGCTCGCCGATCCGCCTGCGTTCCTCCGGACGCTCCGCCCACGACCGGAAGCACTCGAGCAGGTCCTCCGCCGCCGCGGAGCCGAGCACGATCGCCTCGACGCCGTCGGCAAGCCGCTCGCCGAGATTCACCCGCGGCAGCACGACCGGACGGCCCGAGACGAGAAAGTCCGGCAGCTTGGAGGGGACGCGGAAGCGGTTCCACGCGTCCGCGCGGCCGGGCTGCACGAGGAAGTCCGCCGCATGCACGAGCCGCGGAAGCAGCGCACGATCGACGAACCCCAACTCGAGCGCGTTGGCGCGCAGGAGATCCTCGCCATGCTCGGCGAGCGGCACGAAGTCGAGGCCCGTCCGGACGAGTCGCATCGGAAGCCCCAGCCGATTCGCGAGCGCGACCGCGAGGTAGAGGCTCCGCACCTCCGCGACGTTCGACTGGTGGACGTTGCCGGTGTAGACGGCGATGAGCGTCGAGGACGGAATGCCCAGCTGGGCCCGCACCGCGTCGCCAGCGGTTGGATCGGGCTCGGCGAAGGCCGGGTCGAAGCCCGGCAGGAAGACCGCGCGAGGCGTTGTCGACGGAAGCCGCTCGAGGAGCGGCGCGATCAGCGCCGTCACGCCGGCAGCCCGTTCGAGCAGCGCCGCGCCGTGCCGGGGGTGCGTCAGGTGCTCCGGGACCTCGAGCGACCGCTCGCCGCGCCGCACCGCGGCGAAGGCCTCCGCGGAGAGCCGCATCTCCTGGCGAAGCAGCAGTTCCTCGTTGTCTTCGAGATGGACCACCTGCGGAATCGCCCGCGGGGACCGCTGCGCCAGGCGGCGCTCGAGCGCCAGCATCCGTTCGCGGGTGGTCCAGAGATGCAGGAGTTCAGGCGGCTCCTGGGCGACCGCCTTCGCCGCCTCGTCGAAGTCGAGGACGTCGAGCCCCTCCTCGAGCAACGCATCCTCCAAGCGCCGCTCCGGCAGCAGCACACGGATCCGGAAACCCACCTCGGCAAGGGCGAGGGCGAGCGCCCGGACATGCAGCCCGCTGTTGCAGGCGAGCGGGCCGTGCGAGGCGATCCAGATCGAGGGTAATCCGTTCAAGCGAGGGCCTCCGCGCGAGCCGAGTCGACCGAGTAGTCGAGCCGCTCGAGCGAGCACGCCGCGGGGTAGTAGGGATCGCCCGCCGCGATCGCGTCGCCCCAGGTGTCGAGGAGCAGCAGGCGATCGAGGAAGTCGTACGCCGAGCCGCGGCTCGGGCTCTCGTGGTGATGGAGCCTCGCCTCGGGGGTGCAGACGATCCGCAGACCCGCGCGGCGAAGCCGCAGGCAGAGATCGACGTCCTGATAGTGGGTTCCGTAGGCCTCGCGGAACCCGCCGACCTGCTCGAAGGTCTCGCGCCGGATCGCGAGGCACGCGCCGGTGACCGCCGAGACCTCGCGCGGCGTCGACAGGCTGCCCGCGTAGCCGTCGGAGTCGGCCGGGAAGCCGCGCATCACGTGATCCGCGGTGCCTCGCGCTCCGAGCACCACGCCCGCGTGCTGCACGGTGCCGTCGGGGTAGAGCAGCAGCGGCCCCGCCGCGCCGACCCCTTCTTCGACGAGATGCAGCACCAGATGGTCGAGCCACTCCGGCGTGATCACCTCGGTGTCGTTGTTGAGAAAGACGAGGATCGAGCCCGTCGCGGCGGCGGCGCCGGCGTTGCACGCCGCCGAGAAGTTGAAGGGGCGATCGAAGGCGACGATCCTCGCCGGATGCTTGCGCATGGCCGCGAGCGCCTGCGGATCGGTGGTGCCGGTGTCGACGAGAACGACCTCGAAATCGGGCCAGCGGGTGCGCTCGTGGATCGAGTCGAGGCAGGCGCGAATGTGCTCGGGCTGGTCCTTGGTCGGGATCACGATCGACACGCGCGGGGTTTCCGTCAGCGCGGGCGCGATTCGGCACCGATGCGGATGCCTCGGATCGGGCGAGGCCCTTCCGGGAATGCCGATCCGATCGAGGTGCGTCTGCACCGCGCGGGCCTGCTTCTCGGAGATCCCCTGCTTCGCGTCGCTCGCCGCCGCGAGGCTTCCCTCGATCGCCCGCCATCGGTAGAGCAGCCTCGGCACGTGCATGACGCGATCGGTGCGTTCGCCGAGCCGCAGCATGAACTCGAAGTCCTGCACGCCATCGTGCTCGCTTCGGAATCCGCCCGCCTCGACCGCGAGGCTGCGCCGCACGACCAGCAGATGCCCGACGTACATCACGTGCCGAAGATGGGTCGGCGACCACGACGGCTTGCGGAACGCCCACACCGGCCGGCCCTCCGCGTCGACGGTGACCTGATCGGTGTACGCGACGTCGCCGCCTTCGGCCTCGAGCGCCCGCACGCACGCCTCGATCGCGCCGGGCTCGAGCAGATCGTCGTGGTCGAGGAACGCCACCCAGGTTCCGGACGCGGCGGCGAGGCCGTCGTTCGTCGCGGCGCTGATGCCGCCGTTGGTCTCGCGGCGCAGTGCGCGGATGCGCGGGTCGGAGGACGCGGCCTCCGCGAGGATCGCCGCCACCGGCGCCGCGGTCGACGCGTCGTCGACGAGAAGCAGTTCCCAGTTCGCCCAGGTCTGCCGCCGCACCGAATCGATCGCCTCGCGCAACACCGCCGCCGGCGTGTTGAAGACCGGCACCACGATCGAGACGAGCGGGCCGGCCTTGTCTGGACTTTCGCCCGGCGGCGAGGAGGCCTTTGGCGCCGAAGACACCGAGTCTCGCGGTCGACGAAGCGAGCGAAGATCCGCGGTCGAAAGCCCGCCTGCCGCGTGGGTCTGCCGCGCGACGCCGATCGCCCTCGCGACGCCTCGGGGGCCTTCACGCCAAAGGATCTCGATCGCCCGGCGACTCGACCGCACCAGCGTCGAGGGGTGGCGAACCCGATGGGCGATCGCCCGCCAGAGCGAGGGCTTCGCCGACCGCGCCGGAGCAGCCGCGGCGTTCGCCTCGCCCGCCTCGCGTCGGAATCCGCGGGCGATCCAGCGCAGCGGCGAGGTCAAGCGCCACGAGGTCGACCGGCGAAGCGCCTCGACCAGCGACTCGAGCCCGGACACGCGCTCCTCGAGGAGCCGGCGTTCGCGAAGGCGAGCCTCGAGCGCATCGCGGAGTCTCGAGACCTCCGCCCGCTCCGACGCCGTCTCGCCGCGCAGGCGCTCGCAGGTCTCGACGAGCGAGCCGAGCCGCGACGAACCCTCCCGCAACGACTCGGCGAGATCTCCGCTCCGCTGCTCGGCGATCCGCAGGGTGCGCCGCAGGTCCGCCGCCTCGCGCCGGCGATCCTCGATCGCCTCGGCGGCGAGGCGCCGCTCGATCGCCGCGCTGCGTTCCGCCGCCGCGAGTTCGCTCTCGAGTCCGGTCCGCGCTTGCCTCGACTCGGCGAGTTCTCCCCGAAGCAAAGACGCCTCGGCAATCGCATCCGCGATCCTCTTCGCCGCATCGTCCGACTTCGCCAGTGAGTCTGCTTGCAGCCGATCGCGGTCGTGGCGGACCGACTCGAGCTCCTCCCGGAGCGCGTCCACGGCCGCACGATCCTCGCGGTCGCGGCGATCCGCGACCGTCGCCAGCTCGCCTCGCAGCAACTCGATCGACTCCGACTGCCGGCGCCGCTCGAGATCCTGCGCTGCCACCTGCTCGCGCAGTGCGCCGAGCATGCCAGCCATCGCGGCGAGATCGCCCCGCAGGCGAACGACGGGATCGGGTGCTTCCGGCGTGAAGGCCTCGGGCGCCGACTCTGGCGCCGCGACGAGCAGACGGCCGAGCGTCGCCATCGACTCCGCGAAGGCGGGGAAGGTCTCCGCGGAGACGAGCGTCCCGACCACGCGGCGCTCGAGGACGCCGAGCTTCGTCCCCGTGAAGAGCACTCCGAGTCCGTGGGCGTGATTGAAGGTCGCGTGCGGGTGCGCCGCTCGGATCTCATCCCAGAACCGATGTACCCCGAAGTCGGCCCGATCGGTCACGCAGACATCGTGAAGCAGCACCACGCTGCGATCCGAGAGACGATCGCGCCAGGAGTCGAAGTCGTGCCGCACCGCCTCGTAGGTATGGAAGCCGTCGATGTGGAGCAGGTCGATCGAACCGGGCTCGAACCGGGCCACCGCGTCGTCGAAGGTCGAACGCACGAGTTCGAGGCCCTCGGGATGCTCGGCCTTCGCGACGCGCGAGACGGTCTCGAAGACTCCCTCGCCGTAGCGGCCGCTGTGCTCGTCGCCCTGCCACGTGTCGACGCCGAACACCTCGCAGGGATGCCCGTCGGCCCGAAGCTCTGCGGCCGCCTGAGCGAAGGCGAAGAGCGAGTTTCCGGTGTGCACGCCCAACTCGACGATCCGACGCGGCCGCCAGCGAGGCACCAGCCAGAGGACGAAGGGCAGGTGCCCGGCGAACGCGAAGGGATGGACGACCCGCCTCGGCACGAGCGCGGCATCGACCCGCGGGATCGCAGCATCGGCCTTCGCTCGCTGGAGGCGTGGCATCGCCGCGGAGGATAGCGGTCGCCCCGGGCGCGACCGGCTCACGCGATGGCCGCCCCGGCCGAGGCCGCGACTCGGCGGCGCTCGATCCGCCACGACCTGTCGATCGCGCCGTGGGAGAGTTCAACGCGACGATCGCACTCCCGATCGAGCAGCGACGTCGAGTGCGAGGCGAGCACCATGATCCCGGACCGATCGACCACCTCCCGCATCCGTGCCTCCGCCCGCGGTCGGAACTCGGCGTCGCCGACGGAGAGCCACTCGTCAAGGACGAGAATCTCTGCCGGGAAGTGGGTCGCGATCGAGAATGCGAGCCGCATGGTCATCCCGGTCGAGTAGGTCCGGACCGGCAGGGCGAGGAAGTCGCCAAGCCCGCTGAACTCGCCGATCTCCCGGCGTGCCGCCCGGATCTCGCTTCGGCGGATCCCCATGAGCAGACCGCGGATCGTGATGTTCTCCCAACCCGTCGCCTCGGGCTCGATGCCGGCGCCCGGCTCGATCAGGGATGCGATCCTTCCCTCGACGAGGCGCCGACCGCGGGTCGGCGGGTAGCCGCCGGCGATCACCCGGAGCAGCGTGGTCTTCCCGGCGCCGTTGGGTCCGGAGATCCCCAGCCGGTCGCCATCGACGAGGTCGAGCGAGACCTCCTCAAGCGCCCGCACGCACGTGGAGCCCGCGTCGCGGAAGATCCGTCCGCCGGTCGCGGAGGCGAGCACGCTGAGTTTCAGAAGTCGGGCGCGATGCCCGAGCACGGGTAGATCGACACCGACCTGTTCAAGCACGATCCTCGCCATGGTTCAGGCCCAGTAGACCAGCCGCCCTCGCTGCACCGCGGAGACGAGCGCCGCGATCGCGACGGAGACGATCAGCGACCCGATCGAGACCTGCCAGGCAAACGCCGACGGCGCCTCGCCGAGCAGCGGCGACCGAACGAGTTCGAGCATCTGCGCGAGGGGATTGAGCAGCACCAGCTTCGCACGCTCCGGCAGGCTCGAAGGACTCCAGAAGACCGGAGTCAGGAACATCAGGAGCTGCAGCACGCTCCCGACTGCCGAGGCGACGTCGCGATATCGCGCGCACGCCATCGCGAGGATCAACCCCCACACGTGAAGGATCGCAAGGACCAGCAGCAGGCCGGGAATCGCGAGCAGCGTCGCGGCGACCGGGCGCACCGGCGCCCAGATCGCGACCGGCACGAACAGGACCGCATGGTGCGCGAACTGGATCAGGTGCTTCGCCACGAGCCGCCAGAGGATCAGGCTCGGCGGCACGGTGCCCTGCCGCAGCTGCGTGCCGGCGCCGGACAGGGCAGCGCAGGAGTCCTGCAGCGTGCTCGCGATCAGCGACCACACCACGATGCCGAGGGTGACGTAGGGCAGGTACTCCCGAATCGGGAGGTCGAAGAGGAGCGCATACAGCGGGCCGAGGCCGAGCAGGAGAAGCCCCATGCTCAAGGTGATCCACCACGGCCCCAGCATCGATCGCCGGTAGCGAAGAACCACGTCGAACCAGGCGAGCGTCAACCATGCGTCGACTCGGGCGGTGCCGGACCACCACTCCCGCACGGCGGCGAAGACCCGGCGTCCCAATCCGGGGACCGATCCGAAAGGGGCTGGATCCGCAGTCGACGAGGTCATCTGCATCGGTCGTTCGCAGCATACTTGCTGCAGGAATCGGCGATCCGCCGCCGCGGCTGACTGCGTGTACTCTTGCCCCGCCCCGAGATCGCCGCTTCTCGCTTCAACCACGCCCCGAGGACTTCGACGTGCCGATCCTGAACCGCCATTTCGCCCGACTCGCCGCCTCCGCCCTGCTCGCCGCCTCCGTCGGTTCCATTGCGTTCGCCCAGGATGCAAGGCCCGCCGCCCCCGCCCCCGCCGCGAACGACGGCCCCGCCTACGTCCGCATGACC
>CAZTMB010000099.1:0-10902 GCA_964614695.1 uncultured Isosphaeraceae bacterium | reverse complement strand
TCCTGCTCGACAGCCATGCTTCACTGCGCGACGACTTCGAGGTCTCGACGCCGGAGCTGGACACGATCGTCGCTGCGGCCTGCGACGCTGGCTCGTTCGGCGCTCGCCTGACCGGGGCAGGTTTCGGCGGGTGCGCGATCGCGCTGTGTCGCCCGGAACACGCCGACTCGATGGGATCCGCGGTTGCATCGGTGTTCGCCGTTCGTTTCGGGGCCCCGTGCGACTGGTTCCGCACCCGAGCCGCACAGGGCGCATCACTGCTCCTCGCCTGAGCCGGGTGCTGGCCAGTCGCCCGCGGTCCTCCGCTCGACGCCCTCCCGAGCAGCGGCCGGATCCGCGGAGGCTTCGGCCATCGAACCCCGGATCGTCCACGCGTCGGGTCTAGTCTGCACCCGACCCCCCTTCGTTTTGACACCACTCTCCAGCCCCGCTATCCCCACCGCATGCGGTGCGAAGAATGCGGTGCGTCTCTCGACGGCGTTCCCTCCGGGGCGCGGTGTCCGGTGTGCGGCGTGGTCACTCCGGATGCCCGTCGGATGCCGCCACCGAAGCCGACCATCCCGAGGCTCGCATTCACCTATCTCTGGCCGCTGCTGCTCGTCCCGATCGAGTTGACGGCGAGCGCCATGCTGCACGGTGGCTTCCGGGCATGGTCGGACTCCGCGGCGCCGTTCTCCGCGGTCTTCCTCGCGCTGCTGCTGAGCTCCTTCGTGTTCGCGCTGAACGCCGGCGCGCAGGCGTGGCGGCATGCCCAGCGGCTGCCGCGTCGCCAGCGATCCGAGCGGGTGCTGCTGGTGCCGCGGCCGATCGCCGCTGCGCTCGGCGCGACGGTGGCCGGATTCGTGGCGTTCCAGGGCGTGGTGGTCGCGATCATCTTCGGCGGGTGCATCCTCATGACGGGCGCCGTCGCCGCGGATGCCGCCAAGCATGGTGGCGACGAGGCCACGCCGGTCCCCGCCGTCCACGAGGGTGGCGACGGCGGGCACGCCGATCCGGCACCAGGCTCATGACGACGTTCTCGCTCGATCGTCTCCTCAAGCGCACCCGCAGCCGCTGCCCGGCGTGCGCTGCCGAGGTTCCGGCGCAGGTCGTCGAGCGGTGCGGCGCCGTCTTCCTCGAGAAGGCCTGCCCGGACCACGGCGCGTTCTCGGTGCGGATCCAGTCCGATGCGCGGTGGTACTTCGAGAGCCACGGCGCCGCCGGGAACGCAGCGGAGGACCCCTGCTGCGGCGGCGGCAGCGGCTGCTGCGCGCCGACGAGCCTCTCGATCGGCGGGGGCGGCGTCGCGGACGCCGGCGAGGACCGCGCGGCGCAGCGCGATCCCTTCGAGACCCTCTCGACCTGCATCGCCCTGATCGAGATCGTCGAGAGCTGCAACCTGACCTGCCCGACCTGCTACGCCGAGAGCCCCTACGGCGTCGGCGCCGACGCCCGCCACGCGACCTTCGACGAGATCGTCCGCCGCGTCGAGGGGGTCTGCGCCCGGAAGGGATCGATCGACATCCTCCAGCTCTCCGGCGGCGAGCCCACGATCCACCCCGAGTTCGAGCGGGTCCTGCGCTGGGCGGTCGACCATCCCTCGATCGGCTATGTGCTCGTCAACACCAACGCGGTGCGGATCGCCGGAGACGAGCGTTTCCGAAGGATGCTCGGCGAGGTGCGGCGCGAACATCCCCGCTTCGAGCTCTATGTCCAGTTCGACGGCGTGCAGCCGCAAGGCCAGGTCGAGCTGCGCGGCGTCGACCTGCGAGCGCTGCGCGAGCGGGCGATCGACGCCGCCGGCGCCCTCGGCGTGCCCACCACGCTCGCCATGGTCGTCGACGAGCGCACCATCGACGGCGTCGGCGACACCCTGCGCTGGGCGATGGGCCGCCCCCATGTGCGCGGCATCAGCCTGCAGCCGGTCTTCACGAGCGGGCGCATCGCCCCGATCGAGAGCCGGACCCTCCCGGTGCTCTCCGGCCCGCCCGCGCACGCGGTGGCGATGGGGGTGTCGGATGTCGTCCACGCGTGCACGACGCAGGCGCCAGAGCTGCTCGTCGAGGCGGACTTCACGCCGCTTCCCTGCGGCGACCCCAACTGCCACACGATCGCCTATGTGCTTCGGATGCCCGACGGCCCGATCGGCCTCGGCCGGATGATCGACCTCTCCCAGCACGCCGGGTTCCTGCGCGACCGGGTCGACTACCGCCTCGAGGACCTCGCCCGCTGCGGGTGCGAGACCGAGCCGCTCGGCGAGCTGCTCAAGGCGCTCGAGCTGGGACCGCAGCACCCCTTCCGGATCTTCATCAAGCCGTTCATGGACGCGTGGACCTTCGATCAGGACCGGATCGACCGCTGCTGCACCCATGTGATCCGCGAGGACGGCTCGCTCGACAGCTTCTGCCGCCACTACGCGCGATGAATCCCTCGACCGGCAGCGTCGTCTACTCGGCGATGGTCCTGACCGGGCTCGTCGCGACGGCTCTGCTCTGGCGGCACGCCGCCCCGCGCCGCGACGGCGGCGTCGACCCGCGGATGTTCGCGGTCTACTTCGGGGCGCTTGCTGGGGCCTACCTCGGCGCGAAGATCGCCTTCCTGGTCGCGGAGGGCTGGCGGTTCCGCGACGACTGGCTCGCCCTCGCGAGCGGGCACAGCATCACCGGCGCGCTCGTCGGCGGCGTCGTGGGCGTCGAGATCGCCAAGGCGCTCGTCGACCTGCGTCGGGGCACTGGCGACCTCTTCGCGCTGAGCGTCCCCCTCGCGATCGCGATCGGCCGCGTGGGCTGCCTCGCCGCGGGCTGCTGCCCAGGCGTCAAGTGCGCCGGGTCATGGTGGAGCGCGACCGATGCGCTCGGCGTCTCGCGCTGGCCCGCGGCGGCGACCGAACTGCTCTTCAACCTCGCCTTCCTCGCATGGGCGATCGCGGCCACCCGCTGCGGCTGGCTCCCCGGCCGTCGCTTCGCGGTCTATCTCGTCGCCTACGGCGCATTCCGCTTCGGCCACGAGTTCCTGCGCGACGACAGCCGCTGGTGGGCGAGCCTCGGCGGCTATCACCTCGCAGCGATCGCGATCGTCGCGACCGGCCTCTGGCTCTGGCACCGCCGCCGCCCGACCGATCCAGCACGCCTCGCGGCTCCCGCACCCCCGCTCGCCTGATCGGCCAACGTCGCCCGCAGCGCAAGCGTGGACCTTGGACTTCCACACGACTCTTGGACACCCCTCTGGACTCTATCCGACCTTTGCAGCAGCCTCGAACGCTTCGGGGCTGCGATAGCCGCGGTCGAGTACGTTCGGGGCCACCGCATGCGGATGACGGCTCTGGGTCGTCGTCGGCCGATACCTCCGGGCGAACTTCGCACGGATTCCCCGCTGGCGCATGAGCGGGACGATCGGCGACCTCGACGGCGACTGCACCGTCGACGCGCAGGATCTGGCGCTCCTCCTCGCGGCGTGGGGCGCTTGCAGCCGCTGCGACGCCTGCCCGGAGGATCTCGACGGCGACTGCGCGGTGGGCGGATCGGATCTGGAGCGTCTGCTCGGAGGCTGGAGCGGCCGCCCCTGACGCTTCGCCCCGCGCAATCGTCGAGCCGCGCCGCTGCAGGCCGGCAAGACGCCCGCGGCCAAGGGCACGCCGCTTCGAGAACACGTGCCCCCATCACTCGAGCCGTGAACGAAAACCGGCCCCGCCGAAGCGGGGCCGGTCCGAGTGGAACTGGTCGATTCTCGACACCCGTGTCTTGTCGGGCGCCTGAGATCTCCATCGAATGCGAGTCTCGCGCCCGTCAAGCCTCGACCGGCAAGTCGACTCGCTCCGATCTCAATAGGAGCGGCGAGCCGGCTTGGCCGGGGTCGCCGGCTTCGCCTCGACGGCCGCGGGCGGCGGCATCATCACCGTGTCGATCACATGGATCACGCCGTTGGAGGCGGGAATGTCGGTGGCGATCACGCGAGCGCCGCCGGCCTGAACCACGCCGTCCTTCACGACGATCGGAATCGGGCGGCCGAGCACCGTGGGCGCCTCGGTGAGCTTCACGACCGCATCGCTGAACACGCGGCCTGGAATCACGTGGTAGGTGAGGATCTCGACGAGCTTCGCACGGTTCTCGGGAAGGAGAAGACTCTCGACCGTGCCCGCCTCGAGCTTCGCGAACGCCGCATCGGTGGGCGCCATGACGGTGAACGGGCCCTTTCCGAGCAGCACCGGAGCGAGCCCCGCGGCCTCGACCGCGGCGAGAAGCGTCGTGAAGTCACCCGCCTCGGCGGCCACCTCGGGAATCGGGGCCAGTTCGGGGAGGATCACCGCGTCGATCACGTGGATGACGCCGTTGCTGCAGGGAATGTCGGTGCGGACGACCTGTGCATCGCCGACGAACACCTTGCCGTCGCGGACGGCGATGTCGAAGCGCTGCCCGTTGAGCGTGGTGGCGTTGGAAAGCTTCACCGCGTCCGCCGCCATGACCCGACCCGGGACCACATGGAAGGTGAGCACCGCGACCAGCTGGTCGCGATTCTCCGGCTTCAGCAGCGATTCGAGGGTCGCGGCCGGCACCTTCGCGAACGCCTCGTCGGTCGGTGCGAAGACCGTGAACGGCCCCTCCGCGGAGAGCGCCTCGACGAGTTCCGCCGCCTGAAGCGCCTTGACGAGCGTGTTGAAGTTGCCGGCGGCGATGGCCGTGGCCGGAATCGTGTTGCCACGGGCCGGCGCCGCCTGCGGCGCCGCAGCCGGAGTGGACTGTCCGTTGGCGACCAAGGCGCCGCCGACGAGAAGCGAGGAGAGGACGAGGGACGTACCGATCACGATGACCTCCTTAAGGTCCTTGCCATGCAAGGCTTGACGAGTTCCGAAACGGCCATGCCGCACGCGCTGGCACGACGCCCCCGTGAACATGACGACGCCGTTTCGCGAAGCCCTTTCCAACGGATTCGTCGATCTGTGTCGCTTTGCCGTGTTCGCGATCAGGAAGCGACGCGCCTGCCGCATCGCAAGCCGTCGCCTTGCCGGACTCCGGCCTTGAATCATCACTCCGTTCGCGCGACCGGATTCCTGCTTCGGGCGTCGTTCGGGCCTTTGCGCGGCGACACGCGGACCGGCACCGGCAGACGAGCGCCTTGCTCGCGTCGCCGCCCCCCTTACCGATACTGCGCCCGCACCAGGTCGCATGCCTCCATGTCGAAGCGGTCGTCGCGTCGCATCTGGCTGAACAGGGCCAGCAGCTCCTGCTCGGTCAACTGCCGCTTCTCCGCACCGGAGACGTCGAGATACACCCCGCCCCGATGCATCGCGATCAGCCGATCGCCAAGCGTCGCCGCCTGCTGCATCGAGTGGGTCACCATCAGCGTCGTCGAACTCGACTTGGCGACGAGCCGCGTCGTCAGGCCGATCACGAGCTCGGCGCTTCTCGGGTCGAGCGCCGCGGTGTGCTCGTCGAGCAGAAGCACCTTGGGATTCGTGAGCGTCGCCATCAGCAGCGTGATCGACTGCCGCTGCCCGCCGGAAAGCAGTCCGATCGGATCGTCGAGCCGGTCCTCGAGGCCCAGCCCGATCTGCGCCAAGAGGTCGCGCCAATGCGACCGCTTCGCTCCCTGAAGCAGCGGCGCCAGCGTCCGCGTGCCGCCGCGCTTCGACGCCAGCGCCAGGTTCTCCGCGACGGTCAGCTCCGGCGCGGTGCCCGCGAAGGGATCCTGAAAGACCCGGCCCACCAGATGCGCCCGCCGATGCTCCGCCCAGCCGGTCACGTCGATGCCGTCGACGAGCACGCGACCCGCATCGAGTTCGAACGCTCCCGAGATCGCACCCTGAAGCGTGCTCTTGCCCGAGCCGTTGGTTCCGATCACCACCGTGAACGAACCGGGCTCGAGTGCGAGGTCGACGCCCGCAAGCGCCCGCACCTCGTTGGCGGTGCCGGGATTGAAGGTCTTTCGCACCGACTCAAGCCGCAGCATCGGCGCCTCCTGCTCCGAGCGCGGACGGCTTCATCCGAGCCAGCCGGCGGCGGCCGGTCTCCTTGATCCAGTCCGGCCCGACGATGGCGGCCAGCACCACCACCGCGGTGACCAGCTTCAGGTCGTTGGCATCGAGCCCCATGCGGATCGCGATCGCGACGAGCAGCCGGAAGAGCACCGCGCCCATCACCGCGCCGATCACCGCAAGCGGAATCGACCGCACCGTTCCGACGAGCGTCTGTCCGAGGATCACGCTCGCGAGGCCGAGCACGATCACGCCGATGCCCATCTGCGCGTCGGCGAACGCCTGCATCTGCGCGAAGAGCGCTCCCGAGATCGCGACCAGGGCGTTCGAGAGCGCGAGTCCCAACACGGTCATCCGGTCGGTGCTGGTGCCGAGCGCCCGCAGCATGCGGGCGTTGTCGCCGGTCGCCCGCATCGCGGCGCCGAGCTCGGTCTTGAGAAAGAGGACCAGCACGATCGCCACGACCGCCGCGATCAGCGCACACGCCACCAGCATCCCGACGTCCGCCGCCGGAACCTCTCGGCCGAGCAGCATGATCTCCTCGCCAAGCAGCCGCTCGGCGCCGCGCTCGAACGGCGTGAAGACCGTGGAGGCGTTGATTGGCAGGTTGCTCGCCCCCATCACCCGAAGATTCACCGAGTAGAGGGCGGTCATCGTCAGGATGCCCGCGAGGATCGGGTTCACCTTGAAGCGCACGTGCACGAACCCGGTGACGACCCCCGCGAGCGCGCCTCCCGCGGCGCCCGCGAGCGTCGCCGTGACCGGATCGAACCCGTCCTTGAGAAGCCTCGCCGCAATCGCCGCACCCAGCGGGAAGGAGCCGTCGGCGGTGATGTCGGGAATGCGGTAGACGCGGAACGAGAGATAGATGCCCAACGCGAGCACCGCGAAGACAAGCCCGATCGCGAGCGTGGCGAAGAGCAGGCTCATGCGGAGCCTCGCTTCGAGAGACGCCAGACGAAGACCACGCCTCGCTCGAAGCAGGTCTCCACGCCATCAGGACCTCGCATCGCATGCAGGACCAGCCGAATCGGCTGCTCCGCGAGCAATCTTCCGGCCGCGGCGAGTTCGGCGGTCGTCGCCGGCACCGGCCGATACGACGCCACCGCCGCATGCGCGTGCAGCGAGAGGTCGCCCGACTTGACGAGCGTCGCTGCCACCCGCCGATCCAGGCCGTCGTGATCGTCACCTGCCGCCACGCCCACCACGACGAGCGATTCGCCCGGATGCATCGGCTCGCCGGCAAATCGAAGCGACGATCGCAGGGCCGCGTCGTCCATCGCAGCCGGCGGCGATCGCCAGCCATCCGGCGAGGTCCGCGCCCAGGCTCCGTAGGCGCCGGCGCATTCGCCCATCGCCACAAACGCGATCGGACCCCCGACCCGTGCGACCAGGGCCGCGGCCAGCGCCGACACCGCCACCGGTTCGTCCTTGGCCCGCTCGAAGTCGCCGTGCAGCGACGGCGATCCCTCGACCACGATCGCCTGTCGCGCGATGAACGAGACGGTACCCGCATCGCTCGAGGCGAGGCAGTCCGGTCGCGGCGCCTCGGCGGGCTGCACCGCGACGGTCCCGCCCGCCGCAAGACCCTCGCCGAAGTGCCCGCTCGCTCCCGCGACATCGCCCGCGAGGGCGAAGTGTCCGATCGCAAGCACATCCCGCCTCGCGTGCAGCACATCCGCCTCGACGAAGCGAGCCGCCGCCAACGCGTCGCCCGCACCGATCGAGCGCACCTTGCCGGTCCACCCTCGACCGATCGCGTGGGAGTCCGTCGAAGCGATCGCCGGCTCGGCCGCCGCCATCAGCATCGACTCGAGCTTCGCGACCCGAAGCATGCCCCGCACGGGCTCGCTCGCGGTGACGATCGCGAGCACGCCGCCCACCGCGCGGAAGCGCGTGAACGACTGCACGAGGATTCCGATTCCGACCGACGAGATGAAGGTCACCAGATCGAAGTCGAGATCGATCCGCGGCTTGCCCGATCGGATCGCCGATTCCAGCTCCTTCGAAGCGGACTCCGCCCACGCCGAGTCGATCCGGCCTTCGAAGGCCAGGTGCACCGACTCGCCGCGGATCGTGCGTTCGACCTTCACGGCGAGGCCTGGGCCTTCTCGGGAGTCAGCCGCCCCGACTGGTCGGTGAACCGCGCGATCGCCGCGAGTTCCGGCGGCAGCGCAATCCCAAACCGCTCGAGCCGCGCCGGATTCACGAGCAGCACGGAGCGCTCCGGCGGACCGAAGGGAATGTCCCCGGGGCTCTCGCCGCGAAGCACGCGATCGAGCATGCGAGCGGCGAGCGCCCCGATGTCCGCGTAGTCGAGCGAGACCGACAGCGTGGCCCCCGAGGTCATGGCGGCCGTGGTGAAGGCGAAGACCGGGAGGCTCGCTCGGTCGGCGCTGCGAACGATCGAGTTGAAGCCCGCGGCCGATGCGTTGTCGGCGATCTGCACGATCATCTCGACGCCTTGGGCGGCGAGGCTGTCGGCCGCCTCGGGAATCTCGGTCGGACGGTCCGCCGCCGCGGAGATCACCCGGATCCCCGCGGCCGACAGTTCGGAGACGAGCAGATTCCGGTGATGGACGCTGTTCGCCTCGCTCGGTGCGAAGACCGTCCCGACCGTCCGCACGTTCGGCGCGACCTGCGCGAGGACCTCCCGCATGCCCTTGGCATTGATCGTGGTCTGGGCGCCCGTGACGTTCGGCAGGTGGACCGTCTCGCTCTCGCCAGCGCCCGCGGCAACGCCCGACGCGACCAGGGCGAAGACGATCGGCCGGCTCTTCACCCGCCGCAGCGTCGCCTGAAGCGCGGGCGTCGTGAACGGCACCACCACGTCGGGCCGCTCCGACTCGATCGCCGCGACGATCGTGTTGAGCGTGCCCGAATCGAGCTGCGCGTCGCGAAGCGACAGGCGAATGGTGCGCCCGTCCTCGTATCCGAGCCGCTTCAGTTCGGCGAGGAAGCCCGCGTGACACTCCTCGAAGTTCGGCGTTCGCCCGAAGGTGAGCGCCGCGACCTCGGGCACGCGCCCGCGGGCAATCGGCTCCGTGCGCGGACGCGCCGCGGCGATGGCGGCAGCGCCCGGCGGCGTGAAGGACTTCTCGACCTCGCGGGTCTCGACGCCGCCGTCGGCGGCGATGATCCGCTCGGCCTCGGCGGTCACGGACGGGGCCGCCGACCAACCTTCGCCGAAGCCGCCGAGATTCAGCCAAAGCGTGGTGGGCACGAAGTTCTCGACGGGAATCTCCCGCGGCGGCAGGCCCGACAGCACCAGGTCGGCGATCGTGCCGGTCGCGATCCCCATGCCGTGATAGTCCGCGCCGTAGTTGATCGCGGCACCGAGATCCGCCATGTTCGGGAAGTTGGTGACGACCGGCACCTTCGCCCGCCGGCAGCGTTCGATGATCGGCTTCGCCGCGGCGATCGCGCTGGTGTCGGGCATGATCCAGAAGCAGTCGATGCCGCGCGAGAGCACCACGTCGGTCGCGGCCACGACCTCGTTCACATTCGCACCGTTCGCTTCGACGAGTTCGAGGCCGAGCGCCGCGCCGACCTCGCGTCCAAGCTTGACCGATGCCTCGGCATTCGGCTCGGCGGGATTCCACACCGTGCCGACGCGCTTGACGCCGGGAGCGCAGGCGAGCATCGCCTCGAAGAGAAGCTCCGCCGGCTGCAGCGTGCCGAAGCCTGCGACATCGGGAGGTCGCGTCGAGCCAGGCTCCCAGGCGCCAAGCGGCACGCCGATCGCGGGCGGCGATGTGACGAGCCCGAAGACCTGCGGCACGCCTCGCTTGTTCGCGCGAAGAAACGTCTGGGTGGCCACCGTCGAGAGCGTCACCGCGAGGTCGTAGGGCGGCGACGCGCCGGCGACCTGTGCGGAGATCTGCCCGAGCGTCCCCACGTCGCCCTCGGCGTTGAAGAGGTCGATCGTCGCGCCGGCCTCGGCGGTGTAGCCGCGGTCGGCGAGGAACTCGAGGAGTCCGTCGCGCCCCGCGTTCATCGCGTCGATCGAGGAGATCTGGATGACCGCGATCCGTCTCGCCGTCGGCGCACGGAACGCATCGCCCGCGCTGCTTCCCGAACGATCGGTCAGCACCAGCGTCGCGGACGCCGCGGCGATGAGCACGAGCCCGAGCCAGAGTCTGGCGACCGCCTGCAGCATTCGGGTGGGAAGATACCGCCGGTCCCGAACCGAATCGCCGCTCCAACCGGCGCAAGATGCAAGTTCGCCGGCACGAGGGCGATCACGACCGTAGGCGATGCGAGTTCCGATGCTCCAAGGTCCGGCGCATGGCGGACACCGTAAGCAGGCATGCCACGAACGCGACCGCGACGAAGAGCCCGCCCGGGAGCCATCCGCCCAGGAGCACTCCAAGCGGCGCGGTGTCCGCGAACGCCTCGTCCGGCGGATCGGGCATCGCCTGCCACACCCGGTAGTACATCTCGGAGCCGAGGAACAGGCCCACCCAACCACTCAGAGCACCCACGAAGAGCAGCGGAATCCTCCCCCACCAGGATCGGTTCCACGCCGCGAGTCCCGCCGCCAGGAGCGCCGCGACGACGCCGACCGAAAGGTTCGCCGCCATCGCCGCGTGACGATCGTCGGCGTAGTCGAAGTTCAAGGTGAACCAGAAGCCGGTGGCCGCCACGGCAGCGATCGCGATCGAGCACCCAAGTCCGAGCAGCCCCTGCGGCCCTCGCCGCCACGTTCGGTACGTGGATGGCCGTGTGCGATCAAACACTCGTCCGCACTCCGGGCATCGGTCGGACTCGGTCGCGGCCAGGTCGTATCCGCACTTCAAGCAGAGCATGAGGGCTGGCGTACGCATGGCGAAGTTCTCTATGGCACAAATCGGGCATGAAGTTCGACGAGCGCCGTGAAGTCGCCACGGTCGGCGGTCCGCACGGCGTCGAGGTAGGACTCGCGGATCTCGCTCGCATGCCCGATCGACGGC
>CAZTMB010000098.1:0-10902 GCA_964614695.1 uncultured Isosphaeraceae bacterium | reverse complement strand
CGCGGTCTCGATCGCGACCGCGGCGCCGGCGTCCTCGGGCTCGCGGACCGAGTCGACGAGACGCTTCACCGATTCCGACGGGGCCTTGCAGAGCGGCGTCAGCAGGAGCGTCGTCGCGAAGTTGAGGATCGCGCCGACGACGCCGATCCCCTGCGGATTGATGCCGTTCGGGAAGAGGCCGAAGTTCCAGCGCTGCATGCCGAAGAACACCGTCGCCACGATGTAGAACGCCGTGAACGAGATCCCGACGGCCATGCCGCAGACCGCCGGCACCGTGCCGACCCGCTTCGAGAAGATGCCGAGGACGAGCACCGGGAAGAAGCTCGACGCCGCAAGGCCGAACGCGAACGCGACCACCTGGCTCACGAAGCCCGGCGGATAGATCCCGAAGAGCCCGGCCACGATGACCGCGACGCCGATCGTCGCCCGCCCGACAAGCAGGCGCTGCTTCTCGTCGGCCTGCGGCTTGAGCACGCGGAAGTAGAGATCATGCGCGACGCTCGAACTGACGACGAGCAGCAGCCCGCTCGCGGTCGAGAGCGCCGCGGCGAGGCCGCCCGCCGCGACGAGCGCGACGATCCAGTTCGCAAGCTCCGCCATCTCCGGCGTCGCGAGCACGATGATGTCGGGATCCGGCCCCGAGAGTCCCTTGCCGCGCAGGACCTCGCGGGCATCGACGCCCTCCGCCCCGCCGCTGTCGATCCACTGCTGGTGCGAGGCGAACAGCGAGGCCTGCTCCGCCGGATTCATGGTGCCGAGGCGGAAGAGCTCGTTGTCGGCGCCCGCGGAGTAGCGAAGCGTGCCGTCGCCATCGTCGACCCACGCGATGAGCCCGGTCTTCGACCAGTTCTCGAACCAGCTCGGAAGCTCCGACGCGGTGCGGCCGTTGAGGCTGTCGATCATGTAGGTGCGGGCGAACGCCGCGGTCGCCGGCGCGGTCAGGTAGAGCGCCGCGATGAAGAGGATCGCCCAGAAGCCGCTCCACCGCGCCGCCTGCACGGTGCGCACGGTGTAGAAGCGGACGATGACGTGCGGCAGCCCCGCGGTCCCGAGCATGAGGGCGAGCGCCACGAGCAGCACGTTCGCCTGATCCCACGGTCCCGTGAACGCCTCGGTGTAGCGCGAGAAGCCCAGCTCCTGCGAGATCGAGTCGAGCTTGTCGAGCAGGTAGACGCCGCTCGGCGCGCCGTTTCCGTCGAGCAGCTCCCCGCCAAGGCCGACCTGCGGCAGTGGCGAGCCGGTCAGCTTCAGGCTGATCGCGATCGCGGGGATCAGGAACGCGGTGATGAGGACCCAGTACTGCGCGACCTGCGTCCAGGTGATGCCCTTCATGCCGCCGAGCGTCGCGTAGACGAAGACGATGGCGACGCCGATGCCCACGCCGACGTCGATGTCGACCTCGAGGAAGCGGCTGAAGACGACCCCGACGCCGCGCATCTGCCCGGCGACGTAGGTGAAGCTCACGAAGAGGGCGCAGAAGACCGCGACGAGCCTCGCGACGTTCGACTCGTAGCGGTCGCCGACGAAGTCCGGCACCGTGAAGTGCCCGAACTTCCGCAGATAGGGCGCGAGCAGCAGCGCGAGCAGCACGTAGCCGCCGGTCCAGCCCATGAGATAGACGCCGCCCGCGTAGCCCATCGTCGAGATGAGCCCCGCCATCGAGATGAACGACGCGGCGCTCATCCAGTCGGACGCGGTCGCCATGCCGTTGGCGGCGGCGGGAACGCCGCGGCCCGCGACGTAGAAGCCGCGCGTGTCGCGCACGCGGCTCCACCAGGCGATCGCGAGATAGAGCCCGAAGGTGAGCCCGACGAAGAGGAAGGTCCAGCCCTGGAGGCTCATGGCGCGAGCGTCTCCGACGCGGCGCGGCGGAGGCGCTCGAGTTCGGCATGGTGCCGGCGATCGACCCGGTTCATGATCAGGCAGTACGCCAGCACCAGCAGCACGAACGCCGCGATGCTCCCCTGCTGGGCGAACCAGAAGCCCAGCGGATACCCGGTGCCCGGAAGCCTGAACTCGTTGAGCCGATCGGCCCACAGCACACCGCAGCCAAGGCCGACGATCGCCCAGACCACGAGCAGCACCGCCATGACGACGAGGTTGGTGCGCCAGTAGCGGCGGAGGCAGCGGCGCTCGGCGTCGGCTCGAGGAGTGGCCGGGGCGGACGACTCGGCGGGCATGGGCGGAAGATACGGTCTGGCCGGGAGAGAGAGGCCTCGCGATCCTCGTCGGCTCACTCCACGACGAGCGTCAGCACGACCTCGGTGCGATCCCCCCCGACCTCGACGAGGCACGCCTCGAACGGCGGCGGGCCGAATCGCGGCTTCGCGTCGTTGCCGTAGGCGATCGGCTCGGTCGGCACGCCGAACGCGCCGCGATCAAGTTCCTCATCGCCATCGAGATCGACGAAGACGACGACCGCGTAGCGGCCCGGCGGAAGCGACTCGAACACGGCGGTGCCGCGTCCGTCGACGAAGGGCGAACGAACGCGGAAGTCGGGCCTGCCCGAGGGCCACTCGCGAGGCTCGGCGAAGAGCGCCGTCCGCAGCGACGCTTCGCGATCGAAGGTGCCGGCCGAGGCACTCGACGCGACGACCTCGACGTGCAGCGAACCGGACGAGGGCGCCGAGAGGCCGCTCGAGGCGCCGCGAAGCCCCGGCTGAGCGGCGCAGCCCATCGCGACGAACACGAGCGAAGCGAGGGCGATCGGGGGCCGGCGGCTCATCACGTCGACAGCGTAGTGGCGCGAACGGGACTGGGAACGACGCCCGGAAGGCGTCGGCGCGGCCGTCGCCGGACCGGCCTTCGCAGCGCGGCGAGAACGCAAGACGGATCGACGCTGGCCGCGCCCCCGACTCCTCGGCCCTTCGTCGCCGCGACTCGATCGATCACGAGGCCACGGTGATTCGTGCGATCTCGGCGGAGTTCCCGTCGCGCCGAGCCGGGCACCACTTCTCGCGCATCCGCTCGATCTCGGCGGGTGTCCAGAACCGCGCGACGAACGCCGGATCGAGCAGGCGATCGACGAGTTCGGGACTCGAGGCCATCGCGCGTCGACCGAGCTCGACCACCTCGCTCGGAACCGCGAAGGCGCGCTCGGTCTCGTTGCGGCGGCTGACCGCGGTGATGCGCCGCCCGAGGAAGGTCTCCACCGCCTCGCGTTTCCGCTCGTCCGGGACGTCGGCGCGAAGCAGGAGAATCCGCCACGGTCCCGACTCGGTCGTCGACCAGCCCCGCTCGGCGTCGAAAGGCATCGTGAACGGATCGAAGCGAAGCGTCGGGCCGGCGTCGGTTGCGAGCCAGTCGCGCATGAGCGTCGTCGGAAATCCCGAGGCAAAGGTGTCGAGGGCCAACCGCAACCCCTCCTCGCCGCGCAGTCGCTCCGGACTTGCCGCGAGGGCTCGCAGTTCCGGCAACCACCAGAACGCTCCCGAGGCGAAGTTGCTCGTGGCGACGGCGATCGGATCGCGCACCGTGATCACGAAGTCCGCCTCGCGCTCCGGCTCGAGGATCCCGTGGCGCACGACCCAGTCGCCGACGTGGAAGCCCATCGGCACGCCGCTCGGCGCGATCGCCGCGAGCGACCGCTCCCGCTTGCGGCCGAGCAGATGTTCAGGCGCGAGCGTGTGCGCCTTCACCGCGAACTTGACGCCCGTGCCGCGGATCGCCCGGTGCACCGAGGTGCTCGCGGTGCGATAGGTCGCGTAGGTGACGACCGGCCGCTCGCGCGTGAGCCCCGAGAGGGCGATCTGCGTCCGCTTGTAGAGGTATCGCGCCGCGACGCTCGGGGGATTGCGGAAGAGCAGGTTGGCGGGCGTCGGCACGGGATGACTCTACCGGATCGGCTGCAGCGATCCCGACCACGAAGCGGCCGACTCTGATTCAGGGCTCGACCCGCGACCGCCTGAGAGACACCGCCTGCAATCGCTCAGGTGAACCGCGCTCTCGGGCGCCGACGGTTCCGACGCCATCGAAACCGCCCTCCGAGGGATCTCGGGCGGTGATCAGTCGCAGTAGTTGAGGAAGGAGGGCACGCAAGGCCCCCAGTTGCCGAGGAGGATGGCGAGATCGGCGCCGTCGACTTCGCCATTCTGGTTCAGGTCGGCCTCGCACGCGCCCTTCGGAGCGCACGCCCCCCAGGCGCCGAGCATCACGGCAAGATCGGCGCCATCCACGACTCCATCGACGTTGAAGTCGCCGGCGCACTCCAACGGCGATCCGCCCAGCTGGATTCTTGCGATCGCGTAGATCTGATTCACCGAGTCCCCGGCTCGAATGACCAGCATTCCCGAAGGGCTCAGCCCGGTGCCTCCACCGTCACCGTTCTGTCCGGTCGCGCCGATCAGCGTCAGCTGATTGGCGGGCGTGCCGGTGAAGTTGGTGTCGCCCGCGGCGGCGATCACCCGGAGGCCGTCGGCCTCGTCCCAGGCGAAGAGGTACTGCACGTTGCCGCCGGAGGTGACGACGTTGTTCTGGAAGACCACCACGCCCGACTGCGAGAGGCAGATGCTCGTGTTGCCGTTCAGGTTGCCGAACGTCGCACCATCCACCCCGGGCACCGGCTCGCCATTCCGACAGATGGTGTGAACCACGCCATCGGGAGTCCGGCAGGCGACGAACGTCCCCGCTGCGAGATCGGATCCATCGGGGCTCTGAAGCAGACCCTGATAGGCGAGGTACCCGCCGCCGTTCCAAACGGTGGTCCACCCCGAGGAGTGCATGGTGGAGAACACCGCCTCGTCGGCAGGAACTCCCGGAACTGGATCGCCCCGGCGCAGCAACATCTCCTGTTCGCCGGCGACCGTGAAGAACACGGCGCGATCGTTGACGTTCGGCACGACTCCCTCGCCCTCGAGTTCGGCGAGGAAGTAGATCCCGCAACTGTTCAAGGGCTGCGCCGGGAATCCGAACGATGCACCCGAGCGATAGTTGACGCCGGGCATGCCCGGAACCGCCGATCCCTCGCGGCACAGCATCCGCAGTTCGCCCGTCTTGGCGTCGTCCGTCGTGAACACCACCTTGTCGGTCTCCGGCGTCACCTCGCCGCCGACGAGCGTTCCTCCAAAGAGAAGGTACTGACTCCCCTTCAGGTGGAGACCGAAGGAGTCCGGATTCAGGGTGGTGCCGTCGGTGAAGCCCGGCGCCGGATCGCCCTTGCGGAAGATCGGCGTCACACCACTTGGTGAAAGCACCACCAACGCGCTGTTGTTGGTCGATCCGGAGACGTCGCCACCGGAGAGATTCGTGCTGATCAGGCAGCGACCGCCGTCGGACATTCGCACGCCGGACCCTAGGCTCATCGACGAGGACATCACCGATCCCCCGCCGCCGGGATAGGGGTCGCCCTCGCGACCGAGCAGGCCCACCTCTCCGTCGGGATGCACGATGAAGGCCGCGGTGTCGGTGCCGCTGGTCACGTCGGGACCGTTCACGAATCCGCTCGCGAGCACCCCGCCGTCGGCGGAGAGATTGTTGGACGACGCAAGTCCGTTCAGTCCGCTGGTCTGGTTGAAGACGTATCCCGGAATGAGATCGCCCGGAACCGGCGAACCGTCGCGGGCGACGATCTCCCAGTTGCCGGGCGTGCCGCGGAGGATGAGCCGCGAGTTCGCCAGCGTGATCTCGGCGCCGCCGATCTGCCCGCGAAACGACACGGCTCCGTACGAAGAGATCGTGGGGTTGTTGAAACTGTTGGGCACCCACACCGCGCCCGGCACTCCCGGCACCGAGGCATCGGCGGTCGAGATGAGAACCTCCCATTCGCCGTCGGCCCATGCCGGCGTGGCGACGACTGCGGAGACCAGCAACACACTCATCAACGTTCGCATTCGAGGTACTCCCGCAGCCGACCCCGCGTCGGAACCGACGCGACCGACCGAGTTCGCCATTTCGTCAGCGGGCGCATCCCGCTGCGGGGCACCGTCCGGACCGAGCGTAGCACCGGGCAGTCGTGGATGGCGCCTCCGAATTGCCTCGGGTCGCGACTTTCGTCGCGGGTGCTCATCTCGCCCCTCGTTCAGACGTCGACGCCGCGGATCGGTCCCAGCTCCGACCACGGGCGATGGCGATGCAGCGCCGGGCGGCCCGCGCTCCGCCCGGACCCTCAGCGAGTCGGCTGCACCTCGGTCCGGAAACGCCCGCTCTGCGAGAGGAACTGCCTCGGGTTGTCGAAGCTGACCTTGCGGATCGTCTCGGCGAGGTGGCCGCGGCGCCGCATCTCCTCGCGGCACTTCGGCACCGCGAGCGGATCGCTCAGTCCCCAGTCGCCCGCCGAGTTGATCCAGAGCCGCTCGGTGCCATGCATCTCGAAGATGTCCGCCGCCCGTTGCGGCGTGCACTTGGTGTCGGGGTAGAGCGTCATGCCCGCCCAGAAGCCCGCGTCGAGCACCTCGCGCACGGTGTGTTCCTCGACATGGTCGATGAGCACCCTGCCCGGATCGAGTCGACCTTGGTTGCGGATCGCGGCATGAATCGTCTCGATGATCAGGCGTGTGCCCTTCCGCTTGTCTTCCAGATGCGGCGTGTGCACCAGCACCATCAGATCGCGATCGGCGGCGAGCTGCAGGTGCGCCTCGAAGATCTCGAGCTCGTTGCGACTGTTCTTGTTGAGCCCGATCTCGCCGATGCCGAGCACGTTGGGCCGGTCGAGGAAGCCGGGGATGAGCGAGATGACCTCCCGCGCGAAGCCCGGATCTTCGGCTTCCTTGGGATTGATGCAGAGCCAGGTGTGGTGCGCGATGCCGTACTGCGCCGCCCGCTTCGGCTCGGTGTCGGTGAGCACGGTGAAGTAGTCGAAGAAGCCCTGCGGGCTCGAGCGGTCGAACCCCGCCCAGAAGGCCGGCTCGGTGATCGCCACGCAGCCCGCGAGCGCCATGCGCTCGTAGTCGTCGGTGGTGCGGCTCACCATGTGGATGTGGGGATCGATGTAGGTCATCGCGGCGCCCCGCCTTCAGAGTCGCGGCCCGCGAAGCCCTCCCACGCCCCCTTCGCGCCCTTCATGGGAGCCTTGTCGATTGGCTCGCTCGAGGGATCGCTCAGGAGTTCGAGGATGCGCCTCGCCCGCTCCGGCTCGCCGTCGAGGAGCACCGCGATCGCCGCGCGAAGGCTGCGGAGACGGAAGTCGTCGCGCGAGCCGGGCCCGCCGGCAGGCTTCGCACGATCGACCCGGTCGAGGAACGCCGCGACATCGAGCACCTTCGCGCGGTGCTCGAGGAAGTAGCGGTCGATCACGGACTCGCGGGCGAGCGGCAGCGCCGGCGGCGCGGAGGATGGCGGCGGGTTCGGCGCGGACATGGGCGGAGTCTACGGCGATCACTCCGGGGCCTGACGAAGGAACCTGACCGCTCCGGGCTTGCCCCAACACTCGACCCGCACCTTCTGCGGCGACTCCGTGTCATCGCCGGCGTTGATCACCCTGAGGCGCCACGGCCCGGGGTCGTCGCTGCTCGCCGCGACCGCCGCAAAGGGAATGCCCCGCACATCGGCGTCGATCGAATAGCCACGTCGGTCGAGGAGTTCGAGATCGATGTCCGCCTCTTCGTGCTCGCCGACCAACTCGGCCAGCAGATACACCGCGATCGGCGGCCCGGAGGCTTCGAGCGTGAAGACGATCTCCGGATTCGGCTCGGGCGAGGAGATCGATGGGACCTCGACCAACATGGTGTCGAGCCTCCGATACCCCGACGACTCAAGCAGTTCTCGAAGCGACTCGGCGTCGAGTTCGTCGAGCTCGCCTCGCGTGTCGCGGCATTCGGAAGGAAGCGAGAACCACGTTGCATACGCGGCGTCGGCAGCGCGGGCGAGGCGATCGACCGCCCGCGCGACGACGAGATCCTCCGGCGGGCCCTGCTCGTCGAAGACTTCGAGCGCGAGCCACGCTTCCTCGAGTCGGCAGGAGAGCAGATCGATCGAGGCGTAGCCGGCGATCACCGCGGCGCGATCGAGGGTCCGCTCCTCGAAGGGCTGGCAGGTCGAATACTCGGCGACTCGGTCGCAGCCGCGGCGAGCCTCTTCCGACAGGTTACGAAGTCGCGTGGCGAAGAGCGAGAGGATCCGCGCCTGCTCCTCCGCCGTCGGAGCTTCGAACTCCGGCCCGAAGGCGTCGGCGGCCTCGCAGACCCACGCCGGATCGTGGCCGAGGCCGTCGCGCCACATCTCGTAGGCGTCGACTTCGTCGGCGGGAATCTCGCGCCACGAGAGCACGACCGCACGCTCGGCAATCGCCCGAGCCACGATCACCGTGGCCTCCTCGGCACGGCCGAACTCGGCGGCCGTCGAGGGCGGCGGCATCGGACCGATCGCGTCGAGCAGCGCTGCGACATCTTGAGAAAGCCTCGCGATCGAGGACGAGTCCCGCGCGAGTTCGACCACCTCGTGCTGCCGCGCTGCGATCTGCGCCTCGAAGCCGACCGCCGCCTCGATCGCGGCGACGCGCTCCTCGAGCGTGCGCGGCTTCGGGATCGCCGACACGCCGCCGGCGGGCACCATCGCCTCGACATGGCGAAACGGGATCGCGTAGGCCCAGTTGAAGTTGCTCGCCTCGCCGTCGTCGTAGACCGCGTTCGCGACGCCGACGAGGCGCCCCGCGAGGTCGGTCACCGGTCCGCCCGAACCGCCCGAGCCCATCGCCGCGTCGAGGAGGTAGTAGGTGTGGCCGTCGGCGAAGTCGTACTGGTGCGCCGAGACGATGCCCCGCGCAAGCGTTGGCGCCATCGCGCCGGGGAACCCGTGGACGAGGACCTCGGTGCCACGCGGCAGCAGCCTCGGGGTCGAGACGGAGACGAGCGGAGCCGCCCCGTCGGACGGCTGCGTCCATTCGAGGATCGCCAGGTCGATCTCCGGATGCGTCGCTCGCAACACGGCTGGCGCGGCGGCCGCAAGCACCGCGGCGCCCTCGTCGTCCTCGGCGATCGTCCGAATCACGACCTCGCCGCCAAGCGGCACCTCGCTGACGACATGCGCCGCGGTGACGATCGTCCGCGGATCGCGGAAGAGAAACCCGGTGCCGAAGCCGTCGGGCGTCTCGAGGTGCACGAGCGCGCGATCGACCTTGGCCGCCGTCGCCGCGATCGTCGCCGGCGCTGGCGGCATCGCCTGCAACGCCGGCATGGGTGCGGCCGACGGCGCTGCGGCGATCGTCACGAGCGCGGCGCCGGCGAAGAGAAGGTTCGGTCGCTTCATGGCAGGCTCGATCCTCGGCGTCGGAACTTCCGGTCCCGTGCGGACTCCGCGAGCGGCATCATCGGATCGATCGGCGTTCGGACCGCACGCCCGACTGCCGGCGAGCGTCTTCCACGCGGAGATCGTTCGGATCCTGGAAGTCGCGTCGCCTTCGGCTCGCATGGCCGGTCGGAGCGATCTGCACCTTGGAGCCGGCGACGCGTCGCCGACTCCTCCTCGCCAAGCACACACCGCCGGCAGTTGAATGCCGGCGGTGCGAGGGGATGTCGGAATGAGTGTTCGTCGCGTCGAGCCAGCGCGATCCGATCAGCGTCGTCGGCGACGGCTCGAGGCCATGCCCGCTGCCAGCACCAGCAGCGAGGCCGGCGCCGGCACGTAGGTCACGCGGAACGAACCGTTGAGCTCGACTCGGTCGTCGCCCTCGAGGCCGAACGTGAGAATCAGGCCGTACGAGGAGATGATGGACATCGGACCCGTGCCCGCGTTGGCCGCGAAGAACGTGGTGCCACCCGGCGTCGCCGGAATCGAGAACGGCACGCCGGGGCTCACCGCCAGCACGCCGACGTTGTCGATCGTTCCGGTCATCAGCGGCGAGTTGCCGTTGCTGACCATGTCGGCCGTGCCCGGGGTGCCACCGAGTTCGGTGACCGTTCCGAACACGTCGCCGGAGACCAGCGTGCCCTGACTCCACGGGGTGGTGATGCCCGTGGAGATGAGCAGCGAGTAGACGTGGAAGGTTCCGCTCGTGTTGGTGACGTTGATCGAGAAGCTGACCACGTCCGTGTCGCCGGAGCTCCCGCCGACCAAACCCTGCCCGCCGGGCTCGGTGGACAGGTTGATCGCGTAGCCGAAACTCGACTGGCCGAAGCCCGCCCCACCCATGAAGGTGTAGCCACTGCCTCCCGGCGAGGAGAACGAGTTGTTGTTGAAGAGCGACACGTTGCCGTCGGTCGACGTCATCGCCAAGTCGACATACGACTCGCTCGTGAACCCGGCCAGACAGGTTGTCGCGGTGGAGGCAGCCAAGCCAAGGGCCGCCAGCATGGATCGGGATCGCACGGAGAACTCTCTTTCTCCCTGCCTTCCCTCCCAATTGACTCTAAATGTGGACCGAGTTCCGGGTCTGTCCAGCAACTATCTGCGACTCGACGACTTTTTTGACCTGCCCCGCCTCGGGGTCTCGACTTCGGCTTGAATCCAACCCCGCGGCACGCCGCCTCGAAGCGCCCAAACCTCGGCTCTATCTAGCCTTCTGCGCCTCGACCGGGGTTCAAGACCGCGATGCGGAGAGGCGGCCGAGGAATCGCCGGCGCTTCGCCGCGGACCGCTCGTCGGGGCGGAGTCCCGACCCTTGGGATCGCGATTCCGAGGAGGTCCCGGGACTCCGTCGGCACCGTGCGCGATATGCAGGTCCACGTTCGGTGCTGGCGGCGAGTGAACCGCTTGGCGTCCCGCGTCGACTTCGCCTCTGGCCATTCCGGATCGGTCTCTGCCCGGTTGCGGGCATGGGCATGGGCATTCGCAGCGAGCGACGGCGATCGCCGCGGGCGCAGCTCGTATCGTGCCACGCCGTGGAAGCCTCCGAGCGACTTTCGCTGCGACCCCTTCGCCGCGGCGAACTCGACCTCCTCGTCGAGTGGGCGGCCGCGGAGGGTTGGAATCCTGGCCTCGACGACGCGGAGGTCTTCTGGGCGACCGACCCGGAGGGCTTCGTCGCCGCGG
>CAZTMB010000097.1:0-11064 GCA_964614695.1 uncultured Isosphaeraceae bacterium | reverse complement strand
CCCGGTCCGACGAAGGCCAGCTTCAGCGACACGGCTTCCGCCGGAAGCCGGAACTGCCTCGCGATCTCGGCGCGATAGCTGAGGAGCTGCCCGCGATAGAACTCGACCTTGGCCGCGAGGGCCTCCTCGGAAGGCGTGCTGCCATCGAAGGCGTCGGTCTTGAAGTCGAGGATCTCCGCGTGGCGCCACGCGCCCGGTTCCCCCACCGCGACGAGCCGATCGATGATCCCCTGCCGGACCGCGCCGCCGTCGACGGCGACGAATCGCCGCTCTCGCCACACCCGAGCCGGTCCGTCCGAGGGGCGTGAGAGACACGCCGCGATCGCCGGCTTCGCGAGCATGGTGCGGAACTCCGCGAGGCGCTCCGCTCGCCAGGCGGCTTCGCGACGCGGCAGCGCCCGTCGAATCGCCCGATCGAGTTCGCTGTCGTCCGGCACGCCGTCCTCGAGGAAGCCGATCGTCTCGAAGAGGGCGTGGATCGCGGTGCCGCGATCGGCGGCCTCGGAGTCGCCGAGCGCCATCGTCTGCGGGAGCGAGGCGCTCTCGTGCGAGGAGGGCGGCGCAGCGCGACGCGTCCGAGCCCTGCCGCCGTCGGCAAAGGCGAACGCAAACGGTCGAGGCGCCTCTGGTGCGGCGGCGCTCGTGATCTCCGTCGAGCCAACGCCCGACTCCGCCGCAGCCTGCCCATCGCCCGTCGCCGCGCGATCTCGCCACGACTCCTCGCCGCTTCGCCACACCACGCCCGGCTCGGTCGCGTCGGGCGCGAGCGCCGCGCGAATCAGGCCCGCCGCCGTCGCGGGGATCGTCTTCTCGTTCTCCTTGGGCGCATCGACGAGCATGAAGAGCCGATCCCGTGCCCGCGTCAGGGCGACGTAGAGACAGCAGAGCGTCTCGCGCACCTGCATGGCGTCGGTCTCGTCTCGCACCTTCGCGAGCGCCTCGACGTACTCGAGTCCCTGAACCCGCCGCACGATGCGGCGGATCCCGCCATCCTCGCCACGTGCGACGAGCACATCCGCTCGGGGCTTCAGCGTGAACTCGAGATCCGGGCAGATCACCGACTCGAACTCGAGCCCCTTGGCCTGATGGATGTTGAGGACGGTGACCGCCGAACTCGACTCCTCCCCCACGCGGATCGCCTCGGCGGCTTGCATGAACTCGAGCGGACGCACCCAGCCCTTCCGATCGCGACGGGCCGCCTCGTCGAGCAGCCGCTTCCATCGGCGCAGATCGCTCCCGCTCAGGTGCGGCGACAGCGTTGCGCCGATCGACTCGAGCAGCGGGGCGAATCCGAGCACTGCGATCCGCTGCCGCCACTCGCCGGCCACGCGATGTCGCGTCGCTCGATCGCTTCCCCGGTCGAGCCCGACCACCGCACCGAGCGGGCTCGCACCCACGTGGAACGCCGCGATCGTGTGGTCGGGCTGCTCGAGGAATCGCAACCACTCGAGCACCGCGTTCACCGCCGCGGAGTCCCGCAGCGATCCACCGCCCACGCCGACCGCCTCGACTCCATCCGCCCGAAGCCCGGCGAGCAGCTGGGCCACCGCGCGATTGCGGCGCACCACGATGCCGATGCGGCGCTCCGGGAACCGTGCCGTGAGCGTCCGCACCAGCTCACGCACCGCACGCAACTTCGACGCGGCGAGCACCGAGCCGCCCCCCTCCGACGCCTCCTCCGCGTCCTCTCCCTCGGCTTCGGATCTCTCGGCGGCGTCACGCTTCACGAGATGCAGTTCGGCGACCCCGAGCCGATCGGCGTGCGCACGATGCGTCGCGAAGACCGACTTCCACCATGCCGCGGCCCGAGCCGACGCTCGATTCGCCACGTCGTTCGAGGCGATCCCCGTGAAGACGGCGTTGACCGCGGCCAGCACCGCCGGCGTGGAGCGACGTGACTCGACCAGCGACTCGGGCTTGAACTCGACGCCTCCCGGACCCGCTTCGAAGCGATCGCCGAGATGCTCGAGGATCTCGGGATCCCCGCCCCGCCAGCCGTAGATCGACTGCTTGAGATCGCCGACGGCGAAGAAGCTGCGCGAGCCGTCGCCGCACGCGGCGATCTCCGACGCGAGCGGCCGAAGCGCCTCCCACTGGCTGCGACTCGTGTCCTGGAACTCGTCGAGGAGCAGGTGCTCGACCTTCGCGTCGATCCGTTCGAGCAGCTCGGAGTAGGGATGCGCCGCGAGGTGCGTCCCGACGGCGCGAGTCACCCGGTCGTAGGTGACTTCGCCCCGCGCCGCGAGCAGCCGCTCGCGCTCGACGGCGACCATGCGCGCGAGACGCGCGGACGCCTCGGTGCGCCTGAGGGCGATCCGTTCGATCTCCCATTTGAATCGCCGGATCGCCGGCTTCACCGCCTCCTGGATCCGCGAGTGCAGCGGCTGGTTGTAGTAGATCCCGTCGTCGAGCGCGATGGGCTTGCAGATTCCCTTGCCGAGTGCCGTCACCCAGTGCCCGAGCGAGACGCCCTCGCCGGCGTTCGTCGCCTCGCGGATCGCCCCGAGATGCTCGATGGTCTTCCGGATCGCGTTGGCGACCCGCTTGCCGCCGAGCTCCTTGCTTGGCTCGGCTTCGACCGCGAGCGCTTCGAGCCGCTCGATCAGGGAGTCGTGGTCGACTTCGGGCGGCGGCTCCGGAAGCACCCACGACCACGACGACTCCGGCGCCTCCTCGGCCAACGCGGCCAACGCCGTCGACGCGCTTCGCACCATCGACTCGACGCCACGCCCGGGATGCCCCTCGGTGAGGGCATCGAGCGTCGCGAGCAGCGGCTCCGGCCCGGTCTCGGCGAGCGAGGCGATCGCCGCATCGACCGCCTCGAGTTCGAGCCGAGCCGTGCCATGTTCATCGAGCGCGTCGAGCGGAACGGGCAACCCCAGTTCCGACGCGCTTCCGGACGCGATCCCGAAGAAGAAGCTGTCGAGAGTCCGGACCTGCAGGCGATCGAGCCGGAGGAGAAGCGATCTCAGAAGCGTCAGGCAACGCGCGGGCGACACCCGCGAGGCATCAAGCCCGATCGCGTCGCGCAGGGACTTCCGTTCGCGCTCGCCGGCCTCGTCGTCGCGCGAGGCGATCGCGAGCCGCTGCAGGACGCGAGCGCGGATCTCGCCGGCCGCGGCCCGCGTGAAGGTCGAGGCGAGGATCGTCTCGGGCCGCGGCTCGTCGGCGGCGAGCAGGATGCCGAGGTACTGCGTGGACAACTGCCACGTCTTGCCCGTGCCCGCCGAGGCGAGGATGCGGCGATGGCGAAGCGTGGAGGTCATGCTTCACGCGCTCCATCGGCCTCGATCGCGATCACCGGCTCGTGCAGCAGGTTCGAGAACGCGTCCGGATGCGCCGGCGGCTCGGCCTGCGGGAACCGACGCGCGCGGATCGCCCGCACCACTTCGCGGGCCTTCTCGATCGCCTCCGCGAAGAACTCGTCGCTCCAATGCTCGATCGTCCGGAAGACCGGCGCACTGCTCGAACGGGCCAGTCGCACGTAGCCGACCTCGATCGAGGTTTCCGGCACGCCCAGTTGCTCGGCGAGGAGATGGCGATAGATCGGCAACTGCAGATCGATCCACCGCCGGCGATCGCCCTTGCCGACGCAGTGGCTTCGCTCCGGGTCGGCCGGCTCGTCGCCGGTCTTGTAGTCGAGCACCCGAAACTTGCCCGTCGCGCGGTGGCGATCGACGCGATCGATGCGCCCCGAGAAGGGCTGCGGCGCCTCGGTCGGTCCGAGATCGAGCGAGGCATCGAGCCAGAGTTCGACCTGCCGAGTCTCCCAGCCCTCCTCCCGCGACGCCGCTTCAGCCTCGGCGAACCGATGAAGGCGACGCCGCAGATTGCGGAGTTGCACGAGGATCGAGGCGCGAGGGCTGCGTCCGAGCGCCTCGGAGGCCACCTCGTCGAGAATCGCGTCGAGCCGATCGCGAAGCCGCAACGCGTCGAACTCGCCGCGCGTCGCGGGATCGGCGCCGAATCGCTCGAGCACCGCGTGGGCCAAGGTGCCGAAGCGAAGTGGATCGAGTTCGCCGGAGGCTTCACCCACCTCCTCGAGCCGCTCGACGTATCGCAGATCGAATCGTCGCGGATCGGCCAGATACAGCCGAAGCGCCGTCACCGAGAGCTTCGCAGGCAGCGAGCGCTCAGGGTCCGGCGACGGCACACGGAATCCGGACGAAGCGGCGGCCGTGGTGCGGCTCGTCACCGCGACAGGCGTGGTGAACCGCAACACGCGATCCGCCGGCGTGACTCCCTCGCCATGCAGCAGCAGCCGGCTCGGAAGGAGCGCCTTGCCCTCCGCGTCCTTGAGCGGCACGATCACCTCGATCTCCTCGCAACGGCCGGCAAGCGTCGAGAGGATCGCCGCATCGCGGGCCTCGCGACGACGCGCCGAGCCGAGACCAAGGCGATCTCGAAGACGCTCGGGGAGCAGCGGATCGATCGAGGCCGCGCCCGGCGTCGCCTCGTCGTGCATGCCGACGACCACCAGGCATGGCGCCGGATCCGCCGCGAGTTCGAGCCAGCCAAGCGCCTCGATGGCGCGAGGCTCCGACGGCGGTGCTTCGCGGGCTTCGTCGAGACGCTCGAAGACCCTCGCGAGCCAGACCTCGCCTTCGATCTCGACTTCGAGTGCCGATGGAACGCTCGCGAACTCGCGCAGGATCTCACCGACGCCGCGGTGATCGTCGATGAGGCGCCGCCGCAACTCGCCGCTCGCATCGTCCTGGGCGATGTCGGCGGTGATCGCCTCGCCCACGTCGGCAAGCCAGGTCGCGAGTCGCTCCGCCCACGAGGCTCCGCGATCGCGCCGTCTCGTCCATTCGGCGACCAGCGTCTCGACGTGGACCAACGCCTGGTGCAGCGCTTCTCGCTCGCGCTCGCGGTCCTCCGCCTTCACCGATCCGAACCGGGCTCGGTCGATCGGCATCGCCGAGGCGGCGACCAGATCGGCGAACGATCGCGGAAGCCTCTCCTCGAGGAGCGTCGCGATCGCCGAGGGAAGCGCGTCGCGAAGATCGCGCGACAGGCGGGCCGATCGAGCCGCCCATGCGGCAACGTGCGGATGGCGAAGGAACGCCGCGCCTTGGGAAGCCGTCGGCTCGCGCAAGAGCGAAGCCAAGGCGTCGATCGATCGCCCCGGCGCGGACGCGGCGATCGGTTCGCCCTCGGCGACATGCAGCGAGAGTCCGGCGGACCGCGCGGCGCGAGCCGCGCCGTCGGCCAACGACGGATCGGCCAGACCCACCGTGATCGACGCGGCCGAGCGACCGGGGCTCCACCGATCGATCGCCTCGAGCATCGCCGCCGCCGCATCCTCGAAGGACGCAACCGGCATGACGCGCGACTCCGGAATCGGGGAGGCTCGGCCGATCCAGCGATCCGCAACGACCGCGCCGCAAGAATCGAAGTCATCGCGGCAGGACTCCAGTGCCGCGACCAGCACCGTCGCATCGACCCGTCTGAGGATCGTGCGTTGCCATCCGCTCCACTCGAGGACGCCTGCGGTCACCACGCGCAGCGGACGAATCGGACCCTGCTCGGCCGCGGCGCGACGCGCCATGTCGGGGTCGCTCAATCCGCACGATTCGAGACGAGCCGCGACCTTCCGATCGAGTTCGACGATCGCCGCCCATCGTGGAGCCTCCGCCTCCGAGACCGCCTCGAGGATCTGCGCCGGCTCGAGTCCCTCGCCGCGAAGTTCCGCGATCGCCTTGGCGAAGCGCGATGCCATGGCCCACGCCTCGTCGGGCTTCGGCGTCCGCGACGAGCCGAGCAGGGACGCCCGCAACGACTCGGTCGCGGCCGTGAGTTCCGTCGCCCAGGCCGAGCGCACTTCCAGGTCCGTCGCCGACGGCAGCGCTCCGCTCCGGTCCGACACGACCTCGCCAAGACGACCGGGCGTGATCACCATCGGAGGAATCAGCGGCCGCCCCGACGACTCTGTGCGATCGTGAAGGCGCCGCAGGAACTCGCGACCGACGCGAGCGCCGGGGAAGACCCACACCTCGTTCGAGGCGTCGATCTCGCCCACGTCCTCGGCGTGCTGTTCGATGAACCAGTCCGCGGCGCTCTCGGGAACCGCTCGCGTCCACCCGAGAAAGCACCTTCGATCGGCGTCAGGCGACGCGGCTTGCAAGCCGGTGGTCGAGGCGACATCACCGACCCCCGGCGAAGCCGTGCCGACATCGACGCCCTCGGTTCGTTCCGTCGAATCTGCCACGGGCGGACGGTAGCACGCGTCTCGTGCGAGCGCGAGCGTGCCGGTGACGACAGCGTGTCACCGGCGACCGGATTCCTCGGCGCGGTCCGCCTACTCCCCGCTACTCCCGCGGCGCGGTCACGAACCCGACCACCGCTTCGCCGTCTCCGATCGATGCTTCGAGCAGCGACACCCGGCGGCCATCCGGCAGATCGAAGGCGCCCGGAAGCGAGATCCCCTCGAGGAGCGCCGCCAACTCCGCCTGCCCGCCGGTGTCGCCGACGAGCCGACCGAGCACCGCGTCCCGCACGCGGGCGTCGGGCCAGGGCAATCGCAGACGGCCGAAGCCTGCGGACGTCCAACGCAGCGTGACCGAGCCGTCATCCCTCGACGCGACCGGCTCGGCTTCGAGGATCGCCACGCTGCCGAGATCGACCAGTTCGACCGCAAGCGCGAGCCGACCCTCCGCGAGATGCACCTGCACGTCGCCGACCTGCTCGGGCCACGGGCCGCGATGCTCGACCCACGGGCGAAGCCGCTCCGCGAGCCATGCGTTGAGGTCCGCCTCCTCGACCCGGATCGCCCAGATCGGCTCCTCGGTGCGGACCTTGGAGAAGGCTTCCGCAAGGCGTCGCTCGACGGTCCAGCCGCGCTCCTTCATCGCCTCGCTCGACGCGGGCGGCTTGAACCACGTCGGCGGCGTGCGTGCCGACCAGAACCCCGCACCGATCGCGAGGGCAAGCGCGACGAAGAACCCGAGCACGAGCAACTTGAACAAGCGCCTCATCGCGCGGCCCCCGAGGCGTCGTCGCTCACGTCGGCGATCCCGCGTCGCCACCGGGCACCACCCGCCGCAGCGCGGCCTTCGCCATCTGCCCGATGATCGCGACGACGACGAGCGTCGAGACCACGCCGATCGCGAGGTACCACCCCCCGTTGGGCTGCTTCACGAAGGACTGCAGATCGGTCGCCCCGGTCGACGCCGCGGCATGGGCGAGCCAGACCGCGATCGCGGTGCGCGGCGTCATGCCAATCACCGTGCCGAGCAGGAACGGAAGCAGGCGTACCCCGGTCGCCGCCATCGCGAGGTTCGAAAGGGCAAAGGGCGAGTTCGGCGGCATGCGAAGCAGCGCGACCACCAGCACGGTCTTGCCGAAACCGTGACCGATGAGCGCTTCGCGCACGACCGCGGCGCGAGGACGCTTGGCGATGTAGGTCTCGACGCTCTGCTTCGCGACGACTCGGGTGACCAGGTAGCCGATCAGCGCGCCGCCCGCGAAGCCCGCGAGCGCCGCCGGCACGCCGTAGCCGACGCCGAAGACCCAGCCGCCGAGGATCGCCTGCGCGTAGGTCGGCAGCAGACCGATCCCCGAGCAGAGCGCGAAGAGCCCGATGTAGATCCAAAGTCCTTCGCCCGGATGCGACTTGAGCCAGTCGCCCGCCGATCCGAGATCGGCGAGCAGCCAGATGCCCAGGAGCGCCGGCACCGCGGCCCAGGCCACGCCGAGCACGCCCGTGAACACCAGGCCCTTCCGCTCGGTGGCGTCTGGGCTCGGCAGCACGGGCTCGGTCACGATCGGACTCCGGGCGCGGTGTTCTTCGGGCGGATCGGCGGCACGCTGACTGCGGCATCGCGGCCGCGAACCTCCGCCGACAACGACCCGTTCACTCGAGTGCCGCGGCGCCGCCGACGATCTCGGTGAGCTCGGTGGTGATCTTCGTCTGGCGAGCTCGGTTGAAGTCTCGCTTGAGGGTCCGACCGAGGCCCGCGGCGTTGTCGGTCGCGGCCTTCATGGCCACCATGCGCATCACCTGCTCGCTGACCACCGCGTCGTTGAACGCCTGGAAGAGCGAGACCGAGACGGTCTTCGGCAGCAGCGACTCGAGCAGGGTCGCCGCGTCCGGACTGAACTCGTAGACCTGCTTGTCGGACGCGCTCGCCGACTCGTCGGCGGCGGGAGGCTGCAGCGGGAGAAGGGTCATCACCTCGGGCACCTGGCGGCTGTTCGAGATGAACCGCATGTAGACCACGCGGACCGCATCGCACTCGCCGGCGACGAACTCGCGCATGTAGTCGGCCGCGAGCTTGTTGACCGCCTCGTAGGAGGGCTTGTCGCCGATCTGGTGCTTCGCGGCGACGTCGAGCTTTGCGAACTTGAAGAAGAGGCTCGCCTTGCGGCCGGCGGTCTCGAGCCGGATGGAGTTGCCGGCGGTGTTCGAGCGGCGGATCGAGGCGAGCGCCGTCTTGAGGACGTTGCCGTTGTACGCCCCGCACAGGCCGCGGTCGGAGGAGATGACGAGGTAGACCTCGCGCTTCGGGCCCGCCGGCTCCGGACGCATCAGGGGGTGGGTGAACTCGCCCGCCGCCGAGGCGAGTTCGGCGCTCAGTTCGCGGATGCGGTCGGTGTAGGGGCGGGTCGCCTTGGCTCGCTGCAGCGCCGCGGTGAAGCGGGCCGTCGCGATCATCTGCATGGTCTTCGTGATCCGCTGGATCGTGCGGACCGCGACCATGCGCTTCTTGATCGTCCGAATCTGTCCCATGGGGCGGGAAGTGTAGCAATCGAGATCCCGCGCTTCGTCGCCCGCACTCGGTTCGCCAAGCTGCGATCCGACCGACGTTTGCGTCCCGCTCGACCGCGGGCCGCATCGAATCGAGGCGAGTCACCCGTGGAGGCGGCGGGGGCCGCCCCTTAGCGTCCGCCTCTCCGTCGGTCGCGCTCAGTCAGAGGGAGTCCTCGCATGTCCCACTTCGCCAAATCGATGCCCCGCCGCTCCCGTCGTCTCGGACTTCTGGCCGCGGCGGCGCTCCTTGCAGAAGCGTTCCTTGGTCTCGCCCCGACGCCGTTGGCCGCAGCCGACGTTTCCGGCTCGGTCTCCTGGTGGGGCGACTGGCCCTATCTCGACCAGGCCTGGGTGCCGCCGCTCGGCGAGTCCGTCGCCGCCGAGGTGGGTATCGAACATGCGATTGCCGTCGATGCCGATGGCCGGGTTTCCTGCTGGGGCATCGGCTTCCAGCCGGCGAGCGGACCGCCCGGGTACCCAAGCGTCACCGGCACGCATGTCACGTGGGGGCAGTGCCGGGTGCCGGAGGATCTGGGCGTCGTCATCGACGTGGCGGCCGGCGACTACCACACGCTGGCGCTTGGCGCGGACGGCGTGGTGCGGGCCTGGGGCAAGAACGGCGTCTGGTGGAACTACTGGTTCGACCTCTCCTGGTTCACCTGGACGAGCGGCGAGTGCGACGTACCGAGCGATCTTCCGCCGATCGAGAAGATCGCCGCGGGCGGCGAGCACAGCATGGCGCTCGATGCCACCGGCTTCGTTCACTGCTGGGGCAAGAACGGCATCCCGTTCCTGCCGGACTGGAAGTACCCGCCGCCGCCCTACCAGTACCCGATTGGCCAGTGCGATGTGCCAAGCGATCTCGGGCCGGTCGTCGAGATCGCGGGTGGCTATCAACATTCGGTCGCGCTCGAGGCGACGGGCGAGGTTCGATGCTGGGGCGCCGGTACGGCGTCGCCGCCGGCGCCGAGCCTGAACATCCACTACGGACAGTCGATCGTGCCCGCGGATCTCGGGCCGGCGCGCGACATCGCCGCGGGGCGCTTCCACACGATCGCCCTGCTCGAGGACGGAAGCGTGCGCTGCTGGGGCGCCGGCACCACCGTGGGCGCGTTCCCGCACTACGGTCAATCGATCGTGCCGACCAACCTCGGACCAGCGATCGACGTCGCCGCTGGCGACTACTTCTCCGCGGCGCTTCTCGCCAACGGAAGCGTTCGCCGCTGGGGGAAGGACCTTGGTCCCGCATGCACAATTCCCGCCGAGGATTCGCCGTTCGTCGAGATCTTCGCACGCGGCGATCGACTGCTCGCGCGCCGCGCCGATGGTCGCCTTCGGGTCTGGAACCGGTGCGAGCCGAACATCCGTGAGGACGTGCCCGGCGACCATGGGCTGCCGATCGATGTCCGCGCGGGCGAAGACCACGTTCTGGTGCTCTTCGAGGACGGCTCGATGACCGCGACCGGCGCGTGGGGCTACTGGGCGCTCGGCCCCGACCTTCCGGGCGGCCCGCTGTGGGTCGGCTTTCCACAACGGAAGGTGCCGCCGATGCCGATGCCCGCGACCGCCATCGCCTGCGGCGACCGGCACAACCTCGCGGTGCTCGAAGATGGTCGCGTCGTCGCCTGGGGTACCGACTGCGACTTCAACTTGATCTCCTGGGATCCGCCGATCTGGACATTCCAATGCTGGGGCGCCTTGGCGGTGCCCGAGGATCTTCCTCCGGCCCGCGCGGTCGCGGGAGGCCATCGCCACTCGGTCGCGCTGCTCAGAGACGGCACCGTCCGCTGTTGGGGAGAACAGGAAAGCGGCGCCTGCACTCCGCCGGACGATCTCGGTCCGGTGATTGCGATCGCCGCAGGCGACGACTTCACCGTCGCGATCGAAGCAGGCGGTCGTCTGCGATGCTGGGGTTTCTTCGGCGCGTGCAGCGTGCCCGACGACCTGCCGCCGGCGGTGCGCGTCACCGCGAAGGGAACCTCGTTCGCCGCGGTCTTCCACGACGGACCGGTTGGAGCGTGGCAACGCAACGGCGTGGCCTGGACGCTTCCTCCCGATCTCATGAACGCGGTCGACGTCGACATGTCGAGTTCGGAGCGGCTGCTCGTCCTGCTCGAAGACGGCTCGCTGCGCTGCGAGTCGAGGTTCTCGACAAGCAGCGGCACCTGCCAGTTTCCGCCGGAACTCCCGCCCACGGCACGCGTCGCCGCCGGCGGCGCCTTCGGCGTCGCGATCGCGGGCGATCCGCGTCCGCTTCTGCCGGGCGATCTCAACGGCGACGGATGGGTGGACGGCACCGACCTCGCGATCCT
>CAZTMB010000096.1:0-11075 GCA_964614695.1 uncultured Isosphaeraceae bacterium | reverse complement strand
GGCGGAGCGCAGCGACGCGGGGGAGGTGCCGAGCGAAGCGAGGCGGAGGGGTCGTGATGAGACGGGAGGCGTACTTCGCGCAGCGCTTGCGGGAGATGGGCTGCTCTTCGCGCAATCGACGATCACACCTTCACCTTCATCCATCCGCCTTGCAGGAACCGCCAGAGGAAGAGCGAGCCTCTCACGACCAGCTCGCCGCACAGCCCGATCCAGATTCCCGCGAGGCCGTAGCCCAGGTGCACGCCAAGCAGCCACGCCAGCGGAAGGCGGACGCCATAGCTCGAGAGGACCGTGATCGCGAGCACGACCTTGGTGTCGCCAACGCCTCGCAGCGCCTGCCGCACCACCATGACGAAGGCGAAGAACGCCTGCACGAGTCCGCAGATGAAGAGGAGCTTCGGGACCTCCTCGAGATGCACCGGCTGGTCGCTGATCACCTCGGTCAACTGTCGCCCGAAGAACATGAACGCCCCGCCCACGAGGCTCATGAAGGCGCAGGCGACCACGGTGCAGACGAGGATCGCCCGTCGGGCCATCGGCGGATTGCCCGCCCCGAGGTACTGGCCCGCGAGAGCGCCCGCGGCGGTCCCCATCGCGAAGCCGGGCAGGAAGCTGAACGCCTCCCACTGCACCGCGATCGTGTGGGCGCCGACGAGGCCCTCCTTCGGGACGCCGTCGATCGCCTCGGCGATCGCGATCGTGCCGATGAAGGCGAGCACGAAGAAGTTCACGCTCCACATCGCGATCCCCTCGAGGAAGTTGGGGATTCCGATGCGGACGACCCGCCACGCCATCGATCGCTCCGGGACGAGGGCGTGGCGGCGCACCTTGAGGTCCTTGACGCCGCGCAGCAGCACGAACGCCGTCGCGATCCCGCCGACGACGTAGGCGACCGCGGTCCCGCCGGCGATGCCGATCACGCCGTAGGAGGAAGGGTCGATCGGCAGCCACGCCGGCAGTCGTTCACCGAGCATGCGCAGTTCGACGCCCGAGAGGGCGATCGACGCGGCCACATTGACGAGGTTGACGATCACCGCGATCACCGAGGGCTTCACGGTGTCGCCGGCGCCGTGGAGCGCCATCGAGCCCACCATCATCACGCCGCAGAGCGGCATCGAGAGGGCGAGGACCTGCGCGTACTGCACGCAGTAGACGGTGCCGTCGGGCGAGAGCCCGCACGCCCGCGCCAGCGGCGCCGCGCAGACCGCCATCGCCAGGCCGACCACGAAGCCCCAGACGAAGCCGAGCGAAAGGGCCTGCCCCGCGGCGCGTTCGGCGAGCGGCAGATCGCCGGCGCCCATGGCGCGGGCGACGATCGCCTGCCCGCCGATGCCGAGTCCGCTCATCGCGATCGCGATGAACCATCCGACGAAGGAGCCGATGCCGATCGCGTCCATCGCCGGCGCGACCATCGACTCGGGCAGGCTTCCCGAGATGATCTTGTCGACGAGCCCGACCGCCGCGGTGAGCGTCTGCTGCAACAGGACCGGCACCGCGAGGATCGCGATCGCCGCGGAGAGGCTCTTGCCGGCGAGGCGTCCGGACCGGATCTGACCCTTCGCGTCGGGCGCCGCTTCCTGCTCCTCGAGCACGAGCAACGGATCGAGCGGCTCGTCGGCGCCGCCGGCGAAGTCGGTGCGAAGCGGCGACTTCCGCGCGAGGGCGCCGTCGGGCACCGACTCGGGATCCTCGGCGATGCCGTCGTTCGTTCCGTCGCTGGGCAAGGGCGGGATTCTACGAGCGGTCGGCGTCGATTCGGGACTCGTGGCCGATCGTCGCGAGCGTTCCGTCGAGCTCCCACGGCGAACCAGCGCCGATCCACGAGGCGGCCTCCTCGAGACCCGTCCGCCGCGCGAGCAGCGGCAGGGGATCGATCGCCCGACGAAGGAGGATCGCGAGTCCTTCGGCGGCGGCGCCTCGTCCCGCGCCGTGCATCGAGACCTCGAGATGCCGCAGCGAACGCAGGATCGCCGGATCGATCGGCTCCCACGTGGTCCCGGCGAGCACGACCTGCCCGCGGGGGCGCACCATGCCCATCGCCGCTTCGAGCGTGCGAGGCGTCGCGTCGAAATCGATCACCGCGTCCTGATCGCGCCGCAGACCCGCATCGCCGATGGGGCGGTGGGCCAGCGAGAGTCGCTCCGCGGCGGCGGCGGTCTGGGGATCGTCGGAGAGAAGCCTCGCCCGCGCATGCCGCAGCCGCAGGGCCAGCGTCGACGAGATCGCCGCGATGCCGCGGCCGATCACGGTGACGAACGCCTCGCCGCCCATGCCGAGGCGCCGCTCGAGCATCGCGCCCGTTCCGAGCAGCGGGGCGAACACCGCTCGATCGTCGTCGACGTGCTCCGGGATCTCGGCAAGCCGATCGACCGGCATCGCGACGAACTCCGCGAGACCGCCGTCACGTCCGACGAGACCCGCGATCGTGCGATCCGGGCACGCCGGAGACAAGCCGCTTCGGCACGCAACGCAGCGTCCGCAAGGCACCGTGGCGTCCACGACCACGCGGGTTCCTGCCGCCGGGCCGCGATCGCCGGCACGCTCGACGACGCCGCTGAAGACCGAGCCGGGCACGCCGACGAAGCCGCGACGACGCGCGAAGTCGAGGTGGTCTTCGGCAGTGAGCAGCACGCGACGGACCCGCACCAGCGCCTCGTTCGGCGACACGGAGGGCATCGGCGCCGACAGGATCACCGCTTCCGCGGAGGCCGCGGCGATCGAGGCGGCCTTCACGGGCTGTCGCCGATGTTGCCGAACGGTTCGGGCTCGTAGGTCGACTCGAGCTTCGTCTCGTCCATCCCGCGCGGCGGCGCCGGCGTCTCGAAGACGTAGGACTTCCAGAACGCGAGGCGGTCGAGGATGCTGATCTTTCGGACGAAGGTCGGGTAGAGGAACACCTCCTCCGAGGCGAAGGGCTTCGCGGTCGAGGCGTACCACGCGAGCCACATCCGGCGATCGAGCCCGAAGTCCTGCCCGGTCAGGATCCGCAGGCTGTCGGCGGCGGCGAGGTTCACCACGAGCTCGCGAGCGTCGAGGGCGAGGCAGAGCGCCTGGAACGCGCGGTCGCCCGGATACTGCGCCAACGCGATCGCCAGTTCGACGCGGACGAGCGCGTCCTCGTTCTCGTCGACGAGGCGGATCCAGATCCGGTCCGCGACCGCAGGGTCGTGCAGCCGCTGCAGGGACTTCGACGCGGCGAGGCGGACGATCGACGAGGGACTCGCGAGGAAGTCGGCGATCTTGATCGCGTCGGTGGGTTCGCCCCAGCGGCCGAGCGCCTGCAGGGCGGTCGACTTCACGAGCGGATCGGTGGGTTCGTCGACGTAGAGGCGATAGAGCCGGACGTACGGCTCGTCTCCGCCCCAGGGGGCGTTGGAGAGCAGCGACAGGCCTCGACGCTGGTTCTCGGGGTCGTTGAGGTCGCTCGCCCACGCGGCCGCCTGGGCGGGCGTCGGCGGCGTGAGGTCGGAGAAGAACGAATCGACGTCGGACTGGAGCGCGTCGCAGCCCGCCAACGGCGCCAGCAGGAGGAGCGTCGCAGTCGCGGCAAGGCGCCTCATGCCGGACGAACTCCGTCGATGGCCCGCGATCTCTCGATGGTCGCCTTCCTGCGATCGCTCATGCGGATCCATCCTCGGGCCGCACCGACGTGGACGCCTCGTCGCATCCGAACCGTGGCGTACTCTACCGATCTGCCCGCGGGCGGTCGGAGCGGCCGCGGGCTTGGCGCCGGATGGATCCGGCGCTTCCGTTCCGAGTTCCCGACGCACGCCGCCGACCATGCACGATCCCGAGACCGACGAGAGTTCGACGCCGCGGATTCGCGCGTTTCCGCTGGGCGAGACCGAGACCAACGCGTACCTCGTGAGCCACGCACCGGGCGACGCCAAGGGCTGCTGGATCGTCGATCCGGGGGTCGATCCGTCGTCGCTCGTGGAAGCCGTCCGACGCGAGGGACTCGAGCCTCGGGCGATCGTGCTGACCCACGCCCACTACGACCACATCGGCGGCGTCGACGCGATCGAGCGGGCCTTCGGCCGGCTGCCGATCCACCTCCATGCGGCGGAGACGGAGTTCTGCGAGGAGCCGATGCTCAACCTCTCGGTCTTCCTCGGGACGCCGATCACGTGCCGTCGAGCCGACCAAGCGCTGGGCGAGGGCGACGTGCTCACGCTCGGCACGAGCCGATGGCGGGTGATCCACACGCCCGGCCACAGCCCCGGATCGGTCTGCCTGATCGACGACGCGGACGGCGTGGCGATCGTGGGCGACCTCGTCTTCGCGGGCAGCATCGGCCGCACCGACTTCCCGACCTCCGATCCCGAGGCGATGCGGCGTTCGCTCGCGCGGATCCTCGAGGAGCTGCCCGACGAGATGGCGCTCTTGCCAGGCCACGGTCCTGCGACGACGCTCGCGGCGGAACGGCGCCGCAATCCCTTCCTGCAGCCGGCGGCGCTGCGATGAGCGGCGCCGCGACGAAGCCGCGGACGCTGCGGCTCGGGCACAGCCCCGATCCCGACGACGCGTTCATGTGGTGGCCGCTCGAAGGCGAGGCCGGCGCCGCGCCGCCGGTCGCCGATCCGCGGTTCCGGTTCGAGTGCGTGCCGCTCGACATCGAGAGCCTCAACCGCCGCGCAGAGGAGGCGCCGCGCGAGGACCGACTCGAGATCACGGCGCTCTCCTGTGCCGCCTATCCACGCGTGGCGGATCGCTACGTGCTCACGGCGTGCGGCAGCAGCGTCGGCGAGGGCTACGGGCCGAAGCTCGTCGCGAAGCCGGGACGCGATCTCGCCTCGCTCGAAGGCGCGAGGATTGCGATCCCGGGACGCCGCACCACCGCGTTCGTGACCTCGAGCCTGCTGCTCGGGCCGGGTTCCTTCACGCCGGTCGAGATCGACTTCGATCGGATCGAGCAGGCGGTCGCGGCGGGCGAGGTCGATGCGGGCGTGGTGATCCACGAGGGGCAGTTGACCTTCGCACGGCACGGCCTCGAACTGCTCGTCGATCTCGGGGCGTGGTGGCGCGAACGGACGGGGCTGCCGCTTCCGCTTGGCGCCAACGCGGTGTCGCGGACCCTCGCGGAAGAGCTCGGCGCCGAAGGGGCGGCCTCGCTCGCGGGTCTGCTGCGGCGCAGCGTCGAGCACGCGATGGAGCATCGCGAGGAGTCGATCCGCCGGGCGCTCGGCTTTGCGCGCGGCCTCGAGGCGGAGCTCGCCGACGAGTTCGTCGGGCTCTACGTCAACCGGTGGACCCTCGACTACGGCGAGGTGGGGCGGCGGGCGGTGGCGAGGCTGCTCGGCGACGCGGCGGACGCGGGGCTCGTGCCGCGGCTCGCGCAGGTCGACTTCCTCGGGCCGGAGGGACTGGTGATCGAGCGGGTGTGACGGCGTCTCGGGGGACGGAGGATCGGCGATCGCCGCCGATATACTTCGACCCTTCACGCTCGCGACGGCGGTCGCGACCCCGAGATCCCCCAGGAACCGCGCGACCCGATGTCCCAGGCCGTCCCTCCCATGACCGAGCACGGCTACGCGGCCCCGACGGTCCGACAGTTCGGGGTCTTCCTCGACAACAAGGTCGGCAAGCTGCTCGAGCTGCTGCAGGCGTTCGAGGAGAGCGAGGTCGTCCACGTGCGGGCGATCTCGGTCTTCGACAGCTCCGACCACGCGGTCGTGCGGCTGATCTGCGACAACGCCGATGCGGCGCGGCAACTCCTGCGTCGGAGGCAGTTCAGCTTCTCCGAACTCGACCTGCTCGTCGTCGAGATCGACGAGAAGAAGACCTTGACCGCGCTCTGCCTCTACCTGCTCGGGGCGGAACTGAACATCCGCTTCGCGTATCCGATCCTGCCCTCGCCGAAGGTCGAAGGCGCGGTGGCGTTGGCGGTCGACGACCACACCCTCGCAGGCCAGATCTTGCGCCGGAAGGGCTTCCGGCTGCTCGCGGAAGAAGAGCTCGGCTGAGCCGAGCGGCGCGAGTCCCTCAGGCGTCCGGCTCGGTCTTCACCACCTGCTTGGTCGCCGGGTCGTAGCGATAGAGCGTGCCCGCCTCCTCGCTCTTGCAGACCTTGTGGGTGCCGTCGCAGAAGGGGAAGTTCTGCGAGAGGCCGCACGCGCAGATGAAGACCGGCTTGTCCTGCGGGTCGATGCGGATCGGGCCGGTCGCTTCGGTTCGGATGAGTCGGGCCATGGGTCGAGTTCTCGTGCGTGAGGTCGAGGTGAGGGCGCGGGGATGGTGCCCCGGAGGGCGGGGATCGCTCAGCCGCCGGAGGCGGATTCGCCCGAAGCCGATTCGTTCGACGACGCCGCGTCGGTCGACGCGTTCTCCTGCGTGGCCGCCGTCGCCGCCGAAGTCACTTGCCCGAGCTTGACCGGCTTGTACTCATGGTCGCGCTTGCGGAGGACGGTGGCGGACCGCAACGCGTCGTCCATCCGCAGGCTTCGCGCGACGTCCTCGCCTTCGATCACCCGACCGAAGACGGTGTACTCCTCGTCGAGATGCGAGGTCGGCACCACGGTGATGTAGAACTGGCTGCCGGCGCTGTTGGGCTTCGCCTTGCCGGGACGCTCGGGATCGCCGGGCTTCGCCATCGCGAGCCGGCCCGCGAAGTGCTTGCGCTTGTCGCTGCGGCTGCTCTCGTCGGGAATGGTGTAGCCCGGGCCGCCCTGACCGGGGGCGCCGGTGGCGCCCGAGATCGTGTTCGGATCGCCGCCCTGGGCCATGAAGCCTGGAAGCACGCGGTGGAACTTCGTGCCGTCGTAGAACCCGCCGCCGACGAGTTCGATGAAGTTGGCGACGGTGTACGGGGCCTGATCCTCGAAGAGTTCGAGCACGATGACGCCCTTGCCGGTCTCGAAGCGCACGCGGGGAAGGTCGTCCCGCTCCGCCTCCGCTGCCAGCAACGCCTCTTCGGCGGACCACGCCGCAGCGAGCGTCTCGAGCTGCAACTTCATCGCAGTCGCCTGCGAGGCGACGGCGGCGGCGCCTTCGCCATCCGTCGGCAACTGTTCGACGACGGCCAACGCCTCGGCGAAGCGATTGAGGTTCATGAGCATGCGAGCCTGGTCGAGCATCGCCTCCGGCACGCCGGCCATGGCTGGATCGGAGAGCACCTCGAGCGCCGCGTCCCAGCGGTTCGCCTGTCCGCGGGCCTGGGCCCAGCGGCGACGGATGGCGGCGTTGTCGGGAGCGCGATCGACGAGCGTCGCGAAGGCCGCATCGACGCGATCGTCCTCGCCGAGCCAGAGGGAGATCTGCAGGTCGAGCACGGTCGGCCGAGCGTCCTCCGGGTAGGACGCGGCGAACGCGTCGAGCTGGCGACGCAGGGCGAGCAGTTCCTGACGCTCGGCGTTGCCGATCCCGCGTCGGCTCATCAGGTAGCGGGACATCTGGTCGAACTCCGCCCGCAGCGAGTCGAAGGCCTCGTCGGCGGAGGTCCCGGCGTCCTGCTGCGGCGATGCCGCGGCGGCGAGGGCGGTGCAGGCGAGTGGGGCGAGCAGCGTGGCGGCAAGGACGATCGATCTCATGGTCGCTTGGTTCCGGGAAGCCGGTCGGGCCGGCGAAGAGGGCACGAAGGAAGCGAGTGGTTCACGCGGGAAAGGTCGCACTGGTCTTGTCGGTCTCCCACACCGTCACCGAGCGAAGCGTTCCGCCCAACTCGGCGATGGGACCGCGGAGCCGTTCGAACGAGACCGCGGCGATGTGCTCGACCGAAGGGTTCAGCGTACGGAATTCCTCGCAGTCGAGGTTCAGGTGGCGATGGTCGAAGCGATCGATCACCTCCCGCCCGACCACCGCCTCGATCGCCTGCATCGAGACGCCCGGCCTGGTGCCGATCGGCGTTTCGACGCAGGTCTCGACCTTGTAGTTGTGGCCGTGGCCGTGGGGGTTGTTGCACTTGCCGAAGATCGCCCGGTTGGCCTCGTCGTCGAGGTCCCGGCAGTGGAGGCGGTGCGAGGCGGCGAACTCGAACCGCTGTCGAAGGAGCGCGGCGGGGGCGTGGGTCAAGGAATCGGTCTCCGAGGCGGCGATCCACTCGATCTCGTGGAAGGGTGTCAGGCGAAGGGTCAGGGCCGAGAGCGGCACCGCAAGTCGATCCGACAACATCGCCGCGGCTTCGAGGACCAGTTGGATCGGATCCGACGCTCCGGTTCGAAACGCCGCGTCGAAGCGGGGCACCACCGACTCGCGAACCGCCGCGTCGAGGTGCTGGATGCCGATCAGGTAGCCGGTGGTGGGATCGGGCCTGCCCAGGACCTCGACCTCGAGCTCGAAGGAGGCGACGAGTCCCGAAGGGGCCGGCAGGCCGCCGAAGCCGCCGTGGTTCGGCATCGGCTCGCGGCCGCCGATCCAGAATCGCACCGCGCGGCGGAGGCGCACCGGCCGGTCGGCAAGGGCGGCACGGCGGGCGGCGGGCTCGGAGTTCGTCAGGCTCATCGCGAAGCGGGAAGCGTAGGCGACGGCCGCGGGGAGCGCGGAGCCGACGGCGCGGCCGCTCAACTCGCCCGGCGGATCCAGCGGTTCTCCTGGAAGCTGAAGCAGGGGAGATCGGGCCGGAGCTCGATCCGCTCGATCTCGTCGAGCCGGTAGTCCTCCTGGGTCTCGCCCGCCGTCGGCGGGTCCTCGAGGAAGCAGAAGCTTCGAAGGTTCCGGGCATTCGGGAAGATCATCGTCGCCATGTCGTGGGCCACGATCAGGCGGCGGCCATCCTTCAGGTGCACCACGAAGGTGGTGAAGTCCCGCGCGTAGCAGATCGCCCGAAACTCGTCGATGGTGATCGCCGCCATGGTCCGTGCCTCCAGTGGTGTGGTCGTCACTCCGCGGGATCGGTTGGCCGAAGATCCGAAGGCGCCAGATCGATCGAGGTCCGCTCGATGACCACGACCTGCGCGACCCGCACGTGGCTCTCTCGCCAACCGTCCCCGTCCCGGTGCATCAGATTGAGTCTGGATCTCGCGGAATCGAAGGTCAAGCACTCCCGGGATGCGATCGTCCAGCTTCGGCCAGCCGAGCTGACGAGCACGAACGGTTCGAACGGATCGCGACGTGACCACGCTTGGATGCGATCGGTGAGGTGCATCCTCGCAGGCTACGGCGGGCCGAAGGGCCAGCGCCGATCTCGAGCCGAAGCTCCGATGGAGGACGTCGCGTGCCCGACCGAGCGTGCCCCGTGCGGCGCTACGCCGTCGCGCCGGCGAACGCCGCGAGGCAGCGGTCGATCCGCGCAAGGCTCGACGATCGCCCGAGCATCGCGAGGGTGTCGAAGATCGGCGGCGAGACCGTGCCGCCGCTGACGGCGATCCGCAGCGGCTGCGCCACCTTGCCGATGTTGCCGACCTGCCGCGCTTCGCAGAAGGCCGTCAGCGTGGCTTCAAGCGTCGCCGCGCTCCACGCCCCATCCGAGACCTGCTCGAGTTCGCCCCTGGCTGCGGCGAGGAGTTCGAGTCCGGCGGGCTCGCCCTTGAGAAGCGCCTTCTCGATCGGCTTGGTGCGCTCCCAGCGGATCGCCTCGTCGGGTTCCACGAGAAAGCGATTGCCTCGGAAGACCTCGTCGAGGGTCTTCGATCGCGGGTGGCTTGCCGCGGCGAGCAGGGCGAGGTTCGCCTCGCCGAGACGCGCGAGGAACTCCGGGTGGTAGCGATCGCCGTGCTCGCGAAGGCGACGAAGGAACGTCTCGCCGTCCATCGCCTGGAGGGCGTCGAGGTTGAAGGCGAGCAGCTTCGCGCGATCGAACTTCGCGGGGGTCTTGACCACGCGGTCGAGGGCGAACCTCTCGCACAGGAACGCGAGGTCGAACTTCTCGAGGTCGTTGCCGGGCGACCACCCGTTGAGGGCGAGGAAGTTGACGAGCACCTCCGGCAGATAGCCCGAGCGCCGGAAGTCCTCGACGTTGATCTCCGGCAGTTCCACGTCGAGCGCCGCGGCGATCGCCTCGCAGACGTCGCTTGCAAGCTGCACGGTCTTGTCGCCGCGCCAGCGGGCGAAGGTCTCCGCGTCGCAGAGCGGCGTGCCGTCGGGACCCGACGGGGGAGCCTCGAGGCCGAGGCCGACCACCGCCTCGCGCAGCGTGCGGTCCTTGTCGCGCTTGCTCATCTTGCTGCCGTCGGGGTTGAAGATGATCGGCAGGTGCCCGTAGACGGGCGTGCGGTAGCCAAGCGCCTCCTGAAGAAGCAGATGCTTCGCGGTGTTGTTGAAGTGCTCCTGCGCCCGCAGCACGTGCGTCACGCCCATGAGCTCGTCGTCGACGACGACCGCGAAGTGGTAGGTGGGGAAGCCGTCGCCCTTGCGGATGACGAAGTCGTCGACCTCGCCGGCGGGCAGCGTCGCCTCGCCGAGGATCTCGTCGCGAATGGTGACCGCGCGGGCGTCGCTCCTGAAGCGGATCACGCATGGGCGGCCCTCGGCTCGCGCCGCCTCGCGCTCGATCTCGGTCATCGCCATCGCCTTCGAGCCGTCGTAGCGGTAGGGGCGTCCTTCGGCGCGAGCCGCCGCCCGCGCCGCGTCGAGCTCCTCCGCGGTGTCGAAGGCCGGGTACGCCTTGCCTTCGGCGAGAAGCTTCTCGATCGCGGCGTCGTAGAGGTCGAGCCGCTGCGACTGGAAGTACGGACCGTGCGCGCCGCCTCCCACCACCGCGCCGTCTGGAGCGTCGAAGGTCGGGCCTTCATCCCATCGCAGGCCGAGCCAGTCGAGGTCCTTGAGGAAGCCCAGGCTCGCCGCGTCGGAGGACCTCTTCTGGTCGGTGTCCTCGATGCGGAGCACGAAGCGTCCGCCGCGGCCCTTCGCGAAGGCGAAGCAGAAGAGGGCGGTGCGGGCGCCGCCCACATGCAGGTTGCCGGAGGGACTCGGGGCGAAGCGGGTGACGACGGTCTGGTGCGGAGCAGTCATCTCCGGAGCGTACCGCTCGGGAGGCGGTGCGGGTGGTTCGAGGCTTTGAGCGAGGTCTTGAGGTCCGGCTTCTCAAGTGAGGCGATCAAGCGGGATAACCAGAGGGTTTCGCTCTCCTGTTCTCCTGTTCTCCTGTTCTCCTGCTCTCCTGTTCTCCTCCTCTCCTCCTCTCCTCCTCTCCTCCTCTCCTC
>CAZTMB010000095.1:9528-11297 GCA_964614695.1 uncultured Isosphaeraceae bacterium | reverse complement strand
CGGGCATCTTGCCCGCCGTGCGAACACCTCGCGGCGAATGCCCGAGCTACTTCCCGCGTCCGAGCTTCGCCGCGAGTTCGAAGTGCGCCTTCGAGACCGGCTGCACCGAGAGACGCTGGCCTCGCGCGAGCAGCGCCATGCCGTCGAATCGCCGCTCCGCGCGAATCGTCTCAAGCGGCAGCACCGACGGGAACCGCTCGACGAACTCAAGCTGGGTCATGAGCCAAGTGGGGTCGTCGCGATCGGACTTCGGATCGAAGTACTCGCTGCCAGCCTCGAACGCGGTCGGATCCGGAATCGCGGAGCCGCAGACCTTCGCCACCCCCGCGACGCCGGATGGCTCCGCATTCGAGTGGTAGAAGAGGACGAGATCGCCGACCCGCATCGAGTCGCGCATGAAGTTCCGAGCCTGGTAGTTCCGAACGCCTTCCCATCCGGTGCGGCGATCGCGGGCGAGGTCTTCGATCGAATAGACCTCGGGCTCGGACTTCATCAGCCAGTAGCCGGTCGAGACGAAGACGGGCGGCGCGGACTTCTTCGCGGCCGGCTCCTTCGCGGCTGGCTCCTTCGCCGCCGACGAGCTCGTCGCGTTCGACTTCGAGACCGACTTCTCGCGCGAGCTCTTCTTCGCGGCCGCAGACTTCATCCCCTTCGCCGCGGATCGCGTCGTGCCCGATCGACTGTCCGTCTTCGCACTCCTCGCCGACTTCCCAATCGCCGGTCTCTTCGCGGCACTCACGGAGCCGGCGCCTCCTCGGCGGGCGTCGCGGTCGAGTTCTCCTGACCCGGCGCGATCCGCAGCGGACGCACGTCCCAGGCCCACTCGGCCGGATCGGGCGACTCGAGCAACAGCAGCGACTTCTGCGAATCGCCGAACGAACCGTTCACCTTCGGGCGGCGAAGCAGCACGGTGTCGCGATCGCCGTTCAGTTCGAGCACGCGGATCCCGCGCGGCGCCAGCGTGGCGCGGTCGTAGAAGAGCTCGATGTACGCCGTCTCCTTCGCCAACTCCGTGCCGGCCCGCGGCACGAGACGAATGCCCACGCAGTCCTCGAGGCGATCGAGGAGCGGCGGGCTCGGCGGCGGCGGCTCGATCACGTCGAACCGTGCGAGCACCTCGTCCTTCTTCTGGGCGATCGGCAGCGGGATCGGGCCTTCGCCGAGCTTGAGCGGATCGATCGCCTCGCCGGGCATCACCAGCTGCCGCCGCACGTACCGCTTCTGGCGATGGTCCAACTCGTCGAGCCAGCCGTCCGCATAGACCCAGTGCTGACGCCACTGCTCGCCGTGACCCGAGCCGTCGATGAATTCGTCGAAGACGATCGCGACGCGGGTCGCCTCGCCATCGCGCGTGAGGAGCACCTGACCGAGGCGGGTCTCCGACTCTTCGAGCAGCGCGTCGAAGCGGATCAGCGTGAGATCGGCTTCGAGCGATCGCGTCTCGCGGCCCGCCACCTCGAGCCGATCGAGCAGCGCTTCGCCATCCCAGGCCGCAGGCGCGGCGCCGTCGACGCCCACCACGAGCCGCGCCGAGCCTTCCGAGCCCATCGGCGGCTGCCCGCAACCTGGATCGATGTCGCCGGGATCGTGCTGCGATGCCGAGGCGATCGAAGTGGCGGCCACCGCGATCGCGACGGCCATGGACAAGCGGCGGGTTCGGCTGGTCATGTCGTCATCCTATGGAGGGAAGCGCGAGGTCCGTCCGCTTGCGGCTCGGAATCGTGGACGGCGATCGGGCACCTTCAGTGGACCTCGGGCGCCCCGCCCGC
>CAZTMB010000095.1:0-9428 GCA_964614695.1 uncultured Isosphaeraceae bacterium | reverse complement strand
CTCCCCGGCCTCGCTTCGCCTCGCTGCAGGGCGGGCCAGAGGCCCGCGGTCCACCACCGCCCCTCAGCCGCGTCCGACCGTGAGATACGCCTCGTCGAGGTACTCGCCAAGCATCCGATCGGTGTTGAAGACCGGCGCGACCGTCGCGGCACTCCGAAGCGCCCGCTTGAGCCACCGCTTCGGCAGCCCCTTGCGATCCCGGTCGTAGAACTCCGGCACGAGCTCCTTCTCGAGCAGCGTGTAGAGCGCCTCGGCATCGGCCTTGTCCTGCGCCTCGGGCGTCTTGCAGACCTTGCCGGCGTCGATCGTCCAGCCGTTCGTGACGTCGGCGCACTCGGGCCACCAGCCGTCGGCGATCGAGCAATTGATGCCACCGTTGAGCGGTCCCTTCATGCCGCTCGTGCCGCTTGCCTCGTGTGGGCGAAGCGGCGTGTTCAGCCAGACGTCGCAGCCCGACGTCAGCGCCCGACCGATCGCCATGTCGTACTCTTCGAGCAGCACGATCTTGCCGCGGAACTCCGGGCGCTGCGTCATCTCGAAGACCTTCTGGGCATAGGCCTGTCCGCCGAGGTCGCGCGGATGCGCCTTGCCCGAGAAGACGAACTGCACCGGACGCTTCGGATGATTCACGATCGCGGCGAGCCGCTTCGGGTCGCGGAAGAGCAGCACCGCCCGCTTGTAGGTCGCGAACCGCCGCGCGAATCCAATCGTCAGCACGTCCTCCGAGAGCACCGTCGCAGCACGATCGATGTGATCCGCATCCCCGCCGCGGCAGCAGCTCTGCATGACCACCCGCGACCGCACGAACCGCACCAGTTCGCCGCGCAGCCGATTGCGAAGCGACCACAGCCCGGCCGGATCGGCCTTTGTCGCGTTCGCCAGCGGACGCGCGTCGGGCGCCGGCTCGGGCAGCGCCACCCGCTGCTCCTTCCAGAACCGCTTCGACAAGGGATGCATCCAGGTCGGCACGTGCACGCCGTTGGTGATCGAGCCGATCGGCACCTGCGCCGCGGGGACGTCGCCGTAGGCGCCGGTCCACATGTCGCGGCTCACCTCGCCATGGAGCTTCGACACGCCGTTGGCGAAGCCGCACAGCCGCAGCGCCAGCACCGTCATGCAGAGCGGTTCCTTCGACCGCTCCGGTCGCTCGCATCCGAGCGTGGCGAGCATGTCGCGCCGAAGCCCGCCGAAGCGAAGCACCGGCGCGAGGGCCTTCTCGACCATCTCGATCCCGTAACGGTCGTGCCCCGCCGGGACCGGCGTGTGGGTCGTGAAGACCAGCGACCGCTTCACCGACGCGATCGCGGCCTCGACCGATTCGCCGCGATGCACGGCGCTCGCGAGCATCCACACGCCGGCGAACGCCGCATGCCCCTCGTTCAAATGGACGACCGTCGGGTTCTCGCCGAGCGCCTCGAGCGCCATCATGCCGCCGACGCCAAGCAGCACCTGCTGCTCCATGCGCAGCTGCGGCTCGCCCTTGTAGAGGCCCTCGGTCAATTGCCGATCCGCAAGCGCGTTCTCGGGGAGATCCGTGTCGAGAAGCAGCAGGCTCGCGCGGCCGACCCGCTGACGCCACACCCGGACATGCGGCATGCGCGTGCCGATGGGGCACTGGAAGCGCACGCCGGTGTCCTCGATCGGAAGCAGCGCTGGATCCTGCCGCGGATAGAGCACCCGCGTCGATCCGTCCTCGCGCAACTGCTGCCGGTAGTAGCCGTGCTGGTAAAGCAGCCCGACCGCCACGAAGGGAATGCCGAGATCGCTCGCGCTCTTGATGTGGTCGCCCGCGAGGACCCCCAGGCCGCCCGAGTACTGCGGCATCGACTCGTGGATCGCGTACTCCGAGCAGAGGTAGGCGACCTTGAGCGAGGGCGCCTTGCGGCGGCGATGGCGGTCGAACCACGTCTTCGCCGCGCGATAGCGAATCATCTCGCGATGCACCGACTCGATCGCCTTCCGCATCGGCGACTCCGCGATGCGAACATGCAGCACCTCACTCGGCATCTGCCGCAGCACCGCGACGGGGTTGTGGCTCGTCGCCTCCCAACGCACCGGATCGAGGCTTCGGAAGAGGCTCGCCGCCGACTCGTTCCAAGTCCACCACAGGTCGTAGGCGATCGCCTCGAGCATGCGGAGATGCTCGACGATCGAGACCTCCGACTCGACTGCGCTTGCGCGCGGGCGTCGCGCGGCGTTTCCGGGCTTCCGGGCATTCTTCGTTCGGGGCATGGGTGGTCCTCGCGATCCGATCGGGTTCGGGCGGAAAGGTATCGGATCGCGAAACGCTCGACCGCTCGCAACCCGTTGCCGGCGACGCGGCTCCGCCTACCGTCGACCCCATGGACCACCACCCTCGCATCTCGATCGAGCCAGGAAAGCGCGGCGGTCGTCCCAGCATTCGCGGCTTGAGGATCACCGTCTACGACGTGCTCTCCTGGCTCGCCTCCGGGATGAGCGAGGACGAGATCCTCGGCGATCACCCCGACCTCGAGCGGGAGGACATCCAGGCGTGCCTGGCCTTCGCTGCGAACTCCTGACTGCGGGTTCTCACCCTTCGCTGAGGCTTGCGAGCCGCCCGCTTGCGGCAACCACCTCGCGCAGCCGCCGCGCCGACGCCGCATCGGCCGCGCCCGGCGCAAGCCGCCAGCGCCAGTTCCCGCTCGGCGTGCCCGGCAGATTCATGCGCGTCGAGGGCGGCAGCGAAAGCAGATCCTGCATCTGGCAGATCGCAAGGTTCGCCGGCGAGGTCATCGAGAGCCTGACGAGTGCCGACGCCGGATCGCTCGACCCGCCCGCGTACGCCAGGAACCGCTGCTTGGCACTCCGCTCGAGCGTCCGCCACCAGCCCGTCGCGACATGGTTGTCATGCGTGCCGGGATAGACCACGCAGTTCGTCGGGTAGCGATGCGGCATGTCGAAGGCGTCGTCTCGCCAAAAGCCGTTCTGCAGGATCCGCATCCCCGGAAGCCCGAACTCGTCGCGCAGGCGCACGACCGGCGGCGTCACCGCGCCGAGGTCCTCCGCGATCAGCGGAAGCCCCGACGGAAAGTCCTTCGCAATCGCCGCAAGCACCTCGCGGCCCGGCTGCCGGCGCCACGTGCCGCGCCGCGCGGTCCGCGCCTGGGCCGGCACCTCGTACGCTCGCACGAAGCCGATGAAGTGATCGATGCGCACCAGATCGAAGCGTTCGAGCGCCCGACCGACGCGATCACGCCACCAGCGGAAGCCGTCGCGGCGATGGGCACTCCAGCGGTAGTGCGGCGTGCCCCAGAGCTGACCGTCCTTCGAGAAGGAGTCCGGCGGCACGCCGGTCACGACCTCGGGGCGACCGCGGCGATCGAGCCGGAAAAGTCCCGGCGCCGCATGCACGTCCGCCGAGTCGAGCGCCGTGAAGATCGGCACGTCGCCGAAGAGGACGATGCCTCGCGCCGAGGCCTCCTCGCGCAACCGCCGCCACTGCCTTTCGAAGCACCACTGGCAGAACGCGTGGAACGCGTCGCTTCGGCCGTCTCGCTGTGCGGCGAACGATGTCCATCCCGGCAGCCACCACGCAGCCTCCTCGAGGAAGCGGGCGTGGTCGCGCACGAGCGCACGATTCGATCGCCCCCGCTCGAGGAACCTCGCATGCGCCGCGTCGAGCAGCATCGTCTTCACGCGACGCACCGCCTCGAAGCGCACCGGACCGCGCGCCGCGAGCGATCGCTTCGCAAGCGCCAGTTCGCGCGCCGTGAGGAGGCCGTCCTCGGCGAGCCGTTCGGGCGAGAGAAGAAGCGGCTCGCCCGCGAAGCTCGACGGACTCGAGTAGGGCGAGTCGCCGGGACCGATCGGGCCAACCGGCAGCGTCTGCCAGATCGAGAGGCCCGCCGACTGCATCCAGTCCATGAAGCGGACGGCTTCGGGACCAAGGTCGCCGATCCCGAAGGATCCCGGCAGGCTCGTCACATGCAGGAGCACGCCGGCGCGGCGCGACGCGAGCAGCGGATGGACAGCGAAGGTCGTCATCGGGTCGAGATTCCGAAGAGGCGTCACGCTCGCTCGACGAACGCGGTCACGGCCCGGCCGCCCACACGCGGCCCGAGACCGGCGGGATCAGAAGCTTGGGGAACCGATCCGGCTCGTCCGACGGGTGATGGTGCCCGAAGACGAGACTCCAGTCGCCTGGCATCGACGCGAGCTCCGGCACCTCGACCGTCGCCTGCCGGTCCGAGGCGTTGAGCGCGACAAGCACCTTCTCGCGCCCGAGTTCGCGCAGGAAGACCCACACGTCCTGCTCGTCGTCGGCAAGCAGCGTGCGGAAGGAGCCGCGACGCAGCGCGGCGAACCGGTTCCGCAGCGCCGTCGCGCGGCGATAGAACTCGAGCTGCTCCTCCATGACCCGATTCTCATGCGGGTCCGCGTAGGGCTCGAGGTCCTTCCAGAGCATCGGCTTGCGGTTGTTGGGGTCGTCGGAGCCCCACATCCCGACCTCGTCGCCGTAGTAGATCATCGGCGCCCCGACATAGGTCATCTGCAGCAGCGCGAGCAGGCGCACCTTTCGATACACCTCCGCGGCGGGCTTGCCCGCGTCGTACGCCGCACCGTCCTGCTCTCGATTGCCGCGGTCGTACTCGCGATCGGGATTGGCGAGCATCGACGCGATGCGATCGGTGTCGTGGCTGTCGAGCAGGTTCATGAGGCAGTAGGTCACCTCCGCCGGATAGGCGAGGCGAAGTTCCGCGAGCCGGCGATCGAGTTCGCTCGGCTTGATCTTGTTCGCGCGATCGCCGACCCATCCGATCGCGGCCTCGGCGAAGGGATAGTTCATCACCGCGTCGAAGCTGCGGCCGTCGAGCCACTGGTCGGCCCGCTTCCAGATCTCGCCGGTGATGTAGGCGTCGGGGTTGATCGCCTTCACGAACTTCCGCCACTCGACCCAGAAGGGAAGCGGCACCTCGTTGGGCACGTCGAGCCGCCAGCCGTCGATGCCGTCGGAGGGATCGCCGTCGCCGTCGGGATCCATCCACCGCCGCGTGACCTCGTAGATGTGCCGCGTCGCGGATTCGCTCGCGAGACCGTCGGCGCTCTTGGCGAAGACCGGCAGCTCGCCGAAGCCCGCCCAGCCGTCGTACTCGAAGGGATCCCAGCTGCGCACCGCGAACCAGTCGGCGAACGGCGAGTCCTTGCCGCGGCGCCGCACGTCGAGGAACGCCGGATGCGTGGCGCCGACATGGTTGAAGACGCCGTCGAGGATCACCCGCATCCCGCGAGCCTTCGCGGCCTTCAGGAAGTCGAGGAAGATCCGGTCGCTCGGCGTCCACGTCCACGTCGAGGGATCGAGCAGGTTCTCCGCGGCTTCGGCCTTCGCGTAGTCGCCCTTGACCCCGTAGTGCTCGTCGATGTGCACGAAGTTCGTCGCGTTGTACTTGTGATGGCTCGGCGACTGGAAGACCGGGTTCAGGTAGAGCGCGGTGACGCCGAGCTCCTTCAGGTAGTCGAGCTTCTCGGCGAGCCCCTGGAAGTCGCCGCCGTAGAGCCGGCTGAAGACGTAGTACTCGTAGAAGGACTGACCGTCCTGTCCTTCCCACGGGCTCGGGGCGTACCACTCTCCGGTCCACGGACGCATGCGCTCGGGATCGTTCTCGGCCGATCCGCTGCGGAAGCGATCCACCATGATCTGGTACCAGATCGCGTCCTTCGCCCAATCGGGCGTGCGGACCGACGGAGCGCGTCCGTCTTCGAGCGAGTAGACCTCGGGAGTGCGTGCCGACATCGAGCCGTCCTTCAGGATGAACACGTAGCGTCCGCCGCGGGACGCGTCGGGAAGCGAGGCTTCCCACCACGCGAAGCGATCATCGTCGAGAACCTCCCGCATCGCGATCGGGTCGTCGCCTTCGACGAGCAGTTCGGCCGTCTCGACGTCCTCGCGAAGCGTCCGCAGCCGCACGATCGAACCACCCGATCCGTCGGCCTGCCGATAGATCGGAAGCGACGGATCGTGCCGCACCGCCAGCGCCGCGATCGAACCGTCGCCGCGACGGCCGCGAGGCGGATTCGCCACGAGCCTCGCCTCGGGACCGAGGAGCAGCAGCGAGTTGAAGCCGCCGTGTCCGTCGGGCTCGCGAAGGTCGTTGCGCGGGTCGTCGAGCCAGCGGTTGCGACCGTCGTCCCCGCTCGCGACGAACTTGTAGCGATGCGCGCCGTCGGGCAGTTCGACCTCGGCGATCCACAGCCCGCCGAGTTCCCGCATCGGCGTCGCGTCGGGGCTCCATCCATTGAAGTCGCCGGCCAGGCGAATTCGCTCCGCGCCTTGGGAGACCTCGAAGCGGAAGAGGCACGACCATCGGCCGTCCGGCAGGCGCCTCGCGCTCACCGATGCCGGAACTCGCGTGGCGTCGTCGAGCCCCGGCGGAGTCGCCAGCAGCGGAACGTCGGGCGGGAACGACGCGACCGCGACGGTCGACAGCGACATGAAGGCGATCGCGACGATCGCGGCGGCCGCTTCTCCTCGAATCCTTCCGGATCGCATGGGGCAGGATGATACGGAGGCCCGCCTCCGCAGCGACGATCTCGCTCAGCGGCTGCTGCACGACGACGCCGCCCACAGCGGCGAGATCACGATCGTCAGGAGCCAGACGATCGCGAAGGTGACCCAGCCCACCAGCACGAGCATGAGCAGGCCGTTGAGCGCCTGCACGATCCAGTAGCCGATCATGATGAAGAGGCCCCGCGCGACGTGGCCCGAGTAGATGTGGCCGATCCCGAAGGTCTGGATCAGCAGCCCGCCGAGGACCTCGAGGAGCGCGGCGGTGCCGCCCGACTTGGGGACCAGGACCTGCGACATGGGTTTCTCCGGGGTGTTTACGCGAGCCGGAATCGCCCGCGGCCCGCGGACGGTATCGGATCTTCAACCGGAGCGATCCCATCCTTACCATGACCCGCTGATGACGACGCCCTCGCGAAGCCCGGTCCGCGCCGCGATCGCCGCGGTTGCCGTCGCGTTCCGAAGTGCGCTCCTCGTCGCGGCGGTCCTTCTGGTCGCGTGGAGCTTCTGGCGGGTCGGATCGCGCGAACTCGGCGGACTCTTCGGCAGCGAGCAATCCGCGGAGGTCGAACTCGTCGTCATGCACTGGTCCGGCGACGGCGGCCCCGAGGAGGACGCGATCGTCGAGCAGGCGCTTGCTCGCTTCGAAGCCGAGCATCCGGGCATCCGCGTGCGACGCGTGAATCCCGGCGACGCGGGCAGCTTCTACACGAAGCTCCAGACGATGCTGGTCGCGGGCGATCCGCCGGACGTCTTCTACGTCGGCGCGGAGCGTCTCGCGAACTTCGCCGAACTCGGCCTGCTCGCGCCGCTCGACGCGTTCGTCGAGGCCGAGCGATCGAGCGACGCCGGCGACGCGCTCGACCTCGCGGACTTCTATCCCGCGACGGTCGACGCCTTCCGCTACGACGGATCGCGGGTCGGCGACGGCGCGCTCTACGGCATCCCGAAGGACTTCACGACCGTCGGCTTCTACCTGAACCTCGAACTCTTCAAGAAGGCCGGAATCGAGCCTCCACGCGACGACTGGACGTGGGAGGAGTTCATCGAGATCGCGCGGCGGCTCGGCGAAGTGCCCGACGCGACCGGCGCCGAGTTCGTGACCTGGCCCTTCGTCGTGCGCGTGTACCTCTGGACCGAAGGCGTCGACGTGATCGGCGACGACTTCGACGATCTCCGCTTCGACGACCCGAAGGTGGTCGCCGCGCTCGAGCGGCTTCGATCGTGGCGGCACGACGAGGAGAACACCCTCACGAGCGGCCGCAGTCGCGTGGCGAGCGGCTCGGCGGTCTTCCAGACCGGCCGCATCGGCATGGCGGGCCCCTTCGGGCGCTGGGTCGTGCCGGCGTACTCGACGCTGACCCCTTCGCCCGACAAGCCCGCGGGAGACATCCAGTTCGAGTGGGACTTCCGACCTCTGCCCCGCGGCGAGGAGCAGGCGAACGTCATCCTCACCGTCGCATGGGCGATCGCGGATCGCTGCGCGCACAAGCCCGAGGCGTGGGAACTGGTCAAGTTCCTGACGAGCGAGGAGAACCAGGCGGCGCAGTCGAGGCTCGGCCTCGCGGTGCCGACGCGCCGCGCGGTCGCCGAGAGCGACGCGTTCCTCGACGCCTCGGTCGCGCCCGCGAACGACCGCGCCTACCTCGACGCGGCGGAGGTCGCGCGGGTCGCGGAGTGGCCGGTCGACCCGCGCTTCGAGCAGCTCTTCGGAAGCCGCATGGACCAAGGGCTTCGCAGCGGCGATCTCTCGGTGCGCGAGGCTGCCGACGACTTCACCGCGAACTGGCGCCGCGTGCGCGAGTCGCCGCTGGCTCGCGACGATCGCCCGACGATGCCTTGGAACGTGCTCGCCATCGCGGGCGCGATCGTCGCCGCGGCGATCGCGACCTGGATCGCACTGGTGCTCCGACGCCGACCGGGCGACTCGATCGCCGGCGCCTCCGAGGAACGTGCCGGCCTCCTGCTCGCGTCGCCGTGGCTCGTCGGCTTCGCGATCTTCATGGCGTTCCCGATCGCGATGAGCCTCGTGCTATCGCTCGCGAAGTGGAACGGCATGTCGACGCTCGCGGAGGCATCGTTCGTCGGCTTCGACAACTACCGGGAACTCCTCGTCCACGACCGCCGCATGCACACGAGCCTTCGCGTCACCGCCTACTACGCGTTGCTTGCCGTGCCGCTCGGGCAGGTCGTCGCGCTTGCGGCGGCGATCCTCCTCAACACGAAGGTCCCCTTCATCGGCACCTTCCGTGCGGCGCTCTATCTGCCAAGCGTGCTCGCGGGCGTCGGCACCGCGGTCCTGTGGCGCTGGGTCTTCGACGGCGAGAACGGACTCATGAACGCCGCGCTCGCGCCGCTGCTTGCGCCGTTCGGGCTCGAGCCGCCGCAGTGGTTCGGCGCCGACGCCGCGTGGTTCGGCCCGCCCGCGTTCGCGATCATGAGCCTCTGGACCGTCGGCGGCAGCATGCTCATCTATCTCGCGGGACTGCAGGGGATCCCGAAGGATCTCCATGAGGCCGCGTCGATCGATGGCGCCGGCGCGTGGCGGCGCTTCAGGAGCGTCACCTTGCCGATGCTCTCGCCGGTCATCCTTTTCAACCTCATCGTCGCGGTGATCGGATCGTTCCAGGTCTTCACGCAGGCGTTCGTCATGACCGGCGGCGAGCCGGGCGACCTGACGCGCTTCTACGTGCTGTATCTCTTCAACCTCGGATTCGAGAGCTACGAGATGGGCTACGCCTCGGCGATGGCGTGGATCCTGCTGCTCGTCGTGCTTGCGATGACGGCGCTCCTCATGCGAGGCAGCCGCGGGCTCGTCCACTACGAAGGCCTCAAGGCATGAGGCTCGAGCGCGCGATCCCGTTCCTGCTGCTGCTCGCCTTCTCGGCGATCACGGTGTTCCCCT
>CAZTMB010000094.1:0-11305 GCA_964614695.1 uncultured Isosphaeraceae bacterium | reverse complement strand
GACACCTCGATCGGCGGCCTGGTCGGGTCGCTCGAGACGGAACTGCGCCGCAAGGCCGACCGACTCGGCGCCGCCGCGGAGGCATGGGTCGATCTGGCCCCCAAGGACCTGCTCGACTCGACCGCGGTAGAGGGTTTCCGTGGCGGGATCCTCGACATCGCCGTCGAGAGCGCCGCGGCGAAGTTCCGCATCGATCGAGCGCTGCGCGAGGGCCTCGAGGCGCGACTGCGCGAGCGCCTCGCGACGCTCCGCAAGGTGCGCGTGCGCGCAGCGGGTCCGCCGAAGTGAGCTCGCTCGACGCTGCCATCACGTCGAAGACGCGGACGCGTGCACGGCGCGTGGATTGACCCCTCCGCGGGTTGACGCGCAAGGATCGTCGTCCGGGGTGTGCGAGGGCTTGGGCGAGATCGCACGGCGGACCAGAGAGCTCCTCGCGCTCGTCGGCCTCAGGGCGAAGGCCTTCTCGCGACGAATCCCGCGGGAACTCTCCGGCGGGCAGCAGCAGCGAGATCGCGGTCTTCGACGCCGGCCGCCGATCCGGGCGGCCTCGCCGTGCCGCGGCGGAACGCTCGACGAGACCGATCAGCAGCGACCTCGACGTCTGCGTCGACTACTCCGGCACGCTGTGGTCGAACCCGCGATTCCTCCCTACGAAGCGCTGCTGCTCGTGGGCGCCGAGGCCGCCGAGGATCCGGCGCTCGTCGCGGCGCTTCGGAAGATCGTCGGTGCGATCGACGTGGCCTCGATGCGGGAGGCGAACCTGCTCGTCGATCGCGAACAGGATCCGGTCAGCGTGTCCCGCGCCGCGGCGTGGCTGGTCGAGCGCTACCGCTCGCGCCGCTCGACGACGAGCAGATCGACCGCGGCACCCTTGGAGTAGTTGAAGCCCTCGATCGACGAGCCCATGGTCGAGAGCTGCATGAGTTCAGGTCTCGACTCGATCATCGCCGCGGGGATCACGACGACGCCGTCGGGATGCGCTTCGATCCAGGCATCGAGCTCGCCTTCGCCGATCCGCTCGACCCGGCCTCGCGTCGCGAAGATCAGGCTGTCCTCGTGGTAGCCGATCGCCGCGAGCGGGCGATCGCCGGCGCCCGCGGCCTCGAGCTCCGCGACGATTCGCGGCGTGATCCACGTGCGAGCCATGCTCGGAAGCACGAGACCAAAGGCCGTCTGCAGGCCCGCGACCGCCGGGACGAGCGCGAGGAGCTGCGCCGCGAGCACGCGACCCGAGAGCGTCATCCGCCAGGCGATGACGACGATCGCCGCGGCAAGCAGCACCGCGACCGTCGCGAGCAGGACCTCGAAGTCGGCGAGGCGACGCAGCCCCGGATCCGCCGCGTTCTCGGCGACGCCGATCCAACCCGACCGCCACGCGACCAGCCCGAGCGCCGCCGGCGCCATCACCATCACAAGGCCCAGTCCCGCCCAGAGGCCAAAGCCCAGACGCGCGATCGTCGTGCGGGTCTCCGCCCAGCCTCGCGCCGCCGCGATCAGGCCGCGCGCTGCCAGCAGCGCGACGGCTGGATACATCGGAAGCGTGTAGTGCGGCAGCTTCGTCGCGGCGATCTCGAAGGCGAGCCATCCGGGCAGGAACCATGCGACGAGGAAGAGCTCAGGGCTTCGGCCGACGCGGCGATGTCGCCAGGCATGGATCTTCCGCGCGAACCATGAAGTTCCTGCCGCGGGCGGGTCACTTGCGAACGCCTTCGCGAACCCTCGAATCAGCCCGAGCCCCGCGAGCAGCGAACCCGGCCAGAAGAGTGCGACGAGCAGCACGAGGTGGTATCCCGGCGGACCGGAGTGGCCTTCCGCCGGCTCGCTCGCGCGACCGACGGTCTCCTCGAGAATTCGCGCCCAGAGCACTTCCCAGCCCAGTTCACGCGCTGCAAGCAGCACCCACGGCAGCGCGACGAGCATGAGGACGACGGCGCCCGAGATCGGACGCAGCTTCCAGATCCAGCCCCACGCGCGGCCCCACCACGCCAGCGCGAACGCCGCGCCGACGACCACCGCCGGCGTCACCGGACCCTTCACGAGGATGCCGATCCCCACGATCGCGGCGATCCCGACCGTGAGCGACCACGGCAGGCTCGGCGCGCGGCGAAGTCGCCACGCCTTCCAGAGAAGCCCCATCGCGATCGTCGTCGCGGCAAGCAGGATCTGGTCGGCGCGGGCCTGATGCGCATCGAAGACGACGACCGGCGCGACCGCGAGCAGCACCGCGGCGAGCAGCCCGCAGCGAAGCCCGAACATGCTCGCCCCGATCCAAAGGGTCGCGAGCGCCGCGATCGTCGCGCCGAGCACCGAGGCGAGGCGGTACATCCAGATCTCGTCGGCGCCAGGCTCGGCGATCGCGCGGACGATCGAAGCCTGGATCCAGTAGATCGCGGGAGGCTTGTTGAGCCGTGGACGGTCCTGCACCATCGGCACGACCCAGTCCCGCGGGAAGTCGCCCTCGACCATCTGGCGGCTCGCCTGCGCGAAGCGGCTCTCGTCGCGATCGATCGGGGGAAGGCTCGAGAGGCCCGGCAGGTAGACCGAGAGGCAGACCGCCACCAGAAGCACCACCGCGATCAGGCGATCGAACCGCGACGCGAGGCGCTTCTGCGGCCGGTCGGCGGCAGATGAAGGATCGCGGCGCGGCTGGTCGGTCGAGGTGTGCAGGACTGGACTCTTCAAGGGTTCTCGATCGGTGCGGCGAAGGGCGAGATGCTACGGGACCGTCGTCTTGGCGAGCATCGCCGGCACGCGCTGCGGCGATCCGCGCCGAGGCGGCGGCCGCCGCTGCCGGGAGTGCGGACTGCCGTATCCGATCGCCGACGCCCGCGACTGACGCGTCAGGCGCCGCGCTCGGCGCGGGTGTCCTGAAGCCGCAGTTCTGTCCATTCGACCGAACGGTTGGTGACGGGCCCATTGGTCTCGGGCGCTGCCCACCGACGTTCTGGCAGGCGCGAGCACATCGACCCCCGCGTCGCTTCGGTGGAAAGGTGGTGGCCTCTCCGCGATTGCGGCCACCGACTCCGCAACGAGGGCACCGCCTCCGATCCCGAACGGCACGTTTGGATCGCGTTCAGATTCGCCGATTCCGAGCGAGTCTCGCCGCCCGTGCCTCCGGTCCCCGGGACGCCGCCACAGAATGCCCGGCCGCCCGCACACCGCCGCCTCGCCCATGTCCGTTCCGTTGCCCCTCCCACCACCAACCGCCACCTTGGAAGGACTCGCCGCCGGGCATCTCGAGTCCGAGGAGACGAACGCCCACGCGGTCGTGGACGCCTCGCCCCCGCCTGCCGCGGAGCCACCTTCCGATCCGCTGTTGGCGCTCGCCGGCGTCTTCCTCGGGGGCCTCGCGTTCTTCTTCCTCGGCGTCGACGGGATCAAGACGAACCTGCGGCAGCTCACAAGCCGGCGGTTCCGATCGGTGATGGGCCGCCTCACCGCCAACGCGCCGCTCGCGGCGATGTGGGGCGTCGTCTTCGGGGCGATCACGCAAAGTGCGACGGCGGTCTCGTTCATCATGGTCGGCATGATCTCGAGCGGGCTGCTCGCGATGCGGCGAGCGCTCCTGGTGGTGAGCTGGGCGAACGTCGGCACGGTGCTTCTCGTCTTCGTCGCCGCGATCGACATCCGCGCCGCGGTGCTCTACCTGATCGGGATCTCCGGGCTGCTGATCGTCTTCGACCTGCTCAAGCAGGCGCACGTCTCCGCGCGGGTCCTGCTGAGCGTCGGCATGCTGCTGCTCGGGCTCAAGCTCATGAGCGACGCGACGAAGCCGTTCCCGCAGTTCGAGTGGTTCGAGTCGTTGGCCGCGATGATCCAGGACTCGGGACTCCTGGTCTTCCTGTTCGGGGTGATCCTGCGTCTCGTGATCCAGAGCTCCTCGGCGATCGTGGTGATCGGCATCGCGTTCGCCGGCGCGGGCCTGCTGAGCGAGGAGCAGGTCCTGCTGCTGATGAACGGCACCGCGGTCGGCGTCGGCGGCACGGTGTTCCTGCTCTCGGGGAAGGCCCGCGGCGCCGCGAGACAGCTCGCCCTCTACCAGGGGCTCATCAACGCCGCGATCGGCCTCCTTCTGCTTGCGAGCTACCAGCTCGAGCCGCTGCTCGGCGTGCCGCTGATGCGCAGCTACGTCGGCGTCGAGGGCGCGCTGCAGTCTCGGCTCGCCGCCGCGTTCCTCGCGCAGCAGCTCCTGATCTCGCTGCTCGGCACGGCTCTGCTTCCCGTCTCCGATCGGATGCTTTCGAGGCTCGCGCCGACCACCCGCGAGGAGCGGCTCGAGAAGGTCGCGTTCATCAGTGCCGCCTCGACCGACGACGTCGACACGGCACTCGTGCTGCTCGAGAAGGAGCAGGCGCGGCTCATCGCCTTCCTGCCCCACTATCTCGACACCGTCCGCACCGACGGCGCCTCGCGCGGCGAAGCCTCGGGCGTCTCGCCGAGCCGCCTGCTCGAGGCGAGCCGCCGCATCGCGGCGGAGATCCGCGGACTCGAGGGCGAACTCGCGCAAGCAAAGCTCGACACCACCGCGGCGGAGCGCCTGCTGCGGATCCAGCGGGTGCAGGAGCTCGCGGCAGGACTGCAGGAGATCCTCTTCTCCTTCGCCGAAGCCGCCGCCACGATCGACCCTTCGTCGAACGACGAAGCGGCACGGCTGCGGCACAACCTCGTCGAGAGCCTCGACATGATCGTGCAGACCGCCGTCGCGGTCTTCGCCGAGCGAGACGAGCTCGAGATCGCGGTGCTGCAGGGCATGACCGCCGATCGCGGCGATCTCATGGAACGGATCCGCGCGATCCATCTCGCCGGTGCGGAAGGCATGGCGATCGAGTCTCGATCGAGCCTGCTCTACCTCACGACGCTCTTCGAACGGATCGTCTGGATGCTCGGGCAGCTCGGGCGATCGATCCGGCCCGCGTCGGCGTGACCCGCCACCAAAGACCCCATCGACCCCAGGAACCCCACGCCATGGTGATCATCGAGAGCCGCGAAGACGACGTGCTGACGATCCGGATCGAAGGTCGCCTCGATGGCGAGACCTGCGGCGAAGCGGATCGTCGCTTCGGCGAGATCGCGGACTCGGGCGATGCCCCGGCGGTCGTCTTGGACTGCAGCAGGATCGTCTACGTCTCGAGCGCCGGGCTGCGATCGATCCTCGTCCTCGGCAAGCGACAGAAGGCGGCGAAGCGAGGATTCGCCCTCGCGGCGCCGTCGCCGACCGTGCAGGAGATCCTTGCGTTGTCGGGGTTCTCCTCGCTCTTCGCGATCCACGCGGATCTCCCCGAGGCGGTCGCCTCGCTGCGATCCTGACCCGATGCGACGCGGCGTGGAGGATCGCATGAGCGATACCGCGGTTCCCCGGCATCTTGTCGTTCGAAGCGATCGCGGCGACCTGCCGAAGGTGCTCTCATGGGTCCGCGCGTTCATCGCGGCGCAGCGTCTCGCGGATCGTGCGGCGATGGTGCTTGAACTTGCCGCGGAGGAACTCGTCCTCAACGCGATGACGCACGGTCGGCCCGCCGATCGAGAGGGCGTGATCGAGTGCTCGATCGAACTTCTCGACGAGCGTGGGGCGCTGCGTCTCGTGATCGAGGACGAGGGCTCGCCGTTCGATCCGACGGCGCACGCGACGCCCGAGGTCGAGGCGCCGCTCGAGGATCGGCGGATCGGCGGGCTCGGCGTGCACCTCGTGCGAACGATGGCAGAGGTCCGCTACGCGAGGCTCGGGGACCGCAATCGGGTCGAAGTGCTGATCGCGGCGGACGCCCGGTGAGTCCGAGCGATCGGCTTCGCAGCGACCCGATCGGTCCGTAGCATGCTCCGCATGCTGCAACGATCCGCCGCCCTCGCCCTGCCGATCCTGCTCGCCTCGATCACGGCCATGCTGGCCGCCGCCCCGGAGGATCCGCCCGTGACCGACGACTCGCTTCCGAGAGTCCTCGTCTTCACCCGCACGATGGGCTTCCGGCACGACTCGATTCCAGACGGCATCGCCGCGGTCGAGCGGATCGGCGAGGGCCGCTACGAGATCGATGCGACGGAGGACCCGCTCGCCTTCTCCGACGAGAACCTCGCCCGCTACGCGGCGGTGGTCTTCCTCTCGACGACGGGCGAAGTGCTCGAGAAGCCGCAGCAGGAGGCGTTCGAGCGGTACATCAAGGCGGGCGGTGGATTCGCCGGCGTGCACGCCGCGGCGGACACCGCCTACGAGTGGCCGTTCTACGGCGCACTCGTCGGGGCCTACTTCAAGGGCCATCCCGCGATCCAGCCGGCGGAGATCGACGTCGAGGACCGCACGCATCCCTCGACCCGCATGCTTCCCGAGCGCTGGAGCCGCACCGACGAGTGGTACACCTACCGCGACAACCCGCGCGGCCGCGTGCATGTGCTGATGACGCTCGACGAGACGACCTACCAGGGCGGCGGCATGGGCGATGATCACCCGATCGCGTGGACGACCACCGCGAAGACGACGCCCGTCGTCGGCAAGGGCCGCGGCTGGTACACCGGCGGCGGACACACCAAGGAAAGCTTCGTCGAGCCGCTGTTCGAGCAGCATCTGCGCGGCGGAATCCTGTGGGCGGCCGGTCTCGAGACGTCGATCGAGCCGACGCCCGCTCCCACGGCGCCGGCCCCGAAGGCTCCCGCTTCGGCGGCACCCTGAACGCCGCGATCACGACGCCGCGTCACTTCGCGGAGCGCGAACAGACTCGACCGAGCCAACCCGCGATCCGCTCGGGCAATGCGTCGCTCCGCGCCGCTCCGGATGGAAGTTCGGCGATCTCGACACCTCCCTGACGCCGCAGCGCTTCGAGCGAGGCCCGTCCGCGCGGCGTGCCGAGATCGCCCGGTCCCGCGACGACGAGCACCGGCACGCGAACCCGCTCAAGAAACGGCTCCGGGGCCAGCAGCGGCGGATCGATCGCGACGACCGCGGCGATCACCGGTTCGTTCCCCGCGGCGACGAGCGCCGCATCGCCGGCGCAGCCTCGACCCAGCACCGCGATCGGAAGCCCCCGCGCATCCGGCCGATCGACGATCGAGCGCACCGCCATGCGCAGCCGCTGCGAGATGAACTCCTCGTCATGGCAGCGTGATGGATCCTTCGCCTCCGCCGGAAGCAGCAGATCCGGCAGGAGACTCGCGAGGCTCCGCTTGAAGAGCGCCTCTGCGAGCGGGGCTTCGTCGCCGCACGCGGGACAGTGCGCAAAGACGACGGCACCCCGCGCGCGAGGAGGGCGCCGCCACCGCGCCGAGAGAAGCATCGACCCCGAGCGGACCTCGACCGGCTCGCCGCCGGCCGAGGGATCCGCAATCGGGGCTCGTGTCGCCGCCGCATCGTTCATGCGGTGACGACCGTCGGGGCGGCAAGCTTGTTGACGCGCTCGGAAAGCTTCGAGAGCGACGCGTCGGCCTTCTTCTCGTCGTCGAGCGATCGCCCGAGTTCCGAGACCGAGCGATCGTCACCGAGCACCCGAGCCCACGCTCGGGCACATCCGTAGCCGGCGATCTCGCGATGCAGGAAGTGCTGCGCGAGTGCCAGCATCGCGACGTCGCGCACGTGCGGGTCCGCCTTGTCGTTCTCGGCGACCTTGGTGAGATCCTTCATCAGACCAAGGCAGGCGCTCGACTCGCTCGGCACCGCGGCGGCCTTCTGGCCCTTCTTCGGCGGGGCATAGCGTTCGAGGATCGACTCGAGCCGCGTCGAGTGCTCGCGGGCGGCGGTCGCCTGCTCCTGCAGCGCGGTCGCAAGGCCGGGCGCGGAAGCCGACTTCGAGATCTTGCCCATCACTTCGCGGGCGTGACGTTCGGAGGCGAGCAGCTCCTCGAGCTGCCCGACGAAGAGGTTCTTGAGCGTGTCCATGGGCATGGCGGTCCTCCTGTTCTTGCGGGGGGGAATCGGAAGCGATCACTTGTTCGATCCGGCAAGCGCGTGCGACTTGCCCGCGGTCTTGCCCGAACGCGACGCCGGGATCGATCGGCCCTGGTGCACCGGAACGCGGCGACGCCCCTCCTCGGCGCCCTTCGGCACGGTGACCGAGAGGATTCCGTCGGAGCCCTCGGCCCGCACCGCATCCGCGTCGATCTCCGTGGGAAGCGTGAAACTTCGGCGGAACGAGCCGTAGCGGCACTCGCAGGAGCGGCACACTTCGTCCTTCTCCTCCCGCAACTCCTCCTTGTGCCCGGAGATCGTGACCGTGCGTCCCGACACGCTCACGTCGATGTTCGCCGGATCGACGCCGGGAATCTCGCAGCGGATCTCGAACTCGTCGTCGCGCTCGGCGAGATCGGCGCTCGGAATCCACGCGGTGCGCTCGAGGCTCTCCCCGTTTCCGACACCAAGTCGATTGGCCACCCGCTCCATCTCGTCGCGAAAGCGATCGAAGGCGTCGGCCACGTGCAGTTCAGGAAATCGCATGCTCAGGGTCCTCCTTGGGCTCGGCGGCGCGACGACCGTTCGACCGTTCGTTCGCATCGATGCGCCGCATCGACCTCGGAGTCTCCGCGCCGGCCTTCGCTCGACGAGGGGAAGCCCGCCCTGAAGGTCCCTGGCGCGAGCGATTGCCGCCTCGTCGCCGCACCTCGACTTGCGGCGTTTTCCCTGTCGTCGGCAAGGCATCCGCGGAGGACTATTCCCCGCTCGGCGAATCTTCGCCGGGAGCATCCGGAAGCGGTTCCGGGACCGGGAGCGGTCGAATCCATGTTGCCTCATCCGGATCGACGAGTCGACGCATCTCAAGCGTTGCGCCTCGTCGACAGCGCAACGACGTCGACCCCAAGACGTCGTCGCGACCTGTCGCCGATCCGCACGCTCGTTCTCGAGATGGGCGAAGCCGAGACGACCGAAGCGGCGCTCGAGGCGGTGCTGGCGGCGATCGCGAAGGCGACGGGTTGGGGCTACGCCGAAGCGTGGGTGGTCGATGACGGCATGGCGGAAGCCTGCGCTTCCCTCAACACGATCGGCGAGTCGCTGCACGACTTCGCGTCGATCTTCGCGGGCACGCGGATCGTCGCGACCGAGGGCTTGCCGGGTCTCGCGGTGAGCCAAAGGCAACCCGTGTGGGTCGAAGATCTCGCCTCCATCGACGCAGGCACCTTCCTTCGCCGCAGCCGCGGGCTCGAAGCGGGATTCCGCGGCGCCGCGATCCTTCCGCTGCTCTCCCAAGGCGAGGTCCAGGCGGTGGTCAGCTTCTTCGTTCGCCGCGGCGAGATGCCCGACGCGCGGGAACGCCGCGTGATCGGCAACGCGGTGCTTCCCCTCGGCGAACTGCTGCGGCATCACCGGCTCGAGGACGAACTGCGTCAACGCGATCGCGACCTCGAGCGGCAGCTCGACGAGAGCCGCCTCCGGGTCGACCGCCTCATCGAGCAGGTGCGCGAAGCCGAGCGTTGGGCGTCCGTCGGCACCTTCGCCGCAGGCGTCGTCCACGACCTGACCAACTCGCTCTTTCCGCTGCGGTGTCGAACCGATCTCCTGCGGCGCATGGATCTTCCCGAGCAGGCGAAGGCGCACGTCGAGGCGATCGACGCGGCGATCGTCTACCTCGATCGCCTCGCGGGCAATCTCCGCGCTCTCTGCCGCGGCGAGGGGCCCGTCGCCGGCACGGGATCGACGCCCTGCCTCGCCGCCTGGTGGCGCGAGCACCGTCGGCTCGTGCAGGGGCAGCTCGGCGCAAGGATCTCGCTGCAGGCGATCTTCGCCCCGAACCTGCCTCCGGTGCTCGTCGGCGCGGATGCGTTGACGCAGATGGTCGTCAACCTTGCCGACAACGCGGCGCGGGCCGTCGAAGGCTGCGGGAACGTGGTGATCACCGCCGCGCTCGACGAGGACGCGAACCGCGTGCGGCTCTGCGTCGCCGACGACGGTCCTGGCATGAGCGCCGCGCAGCGTCGCCGTGCCTTCTCGGCTTCGAGCCACGATCGCCAGGGCGTCGGTCGAGGATTCGGCCTCGCCATGGTGCGAGGACTCGTCGAGCGCGCCGGTGGGTCGATCGAGATCGACGCGACCGAGGGCGAAGGCACCCGCGTGACGCTGCTCCTGCCGATCGACGAGCCGTGCTCGCACGAATCGTCGCCGGCGGCGGCGCTCGTGTCGCTGCGCGATCCTCGGATCGCAGGCATGGTGGTCGAACTGCTTCGACTGCTTCACGGCGGCCGCATCGACCTCGATGTCCCCGGCGCCGCGTCGGAGGATGTCGAGATCCTCGTCGTCGACGGCGACGCGATCTCCGCCCTCGAGGCGAAGCGATTCACCGATGGTTCACCTCGACGCCGGGTCCTCGCGATCGGCGGAGGAGGTTCCGCATGGACGGGGATCCCGGCGACGGTCGTCGCGGATCCGCACAACGCAGGGGCGCTCAGGGACGGCGTCGCGGTGGTGGTGGCAGAGCGGCCGATTGACGGTCCGCTCGATCGAGGAGGCGTGGCATGACCAATCGATTCTCAGGAAACGGACGCACGCGCGTGCTGTGCGTCGATGATCACGGACTGCTTGCGGAGGGATTGAAGGTGCGGCTCGGGGCGGAACCCGATCTCGAGGTGGTGGGATGTCTGCCCGACGGAAAGCGGGTGCTCGAAGAGACGGCGCGACTCGATCCGGACGTCGTGCTGATGGATCTCGAGATGCCCGGGCCCGATCCCTTCGAGCTGGCCGCGGAGCTTCGGCGCCTGCATCCGGACTCGCGCGTGGTCATCCTGACCGCCCATGTGCGGGACCACTATCTCTCCGCCGCCTTCAAGGCGGGCGTGTGGGGGTACTTCTCGAAGAGCGACGACCTGAGCGAAGTGATCGACGGAATCCGTCGGGCCGCCCGAGGCGACTTCGCGCTCGGCTCGCACGTCGCGGAGCGGGCGAGACCGCTGCGTCTGCGATCGCGCGAACGCTTCACCGCGGCGAGCATGGGCTCGAAGGTCGATGCGCTCACCGATCGCGAGCAGGAGGTCCTTCGCCTCATCGGCCGGGGCATGTCGCGGGCGGAGATCGCGAAGACCCTCTCGCGCAGCCCCAAGACGATCGACGGCCACCGCGAGCGGATCATGGAGAAGCTCGATATCCACTCGAGTCCGGAACTCGTCCGCTTCGCCATCCGCGAAGGCCTCGCCGAGGTGTGAGGCGACGGGGCGAAGGGGAGAGCACCTTCCGTCTCGCCCGACATTCCGCGAGGCGCGACCGGCGCCCGTCGTTCCGCGAGTCGTTCGCGGGGCGACGGGCGTCGGTCTGTCGGTGGCGCGGATCTCGGCGTCCGCCGAGTCATCCGCCTCCCGAGCCGAAGACCATCGGCCTTGCGATGGCGATGAACGGGGCATC
>CAZTMB010000093.1:6916-11472 GCA_964614695.1 uncultured Isosphaeraceae bacterium | reverse complement strand
TAGGATCCGCCCGGAGGTGCGCTCCCGATGCTTGAACGGCTGCTTGATCCCCTCGTCTCCGCCCAACTCCTCGTCGCGATCCTGCTTGCGATCCTCTTCCTGCAGTCGGGGCTCGACAAGGTCTTCGACTTCAAGGGCAACCTCGAGTGGCTCAACGGCCACTTCGGGAAGTCGCCGCTCAAGGGGCAGGTGCTGCCGATGCTTGCCGTGATCACGCTCACCGAGTGCGCTGCGGGAGGCCTCGCCGCAGCCGGTGCGGTGCAGATCGCTTTCGCGGACTCGACGGCGTTGGCGATGGGGAGCGCCCAGCTTGCGGCGCTCAACATCGTGATGCTCTTCTTCGGCCAGCGGATCGCGAAGGACTACGCCGGCGCCGCGGCGCTGGTGCCCTACTTCATCCTGTCGATCGGGGCGATCCTGCTCTTCGACGTCGCCGGCACCTCGCCGGCCTGACGCTCAGGGCGCCGGGACGTCCACCCACCGCCGACTGCGGGCCGACTCGAGCACCGCATCGCACACAAGCTGCGTCGCCAGCGCATCGCGGAAGTCCGGGTAGCGCTGCTCGGCCGAGGGATCGTCGAGCCGCCGCAGGAACTCGTGCAGCCCATGCACGAAGGAGTGTTCGTAGCCCAGGCACAGCCCCGGCACCCACCACTTCCCGGCGTAGGGATGGTCGCCGTCGGTGCAGTGGATGCTGCTCCATCCGCGGCGATCGCCCGGCACGCCGTGGTCGAAGTAAGCGAGCCGGTTGAGGTCGTGGAGGTCCCACGCCAGCGACTTGTGCTCGCCGTTGATCTCAAAGGTGTAGAGGGCCTTGTGCCCTCGCGCGTAGCGCGTCGACTCGAAGACCGCCATCGAGCCGTTGGCGAAGCGGGCCAGGAACGCGCACGCATCGTCGATGCCGACCGGTTCCTTCCGGCCGGTCGCGGTGTGCACCCGCTCCTTGACGAAGGTGTCGGTCATCGCCGAGACCGAGACGATCTCGCCGTTGATCCAGCGTGCGGTGTCGATGCAGTGGGCAAGCAGATCGCCGGTGACGCCCGAACCCGCGACCTTCGCGTCGAGACGCCAGAGGCCCGTGCCGCCCTGCGGGACGTCGGCCGAGATCGTCCAGTCCTGCAGGAAGTTCGCGCGATAGTGGAACACCTTGCCGAGCTCGCCGGCGGCAACGATGTTCTTCGCCAGCGTGACCGCAGGCAGGAAGCGGTAGTTGAACCACACCAGGTTCGGCAGCCCCGCCGCCTCCACCGCCTCCACCATCCGTCGGCCCTGCTCGCCGTCGAGGGCGATCGGCTTCTCGCAGAGCACCATCTTGCCGCAGGCGATCGCCCCGAGCGCGATCTCCATGTGCGAGTCGTTGGGCGTGCAGATGTCGATCGCATCGACGTCGTCGCGCTCGACGAGCCGTCGCCAGTCGGTCTCGACGCTGCCCGCCTCCCACGCCGAGGCGAACTCGCTCGCCCTCGCGGCATCGCGCCCGCAGACCGCCTGCAGCACGGGACGACGCGTGCCCCGGAAGAAGTGCGGCACCTGACGGATGGCGTTGGCGTGGGCGCGGCCCATGAAGCCGTGGCCGACGAGGCCGATGCGAAGGTCGGTGCCGGCGTTGCGTGTGGAGGCGAGGCTCACTGGGTCGTGCTCCCGGCGGTGCGAGCGTCGCGCACCGCGATCATGGTGCCCAGGATCGTGTTCCACGTGTCCTGACGCTCGAGCAGTTCGTTCGGGAACATGCAGCCGTCCCAGCAGAGGTGCCGAATGCCGCGGCCTTCCGCGCCTTCGAGCCACTTCGCCGCGCACGCGGGAACGTCGAGGCGACCGTTGGGGTCGTCCGCCGGGCAGTGCCGTCCGGTCTTGTCGTGGGCACCGGTGCCGTGGACCGTGCCATCGTTCTGCGCCACGTGGAAGTCGATCGTCCACGGGCGCAACGCCGCGAGCAGCTTCTCGTAGGCCTTGTCGAACTGCTTCGCGGTGTGCTTCTTCGGGAGCATCGCGGCCTTCGGGGCGTTCACGCCGAGCAGGTAGAGATAGGTGTGGGCGAGGTCCGCTTGGAATCCCACCGTGCCCGGCAGGTCGACCGCCTCAAGCAGCGCGACCATCGCCTTCCACGAGTGCATGCCCGCCCAGCAGACCTCGCCCTCGGCGGCGAGCCGCTCGCCGTGGCCCGCCGCCACCATGCCCGCTTCGCGGAAGGTCGCCGCGATGCGGCGGATCGCCTGCGCGGGGTGCTTCGCGGCAGCCTTGGTGGGCGTCGCGCTGTCGATTCGGATCACGCCGTACTTCCGCACGCCGTGCTCGTTGAGGATCCGCGCGATGCGGCAGGACTTCCGCACGGCGTCGATGAACTTCGCCCGCTGCTCGACCGACCCCATCGCGCTGTCGCCGACCGTGCCGGGCCAGACCGGGGCGACGAGCGAGCCGACCGCGAGACCCTTCGCCGCGATCGCATCGGCCATGCGACGGAGTTCGTCCTCGCTCGCGTCGGGATCGACGTGCGGGTGGAAGAGGAAGAGATCGACGCCGTCGAAGCGGGCGCCGTTCACGGAGGCGTTCGCCGTCAGCTCGAGCATGCGGGCGAGCGGGATCGGCGGATGGTCGGTCCCGGGCTCCTTGCCGACGAGTCCAGGCCACATGGCGTTGTGCAGTTTCATGGCGAACTCCTTCTCTCGAAGCGGGATCAACCCTTGCGATGCGCGCCGACCTGCGGCGCGTCCGGGTTCGTCTCGGGACCGAAGTAGCGCAGGCAGACGAGCGGCTCGACGGTCGAGGTGTTCCTGAACTCGACGCCGCGACGCGCGCCGTCCTCGGTGCAGAAGAACTCGTCCTGCGTCAGTTCGCGGAACCGGATCATCTTCGGGCTCGAGAGCGGCTCGCCGTTGATGGTGCCGCTGCCCTGCACGCAGATCAGCCCGTACGCGCCGCGATCGGAGACGGTGCAGGTCGCGCCGGGCTCGACCGTCAGCTCCTTCGCGGTGAAGGGCTCGAAGCCGTCGAAGCGGCCGAAGATCACCCAGCGATCGGCCCAGCCGTCGCCGGAGGCGGCGATCACCGGCTCGAGGTAGCGGTTCGCCTTGAAATCCGGATCGACGTTCTTCTCCCAGTCGAGTTGCTCCACGATGAAGTCGAGGTCGCGATGGCGATCCTTCGGCATGTCCTTGACGAGCAGATCCCACGGCACGGGTCGCCCTTCGACGAGCGACTGGTACATCGCGAAGACGTCGCTGCCCCACTGTGGCTCGTAGGTGCAGAGCGATCCCGGCGCGTGCAGCACCCGCGGCTCCATGATCCATCCCGAGCCGACCTTCAGACGGTGGGCCTGCGCGAGATCGAGGATCCCGTTGTCGCCTTCGTTCCATCGCTCGAGGCAGCGCTTCACCTCGGCCTTGGTGGTGCCGGGCACGAGCCCCATGAAGGTGTGCGGGAAGTTGTTGCCGACGGGGTTGTGCTGCGGCGGGAAGTAGTACGCCTCGGGCTTGCCTTCGCGACCCACCAGCGCCGCCTGCGCATCGTCCTGATGCATGTGGTGCGGGATCGGGCCCATGTTGTCGAAGAACTTCGCGTAGACCGGCCAACGCTTGTACGTCGACCAGATCCGCTCGCCCACCAGCGCGGCGCCGCACTCCGCGACCGCCTGCTTCAGGGTGAATCGCTCGCGTTCGACGACGCACCACGACAGCCCCTCGTCGGGCGTGCGGTTCTCGTTGGCGGCCTCCGTCGTCGAGGCGAACCAGCGCTCGTCGATGCCGCCGCGATCGAGACCGAAGGCGTAGAGGTCGTCGGGATGAAGCTTCAGCCGTCGCCCGGGCTGCAGGAACGATCGCGGCACCCAGCATGGGGCGAGCCGCAGCAGCCCTCCGGTGCGGGCGAGTTCGCGGTCGACGACGCTCGCGACACCCTCCTGCCGCGAGACGAGTTCGAGGGTCGAGGTGGGTGGTGGGGTCACCGCGGAAGTATCGCCGAATCGAAGGCGGCGTCGATCCCGGAACCAACCTGCTCGGCCGTCGAGGGGTTCCGCGAGCGAGTAGAACTCCGTCCATGACTTCGCCCCCGCTGATCCGCACCCTTCGCGTCGCCTCCGCTTCCGCCGCCGTCCTTGCCGCAGCCTTCGCCACCGCCGCGATGGCGGCTCCGCCCACCGGCGTCGATCCTCCTTCGGGCCAGGGCGCCTTCGGAGTCGAACTCGTCGAGGACGGCAACGGCGTGCTCGCGACGTGGATCGAGCCGAACTCCGAGGGGGCGACCGTTCGATTCAGCCGATTCGAGCAGGGTGCGGATCCGGCGTGGACTCCGCCCCGCGCGATCGTCGAGAGCGCGGAGCTCTTCGCGAACTGGGCGGATCGACCGGCCGTTCGGCGGCTTCCCGACGGTTCGCTGCTCGCGCACGATCTCCGCAAGATCGCTGCGGGAACCTACGCGTACGGCGTGCGAGTCTCCCGGTCGACCGACGATGGCGCGACCTGGCAGGATCTCGGCTGGCTGCATGACGACACCCGCGCCGTCGAACACGGCTTCGTCTCGATGGTGCCGACCGCCGACGGCGTCACGGCCTTCTGGCTCGA
>CAZTMB010000093.1:0-6816 GCA_964614695.1 uncultured Isosphaeraceae bacterium | reverse complement strand
CTTCGATCGGTCTCGATGCCCGAGTCTGCGAGTGCTGCGGCACCGACGCCGCAATCACCGCGGCTGGGCCGGTCATCGTCTACCGCGACCGCGGCCCCAACGAGGAACGCGACATCTTCATCGTGCGTCGCGAAGGCGATCGTTGGTCGAATCCCGAACCGGTCTCCCGAGACGGATGGATCATGCCCGGATGCCCGGTGAACGGGCCCTCGGTCGCGGCGCACGTATCGGCGGTCTGCGTCGCATGGTTCACCGCGGCCGCGGGCGATCCGGAGGATCCGAGCCCGCCGCGATCGCTCGCGGCGTGGAGCCTCGATGGCGGAGCGACCTTCGCCGCGCCGGTCGAACTCTCGAGCACGAGCATCGGACGAACGGATCTCGTCATGCTGCCCGACGGCAGCGCGGTCGCCTGCTGGGTCGATCGGCTTGAACCGCCCGTGACCGGCGGCGCTGCGACCGATCGGTCTCGCGAGATGGGCTCCATCGCGCTGCGGCGGCTCCGCGCCGACGGCTCCGCCGGGCCGGTCGTCTACGCCGCGCCGATCGACCTTGGACGGCTGGCAGGGTTTCCGCGGCTTGTTCGAGCTTCCGACGGCGGCACGGCGCTGCTGCTCGCATGGCGCGACGAATCGACCGATCGACTGCGGTCGATGCTCGTCGCGCCACCCGCATGAGCGATCTCGGGGTCGGATACGCTCGCGTCATGGCCTCGATCCCGCTGGGACTCTGCGTCGCCCTGCTGCTCGCCTCGCCGTCGACGGTTCATGCCGTCGCCCAGTCCGAGGCGAAGGCCGCTCGGCCGAACATCGTCTTCATCATGGCCGACGACCACTGCATGCAGGCGATCTCCTGCTACGGCGCGTCGGCGGCACCGGAGGCGATCGCGACCCCCGGCATCGATCGGATCGCGCAGGAGGGCATGCGCTTCGACCGCGCCAGCGTGACCAATGCGATCTGCGGGCCGTCCCGCGCGACGATCCTCACCGGCAAGCACTGCCATCAGCACGGCTTCGCGACCAACGATCAGAAGTTCGACGGTTCCCAGCAGACCTTCCCCAAGCTGCTGCAGCAGTCGGGCTATCGCACCGAGGTCGTCGGCAAGTGGCACCTCTCGAGCGATCCGACCGGATTCGACCGCTCGGAGATCCTCGTCGGTCAGGGCGACTACTGGAATCCCGTCCTCGTCGTCGACGGCGTCCGCGGTCGGCGCGAAGGCCACACCACCGACCTCATCCACGAGGCCGCGATCGCGCGGCTCGAAGCGCTCGCGGACGGCGCTTCCAGCGGCACGCCCTTCCTGCTGATGGTGCACCACAAGGCGCCGCACCGGAATTGGATGCCGGCGCCGCGCCATCTGCCGCTCTTTCGCGACGGCGATCTTCCCGTGCCGAACAGCTTCTTCGATGCGCCGGATCGCCGTTCCCCGGCGGGCGCCGTCCAGACCATGCAGATCGATCGCGATCTCGCGTGGCTCTACGACCTCAAGGTCGATCCCGAGTCGCTCGGAGAGGGCTTCGAGGCGTCGCGGCTCGACCGCTGGATGGCGAACGAGCTCGCGCGGGTGCCGCAGGAGGCGCTCGACGCGTATGCATCCGCCGACGCCGCGGAGAACGAAGCGCTCGCGGAATCGATCGGCGAGATGTCCGAGCAGGATCTCGCGCTCTGGAAGTTCCAGCGCTATGCGAAGAACTACCTGCGCACGGCGCAAGGCGTCGACGACTCGGTGGGCGGCATCCTCGAGGCGCTCGACCGGCTCGGCCTCGCCGAGGACACGATCGTCGTCTACACGAGCGACCAAGGCTGGTACCTCGGCGAGCAGGGCTGGTACGACAAGCGATGGATGTACGAGCCGAGCTTCCGCACGCCGCTCGTGGTGCGATGGCCGGGCGTCATCGAGGCGGGATCGACTTCGGACGCCCTCGCCCAGAACCTCGACTTCGCAGCGACCTTCCTCGAAGCCGCCGGCGTGTCGATTCCCGCCGACATGCAGGGTCGAAGCCTTCTGCCAGTCCTGCGCGGGCAGCCGGCAGCCGATGATGCGTTGCGGGATGCCGTCTACTACCGCTTCGAAGAGTCCCGCGGCGCCCACACCGTGCCGCGCCACGAGGGCGTCGCGACGCGTGATGCGAAGCTGATCCGCTACCTCGATCTGGCCACCGTCGACGGGCGGCCGCTCGTCGAGCTCTACCGGCTCGACGTCGACCCGCAGGAGCGGGAGAACCTCGCCGGAAGCCCCGAGCACGCGCCGCTCGAACAGGCGATGCTCGCTCGGCTCGAGTCCCTTCGTGCCGAGTACGTCGTGCCGACGGACCCGCCGCCGGGATCCTGAACGAACGGCCTCCCGCGGCTCCGCTCAGCCCGCGAGGTGCCGATCGAGGAAGCCGTCGAGCTCGACGAAGAGCTCCTGCGACTCCGCCGCGAAGGGATTGATGAAGTAGCTGAAGTGCGAGGCGCCTTCCACGACGTGGAGGTCCGCCGGCACGCCCGAGCGCCGCAGCTTGCGATGGGCGAGCACCGTGAGGCTGAGGAAGAGATCGCGGGTGCCGCTGAAGAGGATCGTGGGCGGGAATCCGGAGAGGTCGCCTCGCAGCGGCGAGAGGAGCGGATCCCCGAGGTCGCGGCCGTTGGCGTAGAGCGGCGCCGCACGCGCCGCCGCCCCGTGGTAGCTGACGAGCACGTTGTCGAGCCACTCGTTGGTCTTCAGCGTGTCGCCGACTTCGGCAAGATCCGCCCACGGCGTCTGCAACGCGAGCGCCGCCGGCAGCGCGATCCCCTCTTGCTTGAGACGATGCACCGTCGCCATCGCGAGACCTCCGCCCGCCGACCCGCCCGCGAGCGCCACCCGCGACGCGGGCTGCATGGCGATCGCCGCCTTCCACACCGCGACCGCATCGTCGAGCGCCGCGGGAAAGGGATGGTCCGGCGGCATGCGATAGTCGACCGCGAGCACCTTGACGCCGCAGGCCGCGGCGATCACCGCCGGCTCGAGCAGGCAGGCTTCGCCGGGATTGAAGACGTAGCCGCCGCCGTGCGTGTCGACGACGAGCCGGTTCGCGTGGCGCGGGGCGATCTCCTTCGGCGAGACCTCGAAGACCGAGACGCCGTCGATCGTGGTGCGGCGATACGTGACCCCGAGCTTCTCGACGATCTTCAGGATGAACGGCGTCGACTCCTTCGCGAGGTTCGCGACGGCGACCCGCCACCCTTCGGCGTCCTGCGGATCGAGACGCCACTCCGACGATCGGTACGGCATCGCGATCGTCTCGCGGAAGGAGTCGCTGACGGTCGTCGGCAGCGGAATCGTGCGCCCGGGCACGACGCGAGCCCCGGCCTCGCGATTGAGGAGGTCCATCGCCTCGCAGAGGTCCGGTCCGGTCGGGAGCGAGAGCAGGGATCGATCGTCGGCCATTGGTGTCTCCAGCCTCAAGTGCGACTTCGCCCGGACGTGCCATCCACCGCGCCCTCGGAATCTCGGCGAGCTTCGCCGCGTCAGCGGGTCTTCGCGAGGAAGCGCTTCGTCTCCTTGCGGGAGGCGGCGATGATCCGATCGGCGGCCTTCGGGTTCGCCTTGGCTTCGAGCAGCGCCTGCAGCATGAGCGGCGCAACGATCGTCGCGTCGGACTCGATCACGAACATCGGCGTCTTCTCGGTGAGCTTGTCCCAGGTGATCTTCTCGTTGGGCGTCGCCCCCGAGTAGGAGCCGTAGGAGGTCGTCGAGTCGGAGATCTGGCAGAAGTACGCCCACGGCTTCACGGGCTTCTCGAGGTCGTACTTGATCGACGGCACCACGCAGATCGGGAAGTCGCCGGCGATGCCGCCGCCGATCTGGAAGAAGCCGACGCCGCGGCCCTTCGAGAGCGTCGCGTAGTCGTCGTAGAACTGCGCCATCGACTCGATGCCGCTCTTGACGATCGACGCGCTGCAGTCGCCGTGCTTCACGTGCGACGCGAAGATGTTGCCGAAGGTCGAGTCCTCGCAGCCCGGCACGACCATCGGAAGGTTCGCCTTCGCCGCGGCGAGCAGCCAGCACTGCGACGGATCCCCTTCGAAGATCGACTTCGGCAGGCGAAGCACCAGTTCGTAGAAGTACTCGTGCCAGAAGCGGCGCTCGCCGCGTTCGCTCGCCCGCTTCCACATCGGGACGAGGATCTTCTCGACGGCGCGAAACGCCTCGTCCTCGGGAATGCTCGTGTCGGTGACGCGGCGCATCCGCTGATTCAGGATCCGCGTGTCGTCGGCCTTGGTCAGGTAGCGGTATTCGGGAAAGTCCTTGTAGCTCTCGTGGGCGACGAGCCTGAAGAGCGACTCCTCGAGGTTCGCGCCGGTCACGGAGAGGCCGTGCACGAGCCCCGCGCGGATCGCCGGCGCGAGCGAGATGCCGAGTTGCGCCGAACTCATCGCCCCGGCGACCGCCCAGAACATGCGCCCGCCTGCGGAGACGTGGTCCCAGTAGGCGTACAGCGCGTCGCGGGTCGCGCGGGCGTTGAAGTTGCGGTAGTTGGAGGCGACGAACGAAAGGATCGGAAGGCTTGGGGTGGGCATGGGACGCGGAATCTAGCGGACGCGCCGCCACGCCGCCTCCGGCTCGAGGCCTTCGCCTTCGCCTCCGATGAATGCCCGGCCGATCGGAGCCTTCCGCCGCCGGGCCGCAATGCCGCGAAGACTCAGCGGCGACGACGGGACGCAAGCCCCGCGATCACGGCCAGCGCCAGCACGCCCGGCGCCGGCACCACCGATGCCGAGAACGACGCGGTCGAGTAGCCGGTCACGAGCAGAAGTCCCGCGTCGGTCGCGATGCCATCGTTCTGGATCGCACGCAGGATGCTCTCCGTGCCGACCGCACCGCCGGCGAAGGAGGTCTGCATGTTCCAGCCGAGCGGGCCGTCGTAGCTGCCGGAGGTGAAGCTCTCGAAGGGCTGCCAGGTGCCGAAGCCGATCCGAAGCCCCTCGGTGTCGCTCGTGTAGGTCCAGACCGCGGAGTTCGCGACAAGCGCCGCGGTCATGTCCGAGGCCTCGTCGCCGACGAAGACCGCGCCCGCGAGCGGACGCACGTTGTAGCCACGCGGCGAGCCGGGCTGCACGTCCTCGGTGTCGGCGACCAGCGACCACGAGACTGTCGTGTCGCTGAAGGCGCTGCCCGCGAACGAGCCCGCGGCGCCGGTCAGCGTGAAGGTGTAGGTGACCTCGGCGGCGTCGGCGGCGCCGACCAGACCGGCCGAGAGAGCCATGGCGGCGACGAGGCCGGCCATGCTTGACAGGCTGCGACGGGCGGAGGTGCCGAGTGCGACGTCCATGGCGAAGTTCCTTCTCCAAGCTCGTGGGGATGCGAGGTTCCGGAACCTGCGCGACCCGACAGGGTGCCGCGCGAGCCCGCGCGGTTCAAGTCGGAAGTCGGCAGTTCGCAAGGTTCGTGCGATCGCCGGATCGTCCGAGACCGCACGTGGAGGTCCGGAGAAGCGCGAACGGAGGAATCGGACCCTCAAGGATCGATCGATCGATCCATGGCCGCGATCTCGGAGTGCCCGATCGGGGTCCCACGCCACGTCAGGGCCGGTCTGCCGCATCGGCCGGATCGCTCGCGCTCCGCGGGGACAGTTCGCTCGCGGAGAGCTCGATCGAATGGAGCCGTCGCCCATCTCGCGTCACCCACTCGGCAAGCAGCGTCGGATCGGGCTTCGTCGAGTCGGCGGTGAGCTTCAGGAACGTGTTCGGTTCGACCGCACTGAAGACCTTGTCGGGATGGGCCGCGTCGAGACTCGGAATCGTCTTCTCGTGGAGCGGGCTCGTGACGAAGTGCCACAGGTCGTAGCCGACGCGGTCGCGGTGCCGCATCGCCTGCGAGACGTGGATGTCCCCGCCGACGAGGATCACGCCGGGGATCCGCTCCCGCGCGATGAAGTCGAAGATCGCGTCTCGCTCGTGGGCGTAGGTGTGCCAGTCGTCGAGCTCGGCGTTGCCCTTGTCGGTCCAGATCATGCCGGTCGCGAGGACCTTGAACGGCGCGTCGCTCGCGAGAAGGCCCTCGCGCAGCCATGCCCACTGCCGCGCGCCGAGGCAGGTGGGCTTCTCGGGGTCGGCCCAACTGGGCTCGGTGCGGCTGAACCATCGGGGATCGAGCAGGAAGACCTCGATCGGCCCGCGGCGAAACGAGGTGTGGATGCCGCGGCCCGCGCCGAAGCGATCGGTGCTCGGCGTCCCATCGAGATCCTGACCGAAGGTGGCGTTCGCGCGGTACTCGGCGAAGGCGGTGCGCGCGACGTGCTTGCCCGCGAAGTCGCCGTGCCCGTCATTCACGCCGAAGTCGTGATCGTCCCAGGTCCACCAGGTCGGCATCGAGGCGAGCAGCCGTGCGATCTCGGGCGGCGCGAGGAACGCGCGATGCCGCTGCCGCGCGAGTTCGAGTCGATCGGTGTCGATGTAGGGCGTGTCGCCGAGGAAGACGAAGCCCTCGCAGCCCTCCGCTTGGATGCGATCCCAGATCGCGTCGGGCTTGGACGGTGCGCAGGAACCCAGTCCCAGCACCACCCTCGCGGACGACGCATCGCGCGGCGCCGTGGTGAACGAGGCGCGATGCGGAGAGGCGGCCTCGGGTCCCGCGATCTCCACGCCGTAACGGGTGTTCGGCGCGAGTCCTTTGAGATCGAAGACGATCGTGAAGTCGTGGTCGGGATCGGGCGTCGCCTCATCGAACGCGACCTCGCGTCCGTCAGGCGCGATCGCCACGCACCGCCACGCTCGCGGCCGGGGATCCGCCTCGGCGGGCCGGAACCAGATCCGGGCGGTGTGCTCGTCGACGTGACCCACCATCGGGCCGAG
>CAZTMB010000092.1:0-11485 GCA_964614695.1 uncultured Isosphaeraceae bacterium | reverse complement strand
GCCCTCGAACTCGTCGATCTCGTCCATCACGTGCTCGGGCGTCATCGCCGCGACGACCCGAACCAAGGATGGATCAGCGGCCTCTCCGAGTCGCAGGGCGAACGGCATCCGACCGCGGGCGGGCTGCGCATCGGGAAGCCGCTTCGTGAACGAGCGATCGACGAGCCCTTCGACGACCGCCTCGAGTGGGAGCGGGACGGGCAGTACTTCCACTACCTGACGCAGTGGATGCACGCGCTCGATCGTCTTGCCGCCGCGACGAGAGACCTTCGTTGGAGTCAGGCGGCGATCGAGCTGGCGCAGGCGGCGTGCCGCGGCTTCGTGCGGCGCGATCCGCGAAGCGGCGCGCCGAGGATGATCTGGAAGGCGAGCGTCGATCTCTCGCGGCCGCTCGTCGAGTCGATGGGGCATCTCGATCCGCTCGACGGCTTCGTGGCGATCGAGCGGATCGCCGCCACGGCCGACGAACTCGGCGCCGACGGCACGGTCCTTGGCGGCGAGGCCGCCACGCTGCGCTCGATCGGCGATCTCGTGCCGAGCTGGGCGACGCTCGATCCGCTGGGGCTTGGCGGCCTGCTCGTCGAGGCGTCGCACCTCATCGAACTGATCGCCCTGGGCCGACTGCGACTCGACTCGCTGCTGCCGCGGGTGCTGGCCGATGCGGTGCGCAGCCTCGAAGCGAGTTCGATCGAGCAGGAACTTCATCGCCCCCCCGACAGCCGCCTCGCCTTTCGCGAACTGGGTCTGGCGATCGGCCTTCGCGCGATCGGCGCGGCGGAGACCTCGATCCGCGATGCGCCGGATCGCTTCGGTGGAGGCCCCGATGCGACGTGGTTTCTCGATCACATCGAGCGCCTGCAGCGGCATCGACCGCTTGCGGATCGTCTCGAGGCGGCGTGGCTCGATCCGGCGGCGCAGGCGAGCCGAAGTTGGAACGAGCACCTCGACATCGACGCGGTCATGCTCGCGGCGAGCCTGGTCGCGTGAGGCGATGCAGGCGGTTGGCGCGTCGTACGCGCTCCGCGTGGCGGTTCATCCCGTCGGCGCGGCGTAGAAGGTCGGCGAGCCCGGGCCGACCGGCAGTTCGAGCACGAAGACCCACAGGAAGAAGAAGAGCGTCCAGCAGACGATGAGCGCGATCGAGTAGGGGAGCATCATGGCGATCATGGTGCCGACGCCGAGGTTGCGGTCGTAGCGGCATCCCCATGCGAGGATCAGGCCGAAGTAGGTCATCATCGGCGTGACGATGTTGGTCGTGCTGTCGCCGATGCGATAGGCGGCCTGGATCACCTCGGGGCTGTATCCGATCAGCATGAGCATCGGGACGAAGATCGGCGCGGTCACGGCCCACTGCGCCGACGCCGAGCCGATCATGAGGTTCACCCCGCAGCAGACGAGGATGAACGCCGCGAAGAGGCCCGGACCGGTGAGGCCGGTGTCCTTGAGGAAGTCGGCCCCGGCGACCGCGGTGATCGCGCCGAGGTTGCTCCATCCGAAGTAGGCGACGAACTGCGCCGCGAAGAAGACCATCACGACGTAGAGGCCGAGCGTCGAGATCGCCGACGCCATCGCGTCGATCACGTCGCGATCGCGTCGCATGGTGCCGACGACGCGGCCGTAGGCGAATCCGACCACGACGAAGAAGACGAGGATCCACGTGACGAAGCCGCGGAAGAAGGGCGCGTTGCGAAGCGCGTCGCCGGTGTCGGGATTCCGCAGCAGTCCCCACGAAGGCACGATCGTCAGGGCCATCGCACCGAGCACCGCGACCGCCGCGAGCCCCGCGACGAGCAGGCCGCGCCGCTCGGTGGCGGTGAGCGGATCCATCATGCGTCCGTCGAGCACCGCGGGGTCGGCACGCCCTTGGTCGTACGGGCCGAGCTTCGGTTCGACGATGAAGACGCTGACCGCGACGCAGACGAGCGTGACGAGGAAGGTCGAGGCCGCCATGAAGTACCAGTTGGCGGTGGCGGCGACGGTGTACTGGGGATCGATGAGCTGCGCCGCCGCTTCGGTGATGCCGGCGAGCAGCGGATCGATCGTGCCGATCAGGAGGTTCGCGCTGTAGCCGCCCGAGACGCCCGCGAAGGCCGCGGCCATGCCCGCGAGCGGATGGCGACCGAGGGCGTGGTAGATCGCCCCCGCGAGGGGAATGAGCACGACGTAGCCAAGTTCGGAGGCGGTGTTCGAGACGACGCCGGCGAAGACGATCGCCGCGGTGACCATCGTCCGGGGAGCACCGAGCACGAGGCCCCGCACCGCCGCCGAGAGGAGCCCCGAGCGTTCCGCCACGCCGACGCCGAGCATCGCGACGAGCACGACGCCGAGCGGGGCGAAGCCGGTGAAGTTCGACGTGAGGTTCTCGAAGATCCGACGCAGCCCGTCGGCGTTCAGGAGACTCACCGCGCGGATCATGCCGTCGGGCGCGCGGCCCGCGACGCCGTCGGGACGGGGGTCTTGGACGGAGACGCCCAAGGCGCCGAAGACGCCCGAGAGAAGCACCATCGCCACCGCGAGCGCCGCGAAGAGGGTGACCGGATGGGGCAGGAGGTTGCCGAGCCACTCGACGAGGTCGAGGAAGCGCACGAGCGCGCCGCGTCGGCGGGGTTCCGCGGCTTGGGGGGTCGACATGGTCGGTGGCTCCGAGGCGTGGCGAGAGCGCCCTCGGTGCGGGGCTTCGGTCCTTCTCTCGGTCAGGCGGCGTCGTCCGCTGCAGGCGCAACGCCCGCAGGCCCGAGCCGATCAGCCCTCGCGTTGCAGCAGTCCGTAGACGAAGGCCTGAGGCTTGCCCCACGGCGTGACGTGGGTCTCCGATCGGGAGTCGACCAGCCGGAACGCCGGGGCGAACGCGGCTTCAAGCGACGCTGCGTCGCGTCGCATGACCGGCAGGCCGCTGCAGCGTTCGGGACCGTCGAGCGCGAAGGCCGCCACGAGCAGATGACCACCGGGAACGACCGAGTCCGCCGCTCGTTCGGCATAGCGGCGCTGTTCGTCGGGCTCGACGAGGAAGTGAAAGACCGCACGGTCGTGCCAGAGGTCGACCTTGGGCAGTGCGTCGAGCGTCAGCACGTCGCCGACGATCCATCGCACGCGATCGGACCGATCGCCGAGACGAGCCTTCGCACGCTCGATCGCGGCCGGCGCAAGGTCGAGCACGGCGAGCGACTCCGGCGGATCGTTCGGACCTGCGTCGAGCAGCGCCCCGACGAGTGCCGACTGCCCGCCGCCCACGTCGAGGATCCGGACCGGTCTCGGCTCGATCCGCGAGATCAGGGCGAGCGAGGCGCTCGGATGCTGTTGGAACCAGCTCAGTTCCGCGTCGGCCTTGCTCGTGTAGACCGACTGCCAGTGGGCTTGGGCCGTTGTCGACGAAGTTCCGCGATCCATGTCCGGGTTGTAGCGAGCGATGTCACTCAGGTCGACGTCGGGCGCGCGCCACGAGTCGGGATCGTGTCGCCGGAGCCCAACGAGTCTTGGGCGGGCCCTTGGAAGCACCGGTGGCTCCACGTGACCCGCCTCGCCCGCCGTGACGACGTCGACGTGTCGGGTCGAGCCGCCCCTCTTGATCCACGCACTCGAGACTCCACGTCGCCGGAGGCTCGCGGATCGACCTCGGCCTCGTCGCCAGCCTTGCGTTGGCGAGTTCGACCTGGGCATTGAACATCCAGGTCGGCAACATCATTTCTCCCGGCGGCAATCAGCAGTAGGCCTGCCTGGCTTCGGGTACCGACCTGTCGCGCTTCGCCGGCGGTTCCGACCTTGACCGGCTCATGTCCGCGGCGGAGATCAACGCCCTCGACGACATCGCCGCGATCTACCGCGGTTCGTTGTTGGCGATTTCGATGAACACCGCCGCCGGCACCTCGCTCATCCTGATGAGCGATTCGAGCTTCAGCGTCAACCGCCTTCGATCGCCATCGCCTCCTCGCCGCCGGGACCTCGCTGCCTCGATCTGGGCGAGTCTTGCCGCGAGGCGGGCGGGTCGCCAAGGCACCGCCGCCCTCGCGATCGGGTTCGCCACCAAACGCCGACCGACGTCGTCCACGCTCGCCCTGAGGGCCGAGCCCCGTGGCCTCGGCCGGACGTCCGGCGTCCACCCGGGGGGAGTTCGGATCCGACCTCGGGCTCGGTGAGGGCTTCGCCGCGGATCTCGGTCGCGGAGTCCTCGACGCCGATGTCGATGTCCGCGGGATCCCTCGGTCGATGGGCACTCATCATGAGTCACCCGATCCGCCTCATCCTGCTGCTCCTCGTGGTCGGGGTGCTCGCGTCGGCGGGTCCGTGGAGGCGAGTCAGCCTCGCCACCGACACCTCGGCCGGCGACCAGCCTTGGGGGCTGGACTCCATCGGTCTCGACGAAGACACGGCGGATCGCCCCGTTGTCACGGGTCCGAGCGGGTCGGACGCCCAAGCCGTCGCCGAACGAAGCGTGGAGAACGTGGTTCTGATCGCGTGGGAAGAGCGCCCGCCGTATGCGATGGCCATTCCCTCCCTGCACAGCAACTCGCACGAGCGGGTGGTGGGAGTCGACGTCGCCATCGTGCGGGAGGCGCTGACACTCGCGGGGTACCGACCGCAGTTCGTTCTCTCCGACTCCTGGGAGGCGAGTCTGAATCGGCTCGAGCAGGGGCAGGTCGATGCGGTGCTCGGGGCGTTCCTTTCCGAGGATCGACTGGCGATCGGTCGACCGGGAGTGAGCTACCGGGACGAGAAGCTGACCCTCTTCCTCCACGAGCGGACGGGGGAAGCTCGCTCGATCGAGAGCGGTGCCGACCTGAAGCGATGGCTCGACGAAGGCTCGCTCCGTCTGGGCGTTCCCCGAGACTTCTACTTCGGCGAGTCGTTCGCGGAACTCGCCTCGACGCACGCGCGCCTGTTTCGAGAGGCCGGATCCGAACGCTCGCTGGCCGACGCCACCTCCGCGGGGCGAATCGACGGGTTCGTCGCCGACTGGCTCTCGGGTCACGATGCGATCGGGCAGCAGGACTCCGCGACGATGATCACGCCGACCCCGCTCGTGATCTACGACGCACCGGTGCACACGCTGTTCAGGATCGAACCGAGAACGCCCGCCCTGATCGCCGCCTACAACGACGCGATCGAGTCCATGCGGAGGCGCGGCCGGATCGAGGAGATCGAGCGCGAGTTCGCGATCCCGGCGCTGATCGGGATCGCGCTCTCGGGCACCTGGTTCGACGTGCTCGACGCGCTGGGAACCGTCGCCTTCGCGCTCTCGGGGGTCCTGATCGCGAGGGCGGAACGCTTCAGCCTCTTCGGGGCGTTCATCCTCGCCGCCCTTCCAGCGGTGGGTGGAGGAGCCTTGCGCGACCTTCTCGTCGCTCGGCACCCGTTGGGGATCATGCTCAGCCAGCAGACCGTCTGGCTACTGCTGGCGACGGTCGCCATCTCCTACCTCGTCGGCATCGCGTACGACCTCGCGGTCCGTCGGCGCGGAGGCAGGGAGTCGACCAGGCTGAAGTCGGGCGGCATCAGCTTCATCGAGGTGTTCGATGCGATCGGCCTCGCCGCGTTCACCATCACCGGCGTCTACATCGCGATGAGCTTCCGGCTCGAGCCGCTCATCGTGTGGGGGCCGTTCCTCGCCTTCCTGACCGCCGCCGGAGGCGGGGTGCTGCGAGACGTGATCCGCGAGGGGCGGGGGCAGCCCACGCTGACCCGCTCCTTCTATGCGGAACTGAGCATCTGCGGAGCCGCCGTGTTCGTGCTGTGGTCGAACACCATCGCGCCGCAGGACGTGGATGTGGAACCGGTCTTCTTGACGGTGGTGCTGGTGATGGTGGCGATCTTCGCCGCGAGAATGCTGGTGGTGGCCCGCGGGATCTCCTCGCCCCGGTTCAGCCCGCTCAAGCCCCGGGGCGATTCGCCATCCGCGTCAGCCTCCTGAGTCGCGTCGGGATTGCGGCGACACCGCCCGCGTCGCAAGGACGTCGCGGCACGGGCGGGCGCTGTGGTGACGCGATCGGGTCGGCTCAGCGGGTCGAGTCGGTCGTGGGCACGCCGCACCAGTCGGCGAAGTCGGACTCGTCGACGCGGCCGTCGCCATCGAGATCGCCGAAGCGGAGGTCGCCGATCCACCATGCTTCGATGAGCAGGGCGAGGTCGAGTTCGTCCACGATGCCGTTCAGATCGAGATCGCCGGCGGCGAACCCGCATCCGCCGGTCGGGTCGAGGGAGATCGCCGCGAGGAACTCGACGTGCGTTCGCATCGAGCGGCGCTCGAGGTCGTCCTCGAGCGTCTTGGCGAGCCGCCGCTCGATCGCCTCGGTCCGTGCGAGCAGCCGCGGGCAGACCGCGATCTCCTCGCCGGAGTCCGGCGCCACGATGTCGGCGGGCGCGTCCGAGTCGACGCGGGCGGAGCGATCGGCGGGGGCTGCGGCGTCGGCCTTGCCTGCGTCCGCCGCGGCCACGGTCGGGCGATCGATCCCGGGCGAGGGCTTGAACGCGACGGGAAGACCACGGTCGCCTCGGGTCGTGACGATCGAGCCGAACCCGCCGCCAACGCCGCCCGAGGTCATCGCATCGCTTCCGTGGAAGGGGGCGGCCTGTCGGAATCCGGTGTCGGCGACGCTCGACGCGGAGAGACCGGCGGGGGTCCGCGCCTGCACCGCGTAGCTGCCGATCACATCGACGGGGATGGTGAAGTCGTCGAAGCGAGTCTGCTCGTCGGCGGCAACCTCGCCGATCGGCGTCGCTTCCGCTTCGCCTTCAAGCTGCCGAAGCACGACGTAGCCCTCGACGACCGGCTCGGTCGCGGCGTTCCAGACGATCTCGACGCGATCCGGGAACGTGCCGTCGCTCGCCGAGACGCCGCTCGGCGCCCGCACGTTGCGGAAGCCCGCATCGGGCTCGCTGGCTCTCGAGTTGCCGGCTGGCGTCCGCGCGGTCACGACGTAGGTGTAGGGAACTCCCGGCAGCGCCGAGGCGTCCGCATACGGCGGTCCGGGCACGACGGCGATCGGCGTCGCAGGCTCGCCGGCGGTCGAACGCAGCACGCGATACCCGACGGCGCCATCGACCTCGTTCCAGGAAAGCAGCACCGCATCGATCGACGTTCCGTCACTCGCGGCGAGGCCGGTGGGCGCTGGAATGTTCATCCACCCGGTGTCGGGTTCGCTGAGAGGCGCATCCTCGCCGCCGGCGAGCGTTGCGACGCGATAGGCGTACGTAACGCCCGGCATCGCGTTGACGTCCTGAAGGACCGGGCCATGCGTGGTGGCGATCTCCTGCTCGATCCCGTCGGGACCGGTGCGAAGCACGCGATAGCCGCCCGAGCGGGGCACCGGTCGCCATCGGACCATGATCCGGTCGGTGAAGCTGCCGTCGCTCGCCCGCACGTCGCTCGGCGCGGGCAGGCCGCGGACGCCGACGTCGTCGAGGCTCGCCGCCGAAACGCCCGGCTCGGTGCGGGCCCGCACGAAGTAGGTCTTCGGCCTGCCCGGCAGGGTGCCGGTGTCGAGGAACGTCGGCTCGACGACCGTCGCGATCTCGTCCGCGGGCGCATTCGGATTGCCGTTCCCGCGTCGCCGGAAGACGCGGTAGTCGATCGCGTGCTCGACGGGATCCCACGACAGCAGCACGCCGTCGGGATCGGTGCCGTCGGAGGCGACGAAGTTCGAAGGCGCGGGCACGTTCCTCCAGCCGGTGTCCGCGGCGCTCGCCTCGGTGTCGGCGCCGTCGATCACCGCCTTCACCGTGTAGGCGTACAGCACGCCCGCGGCCGCGTGGTCGTCGAAGTACGACGGTTGCGTGACGTATGCGATGTCGCTCGCGGACCCGTCGGGCACCCCGCGGAGCACGCGGTATCCCTCGGCGGAGGCCACTGGACTCCACGACACTCCGATGCCCTCGGTGCTCGTTCCGTCTCCGGCTTCGACACCGGTCGGGACGTTGCTCGGCGGGTCGCCCGCGCGGAAACCGGTCTCGAGTTCGCTCGGCGCCGAGTCGCCCGGCTCGAGGCGCACCGTGACCATGTAGGTGTAGACCACGCCCGGCACCGCGGCGGTGTCGTGGAAGTTCGGTCCGTTGCTGAGCCCGATCTCGACGAGGCTGTTGGCGTCGAGTCCTCGATGCACGCGGTAGCCCTGATTCCACTGAACCTGCGACCAAGTCACGATCACCGCGTTGGGATTGGTGCCGTCGGACGCGGAGAGGTTCGCCGGTGGCGGCACGTTGCGCCAGCCGGTGTCGCTGTCGCTCGGATCGGAAGTCTCGTCGTCGGCGATCGCCCGCACGACGTACTCGAAGAGGCGACCAGGCAACGCCGTCGTGTCGAGGAACGCCGGCTCGGAGGTCGTGCCGACCTGCAGAAGCGGCGTCGTCCCGAGCCTGCGATAGACGCGGTAGCTGCTCGCCTCGTCGACCGCATCCCACGAGAGGGCGATGCCGTCGGTCAGCGTTCCGTCGGAAGCATCGACGCCGGTCGGCGCCGCGATCTGCGCGAGCGCCTGCAACGGCACGGCGAACAGGGCAAGCGTTGAAGCGATCAGCAACGGGCGGGTGTGGCTCATGCCCTCGACGGTAGAACCGGTTCGCGCCGATTCCAGAGGCAAGATGCGTTTGAGGCGTTCGCCCACGGCGGCCGTCGCGTGCGCACCCGGCCGCCGAACGCGCGGGTGGAAGCCCTAGTCGCGGCGATGGTCCGTAACCGATGCGGTCGCGGAGTCCGACGCGGCGGTCTCCGGCGCGATCTCACGAGGACGCCCCGGCAGCACCGCCACGAGCACCGCCGCGAAGACGAGCCCCATCGCAAGCCACTCGTTCCACCGGGGCGTCTCGCGGAGCCAGATCCAGGCGAAGAGGATGAAGACGCCGAGCGTGATCGCCTCCTGCAGGATCTTGAGTTGGGCGACGGTGAAGGGGCCGCCCGCGCCGACGTGGCCGATCCGGTTCGCCGGCACCATGAAGCAGTACTCGAAGAAGGCGAGGCCCCAGGAGAGCACGATCGCCATCCACATCGGCGCCGAATTGAACTTGAGATGCCCGTACCACGCGGCGGTCATGAAGCAGTTGGAGACGATGAGCAGCAGGATGGTGGCCATGGCGCGAGGCTCGGGAGGCGATAAGTGCGACCTAGATCGGCATGAGGATCGCGCCTCCGCGAGGCGATGGAGCGGGCGGAGGGCGGCGCTCGACCAAGCGAGATCGTGAGACTCGTCGCCCGAATCGAAGGGGTCCCGGGGCGTCGACGCGGTACCAGCGGTTCGACGGGTCCACCCGGACTTCGACGCACTCTGGGGAAGATGCCCGGGCGGTCTGCACTTCAGATCGAGGCACCTTGATCGATACCTTCGATCGAATCGTGGTCCGGTCGGCGGCGAGCACTCGTCGAGACGGCTTTCAAGGAGTTCCGTTCATGCATGTGAAGAAGAGCCTGCTATCGCTTTCCGCTTCGTCGGTGGTCGCCGTCGCCGGATTGACCGGTTCCGCCGCCGCCGACTTCGTGGGATGGGTCCTCGACGCATCCGCCGTCACGATCAACGGCACGGTGTACTCGGTGGTCGACGTCTACGGACAGTTCGACAACAGCGCCGACACGATCCTGAACGTCTTCAACGCCGCGGTCTCGAACCTCGGCGGATCGCCGTTCCATCACAACGACTTCAACACGCTCTCCGGTCAGCCGGGCACGTGGTCGGTCCTGCAGACGACGAACCTGCCGTCGCTCGGGCTGACCGAGGCGAACGACTCGTTCGTCCGCGTCGGCGGGGCGATCGGCTCGGCGAACACCACCGCCCTCGATCCGGGCTTCACCTCGCCGACGGCGCCGGTGCCGCCGGAGGATTCGGGTTGGTTCAACTCCAATCCGCCCAATCTGCAGGGACGGGTGAACCCGTCGACGTTGCGCACGCACGTTGCGCGGTTCGTCATCCTCGGCGACGACATCCCCGAGACGCTGAGCTTCGCGGCCAACTGCGGCTACAACAAGGGTCTCGGCACGCCAGCGCAGTTCGCCTTCGATGATCCGCTCGGAAGCGGGCCTGCTTCGACGGTCGCCTATGCCTGCCCGGACAGCGACGGCGACGGCGTCTCGGACTGCTTCGACAACTGCATCGCGACGCCCAACGCCGATCAGGCCGATGCCGACGGCGACGGGGTCGGCGACGCATGCGACGGATGCCCGACCGATCCGGCGAAGACCGATCCCGGAATCTGCGGCTGCGGTGTGGCGGAGACCGACTCCGACGGCGACGGCACGCCCGACTGCATCGACGGCTGCCCGACCGATCCCAACAAGATCACGCCCGGCGCCTGCGGCTGCGGCGTGGCGGAGACCGACAGCGACGGCGACGGCACGCCCGACTGCATCGACGGCTGCCCGACCGATCCGAACAAGATCGCCCCCGGCGGCTGCGGCTGCGGTGTCGCCGACACCGATACCGATGCGGACGGAACGCCGGACTGCCTCGACGAGTGTCCGGCCGATCCGAACAAGACCGAAGCGGGCATCTGCGGCTGCGGCGTCGACGACGCGGACGCGGTCGTCTGGCACATCGACGCCGACGGCGACGGCTACGGCGATTCGGCGGATCCCGGCACGCTCGCGTGCGAGGCGCCGGCGGGCCACGTGCTCGACGACTCCGACTGCGACGACGGCGATCCGGCGATCAACCCCGGCGCCGAGGAGATCTGCGACAACGACGTCGACGAGAACTGCGACGGCGTCGCCGAGAGCAACTGCGCGCCGACCGCGGTCTTCGAAGGATGGTTCGCCGACATCGACCAGGTGGTGGTCGGCGGATCCCGCTACGTCGTCGTCGACGTCTTCGCTCGATTCAGCGAGCCCAGCGTCGAGATCGTCAACGTCTACGACAGCGTGATCGTTCCGAGCGAGTCGACGGCCTTCGTGCAGAACGACTTCGCGGGCGGGACGTGGCTGCCCTCGCTCACCGATCCGGCGACCGCAGGCATCGACAGCTACGTGCTGATCGGCGGCGTCGCAGGCCCGGCGGGCAACAACACCACCACGCTCGACCCCGACTTCGGGACCGGCGATGCGGAGATCCCGCCGGTGGGCGCGGGCTGGTACAACTCGAATCCGCTGAATCTGCAGGGTCTCACCGATCCGTCGACGCGACAGGTCTGCGTGGGGCGCTTCGTGCTCCCGCAGGCCCTCGATGGCGAGACGCTCGCGTTCGCAGGCTCGGTGAGCTACGCGGTCTACCCCGACGGCGCCGCGCAGCAGGAGTATGCCGCAGCGCAGTTCGTGCTGCCCGAGATCGAGGCCCCGTGGGACATCGATGGAAGCGGCACGGTCGATGGTGCGGATCTCGGCATGCTTCTCCTCAACTGGGACACCGACGATCCGATGGCCGACGTCAACGGCGACGGCATCGTGGATGGCGCCGATCTGGGTCTGGTGCTCCTCAACTGGGGCCCGGTGCTCTGATCGCTCTCGACGCGAACTCGATTCGCCCCTGAACACGCCCCGCGGTCGCCGGATCACTCCGGCTCCGCGGGGCGGTTT
>CAZTMB010000091.1:0-11933 GCA_964614695.1 uncultured Isosphaeraceae bacterium | reverse complement strand
CGCGGCCGCGATCATGCGTTCGTATCCGCGGCGACCCGGGTCCTTTCTCGTCGAATCGCAGGTCGCCTTCGCCCAGTGCGGACTCGATCGCGACGCGGAGGTCTTCTTCAAGCGATCCGGGCGAGAAGGAGTCGATGCGGTCGGCGGACATGCCGAGCGGAGTCTACGGGCGGGTGGTCAGCGAGCGATCGCAGGCTGAAGTCGACACGGCAGGAGCAAGACGCGGAGCGCTCTGCGGAGCGACGAACGGCGTCTTGCTTTCGCCGGCGCTGGCGCTCGATCAATCACTCTCGTGCATCGCATCTCGAAACGCGCTGACGATTCCTCGAAGCGTGCCCATCGCACGCAGCAGGACTGGGAGCACCGCGGAGGGTGGCGAGCAGTACATCTCCAACGAGGCCCAGGTGTCGTCCCGGACCGGGTAGACCTTGGCCACCTTGATTCGGGCATTCACCTCGCCCGCTGCGAGGACGACGCGAGTCCGCTCTGCATCGTCTTCGATGGACCAGAAGTCCGGGCATACCAGGCGGAAGAACTCATCATCGTCCGTGATAAGGATTAGGAAGGTCATCCCCTCGCACTTGAAGAAGACGTCGCCATCCTCGTCGATCTTGGCTGCATATCCCTCGTTGACGAGGAACTCTCGGTACATTTCCGCGCGCTCTTGTTCGGTCATCGATGGTCTCCTTGATCCACTGTGGTCACATGAGAGTCCGACGGAGGACCTCATCAGTAGTGCTTTCGCATCCCCTCGATCTCGTTGAGCACCGCGCGCCTCAAGGCCTCCGGCTTGACCACGCGGGCCAACGAGCCCAGCCCCAGAACCCAGTACTTGATCTCGTCAAAGCCCCTCAATCGGAAGCTGACCCGGACCATGCCGTGGTCCGTCAGTCGAATCCGCCCCGTCGAGTCCCTCTCAACCTCTTGACTCGGGTGCCAGGTGGTGTCCAGGAGGTTCTCCGCCGCGAGCGGGGCAAGATCGATCACCACCTTCGACTTCGGTTTGGAGCCGAATCGAACCACCTCCCACGAGTCGGCGAGGTACGCATCGAGGTCGAACCATGCGGGGACGCGGAATCGGGTCTCGGTGGCGCGGACATTCCGCATGCGAGTCAGCTTGAAGGTGCGCAGCGTCGAGAAGCGGTCGATGGTGGTCGAGGCACGCGCGGAGCCGCCGACTGGTTTGGCGATGACGTAGAGGTGGCGCTTCGCGAAGAACACGGCCCACGGCTCCACCTCCCGAGGGGTCATCATTCGATCCTGATCGGCTCGGCTGGCAAGGGTGGGGAGACTCTCGGCAGTCGCGTAGCCGAATCGAATCGTCGAGTGGTCTGCTACGGCGTTGACGATGATCGAGAAGGCGTCCTCAGCCGCGGACTGGGTTGGCTGAAATCGCAGTCGAATCCGGTTGGCGACGGTCCGGATTCGCTTGGCGGTCGCCGCATCGAGGGCCGCAGGCAGGCGATCCGAGATCCGCTCGGCCTGCCGCATGGCGTTTCCGAACAGCGGCGTTGGCGCATCACGCAGGAGGACGAGCGCAGGGAGGACCTCGGACTCGCTCAGTTCGAGTCGGAACGGATCGGCATCGTCGCAGCGGTAGACACGTGACGGTCCTCGACCACTCGAGACGACGGTCGTGTTCACAAGGGCCGCAGCCTCGTTCATCAGTTCGATGGCGCGACTGCGCTTGACCCGGAAGCGGGTCATCACCTCGCCCAGCGTCACGCCGTCGCGCATCGAGCGTTGCAGTTCGACCAGGCTCTTGCGGATCTCCGCCTGCGTGCGGCGGAGACCGCGAACTGGCCGGCGTCGTGTGGCCATGACATGCCCCTGAAAGTGCGGGGAATGTACCAAAGGTCCTGACCTCCGCAGTTCAAGATCGGTGTGCCGCATCGCCCGTGGGCATGAGGGTGCGCGTTCGAATCGACCGCGCGTGATCGTCGCGGTCGCCACACCTGGTTGCGCAAGGCGGGGAGAGTCCCGCCGGTTCGGCTCAATGCTCACCATGACAATCGCCAGGGGACCGCCGGGCGTGCTCCGCGATGCGCTCGAAGACGTCTCCGACCGACTTCTGCGAAGTCTGATCGGCATGGCGCCGCACCTCATCGTGCAGGCACTCGGGAACGCCGAGATCGCTGGCGAGTTCGATCAGATTGTCGACTCCCCGACCCCGCTCCGCGGCGATGGTCTGGAGCGCCTCGATCAGGTCGCCGATCGACATCACCGACCAGCAGAGTCCGACGAGATGGCTGCCCGCCGCAGCATCGAGGTGCCGGGCCTCGCAGCGTCCCGCCTGCCCATCGAGCACGGTGACCACCAAGTCGAAGCAGTCGGAAGGACTTGAGTAGATCAGATCGACGAGCTGATCGATCGTCCGGCCGTCGAGAGTCGTCTGCGAACCGCCGAGGTGCCTTCGCAGCGAGGATCGGATGAGGCCTCGAGAGCGACGCAGGCTGAAGCACGGCAACGCCTGCACCAAGGCGGGCGGCATCCCCGTGATCTGGTTGGTTGTGGCAATCAGCATGCGGGGCGGGAGCGGGTGCGTCGGCGTTGAAGCGGAATGAGATTCTTCGGAGTAGGGGTTGGTCCGATCCAGAAGGAGCCCCGTGGTGATGAGAAGCGAGATGTCGAGTTGGGCCTTGCTCGGGAGCTCATCGAAGTTGTGGATCACCAAGACGCCGTCTCCGCCGACCTTGCCGAGGAGCGAAAGCAACTCGTCGCGGGAAGCAAGCGAAGTCGGCTCGAGTTCGACCACGCTGGTTCCGAACTCGACAGCCGCGGCGAGCGCCGCCAGTCGCTTGCCGGCCCCGATCGGTCCGCTCAGGATCAGTCCTTTCGCTCGGGAGCGTCCGCAGACGATCGACTCGATGAAGAGATCGATCGCTTCGAAGCAACCGGCGGGATCGCTCAGCTTGGGGAGTGGGACGATCAGGCGAGAGTGGTGAGGAGTGTCGTTGTGCATGCATGACAGTTCGCTCCAGAACTGCCGGCAGCAGGCGGACGATTCGCCTGATTCGTCAGCGAACAACGAAGCGCGCCCGGGGGCAAATCTCGCCAACCGTCCGCCTGATGCCGGACGTGACTCGGGGCATACTTGGCCAGGCGAACGAGAGGTGGTGGGGAGGTTCGTTGAGGAGACGTCTCCAGCCCCCGCTATACCGCGTTCGCAAGTCCTTCGCGTCAATGCCGTGATCTCCGCCCCGCCCGAAGCGATCGACGAAACCAGTTTCCGTGCGGCACCGCGTGGGTGCCGATCGCGACATCCCATCGACTTCAACAGGAACACCCCATGGTCGCCTTATCTCCGCCCGTGCGTTGAAACCAGTTCATCCGTGCTGTGTCCATCCGACGCCGGGCGGCGTGGCAGTGCGAGCGCGAGCGGCTGAGCCGCACGGCCGTGGAGAGGTGCGCAAGATTGTGAGGTGGATTCCCGAACCCGACCTGCTTGACTGTCGTAGATCGGGCGTTCCGGGCGGCGACCAAATCGCTCGCTGCGGACACCCTTCGAGTGCCGTTCGCGACCTCCCATCCGACTCAACAGGAACAGCCCATGGTTGCTTCATGCCCGCTCGTTCGTTTCGACCAGTTCATCCAGTCCGTACGCGAAAGCGGTTATCGCAGCACTGCATGTGCGATCGCCGAGCTCATCGACAACTCGATTCAGGCCGAGGCTCGCCACATTCGCATCAAGCTGATCGCGGTCGAGCGTGAGCAGTCGGGGCCCGGCCGTCCCGCCATCCCCCGTGTCGTTGAGATCGTCGTGGCCGACGATGGCGTCGGCATGTCGCCAGAAAGGCTGCGTGCCTCGCTGCAGTTCGGGGAATCGTCTCGCTTCGGCGACCGCAGCGGACTCGGCCGCTTCGGCATGGGCCTGCCCGCCGCAAGCGTCAGCTACTCCGATCGGACTGAGGTTTACTCGTGGGTTCGGGGCGATCGGCCGTACTGGACCGTGCTCGACTGCCCGTCGTTCCGGGAGCGCAGGCTCACCGACATCCCGGAAGCGCAGCCCGCCACCATCCCCGCTCCCTATGCGTCACTCGCGGTGGGCCAGAGCGGGACGATCGTCGCGTGGAAGAGCCTCTGCGGCGTAGATCACGACGGCAAGGTCGAGCACCTTGAGTCGGACCTGCGTTTCGAACTTGGTCGGATCTTTCGACATTTCATTTCCGAGGGTGTCGTCATCGATCTGAACGGCGTTGAGATTGCGCCCTTCGATCCGCTGTTTCTCATGCCCGAGGCGGCGCTGCCGGGTGATGATGTCGCCTCGCTCGAGCAGCAGCTGACCGTCCCGGTCGCCGTACCGGGACGAGTCAATGCCCTCTCCTCGATCGAGATTCGCTTCTCGATGCTGCCGGAGTCGTGGCAGATCGGCCCGACCCGATTGAGCAACGCTGAGCGCGCTCGGCGAAACTTCGACAAGTCACGCGGCGTGAGCGTGGTCCGTGCTGGTCGCGAGATCGACATCGTCCCAAGCCTCTTCAGGAAGAGCCATTGGACCGACGGCTGGTACCGGGCCGAGATCCGCTTCGGACCGGAGCTCGACGAACTGTTTGGCGTCACCAACAACAAGCAGGGGGTGAGGATCGGCCCCGGGACGCCGCTTCACGACATGCTTCGGAAGGCGATGGCGCCGGTGTTGACGAAGCTCGCCAGGCTGTCTGTCGAGCGGAGCCGCACGAGGACGACCGTGACCTCGTTGCTTCACGCCGACCTCGCCGCGGCCGGTGCGCTGTCCGCGCCGCACGGTGACGATCGATCGGGCAGCAGTGTGGACTCGTCCATGTCGCGTGGCCACCGACCCCGGGACGCCGGCGGTTCCCAAGTCGACGCCACGCAGTCGCTGCCGCCTTTCTTCCGCCAGTCGTGTTCCGCTGCTGGAACTGAGGTCGTCCTCGACGAGTCCCATCCCTTCCATGAGCGATTCGCGGCGGTGCTTCGCCGCGATCCGGCTGCGGCCGCCCTGATCATCGATCTCCTGCGTACCTGTCGCTGCGGCGACTTGGAGTCCTGGAGCCGTCGGCTTGCGCTTGCACTAGGTGCTTCTCGGCGGTCGTAGCGGACGAGCATTGCGACGAGTGGCAGTGTGTGAGGCGGATTCACGAAGCCGATTCGCCACCCGTTCGCAGATCGTGCTTCCCGGGCGGCAGCCGGATCGCTCGCGGCGGCGTCCAGGAGAGCAGGCAGGCATCGATGGCGGCGCGTGGTGAAACCGGTGATAGCGCGAGGTGCGCGCGGCAAGTGACGCCTGTGCGTCAGCGAGTGCGGGTTGCAAGTGAACGGCACGCGGCATTCTGGAGGAATCGGCATTGGCGCGAAACGCGAACGTGATAACTTTGACCTCGCGATTGCCCCAGCTTCGGCTCGTGCGATCGCGGGCGTTCCCGTCGTCGACATTCCAGGTTCCCGAGGGACGCGGCCAGTCGCCGGCTTCGTTGCGCTCGACCGGTTTGAGCAGCCGTCGCCGTGTGGCGGACCTTCACGCGACCGCGGCGGTCGCGTGCCGGTTGCGCGCATGGATCGACTCGTCTTCCGCAGCCATCGCAGATCGTGTCGAGGCCTCCGCACGAAGCGTCGCGCCTCGAACATCCTTCCGGAGGTTCCCATGCCCTGCCTGATCAACGGAATCGCGGTCGTCGCCCGAGCCGAGGCGATCGAGGCCCACTATCCGGGCGGCGTCACGGCCTTCCTGCTTTCGCACGAGGATGCCGCGGCCTGCGCCGATGGGCAGATCGTCGCGGTGACGATGGAGTCTCGCGCCGAGGCGTGGCGGCTCGTGGGGTCGATCGAACAGGACGGCCTCGTCGTCTTCCGCGACGGCTGGGCCGGCGATCTGGTGCTGGTCACGCTGCCGGAAGGCCCGAACAGCCTCTGCGACTGGCTCGAGGTCGGTCGAGCCTCGGGCGAACTTGCCGAGATGGCGCCGGAGCTGGCGATCGTCAGGCACAGCCCGTGCAAGACCGCCGAGGTGGCGATCCCGCGCAGCGTGATGAACGACTTCCGTCAGCAGATGGGTCTTGCGACCGATCCGCGTGCGGGAGATCCGGATCCGGTGTCGATCCGCGCTGATGAAGGCGAGATCGACTCGGAGACCGCGGGGGACGAGAACGTGCTCGGGCAGTTTCGTGGCGAGTCGCCCCCGCGGCGTCCGCAGTCGGCGATTCGCTCGAAGGTCGACGATCCAATCGGCCTTCGTCATCTCGACGGCGTCGACACCCGTGACGACGCCGACGAGCGTGCCTCGCAGCCGTGGCCGCGGCATCCCGGCGCTTGTCACGCCGCGTGCCGCGACCGCCTCGACGAGCAGGCGTATCTCGCCGCCGGCGGCGACCCTCACGAGCTCGCGGCGGCACGCGCATGCCTGCAGCTCTTCGAGTGCGACGACGCGTCGGCGCTCGAAGCGATGGCGTTGCCGCAGCTCGCGATCTCGACCGATCTGACCGAGACGACGCTGCGCGGCGCGCCGCTGTCGATCGGATACCTGCACGCCCGCTACGCGAAGACCCGGTCGACGTTGCTCTCGGTCGCGGCGGAACTCGTGGCGATCGACGACGTGCAGCTCGACACCGCGACGCCGTGCCGGCCCCGGGCGTGTATCCGGCTGTGGGGCGGGATGCTCGAGGACTGGATGCGACCGCTCCTGGATGCCCCGGCGCCGCCTGCGGCGATCGCGGCGATCCGCGAGCACGCCGATCACGCGTGGATGGCGACGGTGCGCTTCGGGCTTGACGGCGATCGGCTCGCGTCGATCGAGGTCAGCCGGGACTACCCGCCCGACGAGCCGATGCGAAAGGGCCGGTGGGGGCAGGATGGGTGAGGTGGAGAGTGTGGCAGGCCGCCCGCACTCCGCACGAGCCTTGACGAACTGGAGCAGAGGCTCGAGATCGGATCGCTGCGGTGGGGATCGGGCGTTGGCCTTGTGAGGACGGATCAAGCATCAAGGCCGTCCTGAACGGCGAGACCGGAGACCACATGAGAATCCTGCACACCGCGGACTGGCACATCGGCGAGACCCTGTACGGTCAAGACCTTCTGGATGACCAGAAGCTCGCTCTCGGGCACATCATCGAGATCGCGAAGCAACGCAAGGTCGATGCGATCGTGATCGCGGGCGATCTCTACGACCGAGGCAATCCGGCCGAAGATGCGGTCCAGATCCTCGACGAGGCGCTGCATCGGCTCTGCGAGATCGCGCCGGTGCTCGCGATCGCCGGCAACCACGACAGCGGCACGCGTCTGGACTTCGGACGGCGACTCATGGCGAGCGGCCGGCTGCACCTTGTCGGGACCTGTCACGGCGGCGCGCATCCGGTGACGCTCGAGGATGCCCACGGCCAGGTCGTCTTCCACCTGATGCCGTTCGCGATGCCGGAGCAGGTGAGGCAGGCCCTTCGCGACGAAGAGATCAAGGGCCATGACGCCGCGACCGCCCGCCGGCTCGACGGGATCCACCTCGATGCGGATACGCGGCACGTCCTCGTGGCGCACTTGTTCGCACAAGGCGGCACGGTCGGCGACACGGAGCGCAGCATCGCCGTCGGCGGCGGTGAGCAGGTCAATCTTTCGCGCTTCGATCGGTTCTCGTACACGGCCCTTGGGCACCTGCATCGACCGCACTCGATCGGCGCCTCGGGGCGAGTCCGCTACAGCGGCTCGCTGTGCCGCTGCTCGTTCTCGGAGGAGGATCACGCCAAGAGCGTGTCGATCGTCGAGATCGATAGCGACGGCGCGGTGTCGATCGACGCGGTCGAGATCCCGCAGCGGCTCGGCATGCGGACGATCGAGGGTCTGTTCGACGAGGTGATGGAGGCGGGACGGCGCGATCCCCGCAGGGAGCTCGACCGGATCCGTGTCGTGCTGACCGACCCGACACCCATCTACGAAGCGAAGCGGCTGCTCGCCGCGGTGTATCCGCACATCGCCGATCAGAAGTTCAAGCCAGCGGGCGCGCCGATCGGCGAACTCGGGCATGGCGCCTTGAGCCTTGATGGCGACACGCCTCGGGCGTTTCTCGATCGATTCCTGCGTGAGCGTCGGAGCGAGTCCGACGACGACGCGCTGCGCGAGGCCGTGGCGACGCTCGCTGCCGAGTGCCTCGAGGAAGCCCTGCGGGAGGAAGACCGATGAAGCTGCATTCGCTCTCCATGTCCGCGTTCGGCCCCTTCAAGGGCACCGAGACCATCGACTTCCAGTCACTGAATGCGGCGAAGCTCTATCTGGTCACAGGTCCGACCGGCGCCGGGAAGACCACGATCCTTGATGCGATCTGCTTCGCGCTCTACGGCGAGACGACCGGCGAAGGTCAAGGAGGCGGCGCCCTCGACGGTCGAAGCGGCGAAGAGCTGCGAAGCCGCGACGCAGCTGACGACCAGTCCACGGAGGTGTGTCTCGACTTTGAGGTAGGCGGGTCGCAGTATCGAATCGAGCGCAGTCCGAAGCAGACGCGAGCCGCGAAGCGAGGAGGGGGCAAGACCGACGCGGTCGCCACAGTCAGGCTGTATCGACGGGATGGCGTCTCCGGCCAGTCGGGGACCGACACGCTGATTGCGAGCCAGATCAAGGAAGCCAAGGAGAAGGTGGAGCAGATCACCGGCTTCACCGCGGAGCAGTTCCGTCGGGTTGTGGTGATCCCGCAGGGGCGCTTCAGGGATGTGCTTGTGTCGGATCCTGGATCACGCGAAGAGCTTCTGAAGCGGATCTTCCGGACGCATCGCTACGAGCGCTTCGAGGAGATCGTGAAGGCGCGGGCGGCGAGCGCGAAAGCGGAGCGCGAGAAGGTCGAGAGCGAACGCACGCTGCTGCTCGCTGAGCACGAGTGGACTCGGGACCGTGATCCGGTGGAGGTGCAGGAGGAGCTGGAGTCGAGGCTGGCACTTGCGAAGCAGGCGGAAGCTGCGGCGATCGAAGTTCATGAGAAGGCGCAGGTGGAGCGCGAGGCCTCCGTCAAGGCGCTTGTGGAGGCCGAAAGAGACGAGGGTCTCTTTGCCGCGCGAGACGATGCGCGAAAGGCACGAGAGACGGCCTTGTCCAACTCCGAGAAGATCGAGGCAAGCCGTCGAGAACTCGATGGCGCGAGGCGAGCCGCGGAGCCCTTCAGGCTTCTCAAGGCGTTGCAGAGCCGAAGGAAGGCTGCCGAGTCGGCGGTGCAGGCGCTGCCAGCGCTCGAAAGGGCGCATGGCGTCAAGCAGGTCATGTTCAACGCGGCAGACGCCGCGCATCAGGCGGCGTCGAAGGCAGCGGACGATGCGTCCGGCACCCGGGAGCGGATGGGCCGCTTGCAAGAGCGGATCGCGGCGATCGATTGCCTCGCGAAAGAGCGCAAGGATGCGGTCGTCGAAGTCGAGAATCTTGCCACGAAGTGGACTGCCTCACTCGCTGCGCTCGCCGAGAAGGACGAGCGACTCGAGAAGACGAAGGCCGACCTGAACGCCGCCGAAGCGGCGTTGGAGGACACGCAGGCGCGATATCACGATGGCGTTGCCGGTCGCCTGGCTAGGGAACTGACGAAGCATTCGGCGTGTCCGGTGTGCGGATCGTGTGAGCATCCGAATCCGGCGTCGCTGCCGGAGGCCATTCCGAGCGAAGCAGACGTCGAGGCAGCTCGGATTGCGGTCGAGGCGGCACGCAAGGCGCATCGTGACGCGGAGGCTGACCGGGCGACGGCGAGCGGCAAGCTCGAGGCCGAGAAGGCGGTACTTGCAGCAAAGCAGGAGGCGTTGTCGTCCCGCGCGGCTGTCCCGGACAAGCAGGCCCTCGTGGACGAACATACTGCTGCGGATGCACGCGTGAAGCAGGTCGACGGCGGCCTCAAGGCTGCCCGTGAATCGCTGGAGACTCTTCGGACGGAACGAGATCGGTTGAAGGCGGAGTGGGACGCGGCGATCGAGGCCAGAAGGCACACTGAACAGGAGCGTGCCGAGGCTCAACGCGAGTTCGATGAGGCGGCCCGGTCGGGCGCATTCGAGACCGAGGCGGAGGTCGAAGCTCTCGGTCGCACCGCGGAGCGGATCACCTCGCTCGCGGAGCAGGTGAAGAAGATTGACGACGCGCTCGCGGAGGCGACCATTCGCCTGGCGCAGTGCGAGAAGCAGGTCGAGGGCAAGCAGCAAGTGGACCTGGTTCCGCTGAAGGCCCGCAAGGAGAAGGCAGCGGCGGACGATCAGCAGGCGCAGGCTTCGAAGGCGGCCGCGAGTGCTGCTTGTGAACGGCTTACGACGCTGGTCGACAAGCACGCCGACTGCATGAAGCGTGCATCGCAGGAAGAGCAGCAGTTCCGGGTGGCCGAGAAGCTGAACGAGACGATCCAGGGACGCGGACAAGTCTCGTTCCACCGCTGGGTGCTCGGCTCGGTGCTCGAGGAGGTGCTCGCCGAGGCGACGGTGGTGCTTCGCAGGATCAGCGGCAACAAGTACGAGTTCCTCCGCGGGCAGGAGCATGGCGACGGAAGGAGCAGAGTCGGCCTCGACATCGAGGTGTTCGACACCACCGCGGGCGGCAGACGCCCGGCCCGGACGCTGTCGGGTGGAGAGACGTTCCTCGGCTCGCTGTCGCTGGCGTTGGCCTTGGCTCGGACCACGGAGCGTCGCGGCGGCCGCCGGATCGACACGATGTTCATCGACGAGGGCTTCGGATCGCTCGACGTCGATCGACTCGATGACACCCTGACGGCGTTGCGAAGCCTGTCAGACGAGGGCCGTGTCGTGGGCGTCATCTCCCACGCCGAGGAGATGCATCGGGCCATTCCGGCGAAGCTGGAGGTGTTGCCATCTCGCAACGGGTCAAGCGCGGCGACGCGCATCACGGGAGTCGAGTGATCGAGACCCGCACGAGTCGCGTTGCAATCGCGACGCATGTGTTAGTCCGCAACCCTCAAGCGCCGCATCCATCCGGATCAAGGCGAAGCATCACAGGCAAGAGTCGAGGACCAGAGAGCGCAGTCATGCAGCCACCACCACCGCTCCCCCTGCACAACCTGGGACCGCTGCAGTCCCCGCTCGCGCTCGGCGACACGGTCGGCGAGGCCACCGTCCTGCAAGTCGCCAAAGGCGTTGCGCACGGCGTCGCGGTGCTTTCGGACGGATCGGTGCGATGCTGGGGCGACCAGTCCTCCGGGAAGTGCCGCGTTCCGGACGCGCTCGAGGAGGTCGTCGCGGTCGCCGCGAGCGACAGGCACACCCTGGCGCTGCAGGCGGATGGTCGCGTGCGGGCGTGGGGTGCGATGTCGCTGGCGAAGTCGGCCCTGCCGCGGCGTGCCGGCCGGGCGGTCGAGATCAGGGCCGGGTCGACCGATCGCGGCTGCTGGTCGGCCGCGCGGCTCGACAACGGGCGAGTTCGAATCTGGGGACGCGGCGTGTGCACGGGCTCGCCATGGCCGGTCGCCGAGGAGCATCGTCTCGACTTCGCCGAGTGGTCGGTGCCGCACCTGAAGCAGGAGGTCGCGATCGAGTGGCTCGCGCGAGAGAAGGGCGGCAGCATTCGAGACTGGTCGGCGACGAGTGACGACTGGATCGCCGTGCTGGCGGATGGTCGCCTGATCGCCAAAGCGGAGCGACACGCACCGGGAATCAAGTGGCCGAAGGATCTGAGTCCGCTGCGGAGCGTGGCGCTCGCTTCCGGAATGGCGGCGGCAGTGCGGGACGACGGCCAGCTCCGCGTGTGGAGCCTGCGAAGGCTGCGGATCGTGGTTGCTCCGGATCGGCGAAGGCGTTACACGAAAGTGTCTCCCTGCAGGCACTGCGTGGTCGCGCTCGACCGCAAGCGGCGAGTGTCCATCATCGAGCGGAACAGTCGTACGTGGCAGTGCGGAGTCAGAGTGCCTCCGGAGATGCAGGGCCGAATCGTCGACATCCATGCCGCGCCGACCGGGCTCTGGGCGGTCGATGTCGACGGTCGCCTGCACGGTTGGGGGCGTCTCGACCAGACGGACTCGCTTCCCT
>CAZTMB010000090.1:2789-11962 GCA_964614695.1 uncultured Isosphaeraceae bacterium | reverse complement strand
CTCTCCTGCTCCCCTCCTCTCCTGCTCTCCTCTTCTCCTCTTCTCCTACTCTCCCCTCGTGAAGCGATTCGTCCTCAGGATCCTCACCGCCATCCAGCTCACGCGGCTGACGATGGCCTTCGGCGCAATCGCCGACCTGTGGCTCGTGATCCTCATCACCCGCGACAGCGACCAGTACGGCTATCTCCGCACGAGCGAACTGCCGCTGTCGGGCGTGTTGCTCGTCGGCGCGATCGTCGCGATCGGCCTCTTCGGCTTCGGCGGCGCCCTCAACGACCTGCTCGACGCGCGGCACGACAGCGCCTTCAGCCCGAACCGCCCGATTCCCGCCGGCCGGGTCCGTGCCGGGCAGGCGGTCGTCGTGACGCTCGGATCCCTCCTGATCGCGATGGTCGCGTCCGCGATCTTCGGAACCGCAGGCATCGTGCTCACCGCCCTCGCCGCCGCGGGCATCCTCTTCTACGACGCCGCCGCGAAGCACATCCCGTCGGTCGGCCTCCTCGTCATCGGGCTCGTGCACGCGGTGCACATGCTGATTCCGAACCATCAACTGACCTTCACGCTTCCGCTCTGGCTCGCGATGACCCACGCGACCGCGGTGGCAGCGGCTCTCTACCTGCTCGAGGAGAAGCGGCCTCCGCTCACGCCCCGCGCGGTCGCGGCGCTCGTCGCGGGCTGGATCGCCTGGTCGATCGTGATCCTGGTGTTCGGCTGGTGGCAGGCCGGCGACGGCGGCTTCTGGCCGCGAAGCCTCACCGCCGGCGGCATGGCGTGGCCGGTGCTCGCGATCGTCCTCTTCGTCTGGCTGGTCCGCCGCAAGACCCGCGGACTCGACCGGGCGTCCGCCGCGGAGAAGCTCCGGCGCTACGGCAGCCTGTGGCCGTGCGTCTACGCGGTCGCGTGGCTTCTCGCGCTCGATCTGCCGAAGGACGCGCTCGGCATCGCCGCGTTCGCCGCGATCGGCGTCGCGAGCATGATCGCGATCCGCGAGATCACCGCGCTCGCGAACCGGCCGGTCGCCTATCGGCGCTGATCGCGCCCGGTATCCTCCGCGGCGTGCCCTGCCCGACGCGATCGCTCCCGAGGCCCCGTCCGATGCGGACGCTTCGTTGCGCGATGCTCGCGGCATCCCTCGGAGTCGCCGTCGCGATCGCCCCGGCGGCCGCCCAGCAGACCGCGGAGTCGGGCGTCGTCCGCACGCCGATCTCCGGTCAGGCTCTCGGCGGCTTCGTGCTCCCGGTCACGCCGCTTGAACACGAGCTCTCGATCCGCGGGCATCGGATCTGGGCCTGGTCGGTCGACGACACGCAGCGGCTCGTCGTCGATGGCGAGGTCGCGATCGAGTTCGGCAGCTACCGCTTCCGCGCCGACGAGGCGGTCGTCTGGATCAACCGGCTGCCGTCGGCCCGCGGCGAGATCACCCAGTTCGCGATCTACTTCGAGGAGGTCCGCGAGCCGACGCAGCGGGCGGGACTCACCGCGGGCGGACGCGACCTGCTCGTCACCGGCAGCGCGATCGGCTCCGTCACGCTCGGCACCGCGAACCTCGAGCGCACTCCCGCGCCGCGTTCGGCGGTGGTCACCACGGCGGAACGCCGGCTCGCGGACTACCTGAAGAAACTCCTCGCAAGCCCTCCCGCCCTTGCCGCTCGCCCGAACCTCGATCGGCCCGTGGCGAAGGAGGCGGAGCTCGTCGTCGGCGGACCGATTCCGTCGCCGCAGGAGGCCTTCCCCGACCTTCCTTCGAGCGTGCTGCTGCCGCGCCCCGATCTCGAGAACGTCCCGATCTTCAAGCCCGGCGGAGTCATCGCCTTCACCGCGGGCGTCACGACCATCGAGCCGTCCGACGACGCGATCGTCGCGGAGCGCGGCGTCACCGTGGAGTACGCGCCCGGGGACCGCGCCGACGAGCGGCGCCTCGAGATGACCGCCGAACGCGCGGTGATCTTCACCGCCGAGGGCGCGATGGAGTCGATGCGGCAAGGCGCCGCGACGATCGACGTCAGCTCGGTCAAGGGGATCTACCTCGAAGGCGGCGTGGTCGCGACCGACGGCGAGATCACGCTGCGTGCCGAGAAGATCTACTACGACCTGCCGAACAACCAGGCTCTCGCGATCGACGCGGTGCTTCGGACCTACGTCCGGCTCCGCGGCACGCTGCCGGTCTACGCCCGCGCCGAGGAGATGCGCCAGGTCGCGGCGAACCAGTGGAAGGCCTCCGAGGCGATCGTCTCGACGAGCGAGTTCTTCACGCCGCACCTCTCCCTCGGCATGAAGGAGTTCACCGTCACCGAGCGCGACGACGGAGCCTATGTCGAAGGCGAGCACGCCACGATCCGCGCCGGCGGCATGCCGCTCTTCTACTGGCCGGGCTTCTCGGGGCGCCCCGAACGGATCCCGCTCCGCTCGGCCCGCGTCGGCTACGAGAACGACCGCGGCGTCGAGATCGAGACGCGCTGGGACCTGATGTCGCTGCTCGGGCTCGAGGCGCCCGACGAACTCGAGGCCGACCTCTCGATCGACGGCTACACCGCCCGCGGAGCCGGCGTCGGCACCGAGATGCGTTGGCGCGACAACACCACGATCGCCAACCTCGACCTCTACGGGCTCTACCAATCCGAGGGTCAGGACAAGACCGACGCGGGCATCACCCAGGACACCGACGCTGGGTTCCGCGGCCTCGCGACCGCCGACTTCATGACCCAGCTCTCCGACGACATGACCCTCCGCGGCCAGGCGGCGTGGATCAGCGACGAGAGCTACGTCACCACGTGGCGGCGCGTCGACTACGAGGTCCGCCGCGAGTACGAGACGTCGCTCGGCTTCAACTGGATCTCCGAGAACACCTCGCTCGACGCCTACCTCAAGTACGACGTCAACGACTTCCTCTCGAACTCCTGGCTCATCGCGAGCCGCGGCTACGCGGTCGACCGCTTCCCGTCGGTCAACTACACCCGAGTCGGCGACAGCCTCTTCTCCGACCTGCTCACCTGGTCGAGCGAGTATCGCTACGACTACATGCGGCTGGTCATCACCTCCGGCACCTCGCAGTCGCTCGGCGTGCGGCCGCAGACCTTCGCCACCAACAACCGCAACATCGCGGTGCAGGATCTCTACGACGCCGCCGGCTACAGCCAGGACGAGGTGATGCGCTTCAACACGCGTCAGGAGCTCGCCCTGCCCGTCGCGTGGGGGCCGCTCAAGGTCGTCCCGTTCGCCTCGCTGCAGCTCTCGGGCTACCTCGGCGGCGAGTTCCTGCAGAACTACTCGCCGGACTTCAACACGCTCCGCTTCATCGGCGGCGTCGGCGCGCGGATGAGCGCGACCTTCACCCGCGTCGGCGACGACCTCCGCAGCCGGTTCTTCGACATCAACCGGATCCGGCACGTCGTCGAGCCCTACGCCACCGTCTGGTACGGCTACGACTCGCTCTCCGACAGCCCGCTCCCGGTCTACGACCAGACGATCGAAGGCGCGAGCGGCGCGACCGTCGCGGCGGTCGGACTGCGGCAGCGCTTCCAGACCCAGCGCGGCGGACCGGGCAACTGGCGCAGCGTCGACTTCCTCACCATCGACCTCGGCGCCGCGTTCAACCCGAGCGACGACAACTTCCAGCCCGACCTCACCAACTCCGTCACCGCGCAGCGGTACGCGCAGAGCCCGATTCCCCGCTTCTTCGAGTGGCGGCCCGAACTCAGCCAGTGGGGCAGCCATCTCTACGGATCCGCCTCGTGGGAGGTGAGCGACACCTTCACGATCGCGGGACGGGCGATCTACATGCTCGAGGACCGCGATCTCATCACGACGAGCGGCTTCCTCGAGAACCTCGCCCTCGGCACGGTCGGCTTCTCGATGCGGCACAGCCCGCAGGTGTCGAGCTTCCTCGAGTACCGCTACCTCGCGCCCGATCAGACTGAACTTCTCCAAGGCGGGCTCACCTACCAGCTCAGCCGCAAGTACGCGGTGATCTTCAGCCCGCAGTACGACGTGCGCGAAGGCGAGTTCCGCGCGATCAGCGGCAGCCTCGAGCGCTCGTTCCCCGACTTCAACCTCGTCTTCAGCGGCGGCTACGACCTGGTGCTCGACGAGGTCGCGGTCTCGGTCAACTTCTCGATCCCCGGCGTCACCCGGCCCGTGCCGCGCGGCATCGCCGACTTCGGGCAGTGATCGCGAACGCCTCGACCGCAGGCGGCCTCAGAAGAGATCGCCCGCAGCCTCCGCGGCCGGCAGCCCGAGGTGCTCCTTCGCCGCGGGCGTGAGCATGCGGCCCTGCCGAGTCCGCGCGAGGAATCCCAGCTGAAGCAGATAGGGCTCGACGAGATCCTCGAGCGTCGACGCGTCGTCGCCCATGCTCGCGGCGATCGCCTCGAGACCCGCGGGGCCGCCCTCGTAGACGCCGGCGAGCGTGCGGAGGTACTTGCGATCGAGCTCGTCGAGCCCGAGACGGTCGATCCCTTCGAGCGCCAGCGCCGCCTCGACGACGTCCGCGTCGATCACGCCCTCGGCCCGCACCTGCGCGAAGTCACGCACGCGGCGAAGCAGCCGCAGCGCGATGCGCGGCGTGCCCCGGCTTCGTTCGGCGATCAGCCGCTCGACGTCCGCGGGCGGCGCGATGCCGAGCAGCTTCGCGGCACGGCGGAGAATCGAGGAGAGCTCGTCCGGGCCGTAGAAGCCGAGGTGATGGGCGATGCCGAAGCGGCTTCGCAGCGGCTGCGTCAGGAGCCCTGCCCGCGTCGTCGCGCCGATCAGCGTGAACGGCTGCAGATTGATCGTGACCGTCCGCGCGTGCAGACCGCTGTCGACGGTGAAGTCGACGCGGAAGTCCTCCATGGCCGGATAGATGTACTCCTCGACCGCGACCGGAAGCCGGTGGATCTCGTCGATGAAGAGGACGTCGCGCGGCTCGAGCCGCGTGAGCGTCCCGATCAGGTCGCCGCCCTTGGTGAGCGCCGGACCGCTCGTCACGTAGGCACGCGACCCCATCTCGTTCGCGATGACGTGGGCGAGCGTCGTCTTGCCGAGGCCCGGCGGCCCGTGCAGCAGCACATGCTCCATCGCCTCGCCGCGGGCGCGGACCGCCTCGAGCGCGATCGAAAGCCGCTGGATCAGTTCGGGCTGCCCGATGTACTCCGCCATCCGAGCCGGACGGAGCGCGACGTTGGCGGTCTCCTCCTGCGGAGCCTCGGCGGCAGTCGAAACGACGCGATCTCGTGACATGCTCGGGCGCTCCTTCGCCGTGGCGACCTTCCGCCGATCAGAACTTCACCTTGGGGGCCTCGCGCTGCGCGGAGTCCGCGACCTCGAAGAAGGCGCCGGGCTCGAAGTTGAAGAGGCCCGCGACGATGCTCGCCGGGAACACCGCGATCTGCTCGTTGTAGTCGCCCACCGAGCGGTTGTAGTTCTGCCGGCTGAAGCCGATCGCGTTCTCCGTCTGCCCCAGTTCCTGCTGCAGCTGCAGGAAGTTCTGGTTGGCCTTGAGATCCGGGTACGCCTCGGCCACGGCGAAGAGCCGGCCAAGCGCCGCGGTCAGCATGCCCTCGGCGGCGCCCGACTCCGCCGGCCCGCGAGCCGACATCGCGCCGCTGCGGGCCGTCATCACCGCCTCGAGCGTCTCCTTCTCGTGGGTCGCGTATCCCTTGACCGTCTCGACGAGGTTCGGGATCAGGTCGTGCCGACGCTTCAGCTGCACGTCGATGTCCGACCACGCGCCCTGCGAGCGGATGCGAAGCCGCTGAAGCCGGTTGTAGACGCCGATCCCCCAGAAGATCGCGACGACGAGCACCAGGCCGACCGCGGCGATCGCGACCACGAAGACCATCGGACCCATGCAGACCTCCGATTCCGCCGAATGCGCGAGCGCGTTCGCATCGACCCCGCCGACCGATCGCGGGGTCATGGTAGGGACTCGACTCGCCGCTGCTACGCTGCGCTTCGTCCCCTCCAGTTCCCCAATGAGCGACCCGAATCCTTCGACCCCTCCCGCGCCGAGCCACCGGCGCCGCAAGCGAGCCGCATGGCACCGTCAGGCCGACGGCGCAGAAGGCGAGCAGCCGCCGCCGGTGCTCGCGCACCCGCAGGTCCCGCAGGGCGATCCGACGCTCGTCGAGGATGCCGCGGGCGTCGCGGCGCTCGTGGGACGCCTGCGGGAGGCGACTCTCGTCGGCTTCGACACCGAGTTCATCGGCGAGGAGACCTATCGACCGCGGGTCTGCCTGGTGCAGGTCGCGACCGACCGAGAGGTGGCGCTCGTCGATCCGCTGCGGCTCGCCGAGCGGGGCGAGGCGGCGTCGCTGCGCGACCTCTACGAGTCGATCGCCTCGCCGCACGCCGTGACCCTCGTCCATGCCGGATTCCACGACGTCGAGGCGATCCGCCTCGCGATCGGGCGCGAGCCCGAACGGGTCGTCGACACCCAGGTCGCCGCGGCGATGGTCGGCCTCGCGTGGCCGGCGAGCCTCGCGACGGTGCTCGAGGCCCTCGCGGGCCATCGCCCCGGCAAGGCGCACACCTTCACCGAGTGGGATGCGCGTCCGCTCTCGCGAACGCAGTTGCTCTATGCCGCCGACGACGTGCGCTACCTGCCGCTCCTCTGGGATCGGCTCGCCGAGGCGCTCGACGCGAAGGGCCGGTTCGCGTGGGCGGTCGAGGAGTCCGCGGAGCGCCTCGCCGAGGCGCCCTTCGATCCGCGCTCGCAGGTGAAGCGGATCTCCCGCGCCGATCTCGTGGGCCTCGTCAACCGATCGATCATCACCGAACTCGTGCTCGAACGGCAGACGATCGCGAGGGACCACGACGTGCCGCCGCGGGCGGCGCTGCCCGATGCCGCGGTCGCCGACATCGCCCGCGCCCGGCCCGCCGACGAGGACTCGCTTCGGCGTGTGAAGGGCATTCCCGGGCGGACCCGCGAGCAGTGCGCCGATCGGCTCGTCGCCGCGGTCGCGCGGGGCCTGGCGAATCCCGTCGAGCCCGACGCGATCGCCGACGCGATGGGCCGCCGGGCGATCCGCGAGGAGGTCGATCGCGCGTGGCCTCGCTTCCAGGCCCGCTGCGGCGAACTCGGCCTCGCGACCGAACTCGTCATGAGCCGAGCCGAGTTCACGAGCTGGTTCTGCCGCGAGGTCGCGCACCGCTTCGGGCGGCCGATGAAGGGCGGCGAGATCGTGTCGCGAGAGTCCCCGTTCCGGCTCGACTCCTGGCGCGAAGTGGCGCTTGGCGAGACCGTGCGGCAGCTCCGCGCGGAGATCGAACTTCCCGCCGAGCCCGAAGCGAAGCCCCGGCGACGGCGACGCGCCCGACGCGATCGGCCAAGCGAAGGCGGCGAGGCGACTGCCGGCTGAACTCGATCAGACGTTCGATCAAGCCCCGATCAAGCCCTGATCAAGGCTCGATCAGGACCTGACCGGGGCTTGATCCGATGGTGTTCAGGCCTCGCTCAGATGTCGATCCGGCCTCGCCCCGATCGCGCTCAGCTGCCCCACGCGGCGAGCACCATCGCAAGGTCCGCCCCGCCCACCGTGCCGTCGCCGTCAAGGTCCGCCGCGCCGCCCTTCGAGCCCCACGCGGCAAGCACGATCGCAAGATCCGCGCCGCCCACCGAGCCGTCGCCGTCGAGGTCCGCGGGATTGCCGCCGCAGTCGCCCGGCGAGACGTACGCGACCGTCTTGCTCTCGCCGACGTTGCCCGCGAAGTCCTCCGCGACGATCCGGTAGATCACCTCGCTGCAGGCGGGGAACTCCGGCAGCGCGCCGCGCCACAGGCTGTTTCCGACCCAGATCATCGGCACCGACTGCTCCTTGCCGCCGCCGACGGAGAAACGCAGTTCCATCGAGCGGGCGAAGAAGCCGCGGTCGCTCGACATGTCGTCGAGGACGACCGCTCGAACTCGCTGCGGTCCGGGCGCCTCGCCCTTCGCCGGAGCGATCTCGTCCATCGCGACCACCCGCGGCGCGAGCGTGTCGACCGGACCGGTCACATTGACGTAGATCCGGTTCTGGAAGTTCCCGCTCTCGCCCTGCGCGGTGACGATGTCGAGCCTGCCGTCGCCGGTCAGGTCGCCCACCATCACGTCGAGCGAGGAGTCGCCCTGCGCCGAGATGAGCGAGGTGTTCTCGACGAACGTGCAGTTGCCGCTGTTGACGTACACCCGCTCGCGAGTGCCGCCGAGCACCGCGACGATCAGGTCGAGATCGCCGTCGTTGTCGAGGTCGAGGAACTTGGTGTCGTTGTCGTCGACCGAGGGATTCGGCGAGATCTGCGAGGAGATCTTCTGCCAGATCGAGCCGTCGCCCGCGAAGTTGCGGAGCAGCATCTCCTTGTTGCCCGAGTCGGCGTTCGCGCCGATCAGGTCGAGATCGCCGTCGCCGTCGCAGTCGCCCGCGTCGTAGGAGTAGGTCGAGAAGTCGGTCGGCACGCCGGAGATCCGCACGAAGACGCCGCCGTCGTTTCGCCAGACCTGGCTGCCGCCGTTGGAACTCGACCGGGTCGCGACATGGAGGTCCAGATCGAGATCGAGGTCCATGTCGAAGAAGAGGATGTCCTGCTGATCGGGAATGATCGCGGTCGGGATGCGCTCGGCGCTGGCGTCGGTGTAGTGCCCGGTCCCGTCGTTCAGGTAGAGCTTGGGCGCGCCGTTGGAGCCGAAGCGGCTGCTCGTCCCGCTGTGGTTGAAGACCAGGTCGAGATCGCCGTCGTCGTCGACGTCGCCGAACTGCGCCCGTGCGCTCGAGAGGTTCGCGTCGGGAAGGCGGTCGCTCTGGTCGGCGAAGACGCCGGCGCCGTCGTTGATCAGGAGCTTCGGCTTCCGGAAGAAGTCCTGCGCGAGCACCATGTCGAGGTCGCCGTCGCCGTCGCAATCGCCGAGCTCGACGCCGCGGAAGCATCCGGTCACGCCCGCGGCGCGGGCATCGGTCTGATCCGAGAAGACGCCCATGCCGTCGTTGATGTAGATCCGCGGCTTGAGCAGGGCGCCGAGCGACGAATAGCCCTGCCCGTTCGCGAAGACGATGTCGAGGTCGCCGTCGCCGTCGAGGTCGCCGAAGGTGGCCTGATTGGTGTACTCCGCCTGCGTCGGGAACCGGGTCGTCGTCTGCTGCTGGAACTGCTGGGCGATGCCGGTCGAGGCGAGCATCGCGGCACCCGAGCCGCCGAGCAGGACGAGGATCGATCGGCGGCGG
>CAZTMB010000090.1:0-2689 GCA_964614695.1 uncultured Isosphaeraceae bacterium | reverse complement strand
CCGGAACCCCGAACCTAGCACGGGAACGGGAGCGGGCACCGAACAAGACGCGGATCGGGCGAGGTTGTTCGGTGTTCGTCCGAGCCCCGGTCCCTCCCGGCTTGCCATCGGACGCGACGATCTCTCCGAACCCTCGCGCCGAGGGAACGCCTCCACCGCGGCGGCTCGTACTCTTGGACTTCCCCAATCGGCCTCGGCGGCGAACCCCGCATCGGCCTCGAACGTCCTAACCGAATGCCCCCTTCTGGCGCCGCCGTGAACGCCTTCCCTGATTCAAACCATCGTTGGCTGGCCGGCGCGTCCATCGCGGTCGTCCTGTGCGGCTCCTTCGCCCATGGGCAGATCGCCTTCGATCCACCGATCTCGATCGTCCTGCCGACCGAACACGTCCCGACGACGCTCATCCCGGGCGATCTCGATGGCGACGGCCTCACCGATCTTGCGATTCCCGGCCGCTCGGTGGACGGGCTTCTCTACATCCTGAAGGCCACGCCCGGCGGCACCTTCCTGCCGCCCGAAGCGATCGAGATCGGCATCCCGACCGACGACGGGGTGGTGCACGATGTGGACGGCGACGGCGTCGCCGACCTCCTGCTCGCGGGCCGCACGCAACTGGGAAAGCTCGTCCTGCTCCGGGGCCTCGGCGGCGGCTCGTTCGCCCCGCCCACCTTCACGGCGCTCGAGCGCGAGCCGCGCGATCTGGCGCTCGCCGACTTCGACGCCGACGGCGACAAGGATCTCGCCGCAGTCAACTACGGGTCCGGTTCGATTTCGACGCTCGGAATCGCCGGCGGCCTGCCGACGGTTGCCGACCAGCGCACGATCGGCCGCGAGAACCGCGCGCTCTGCTACCCGCAGGAGACCCATGCGGGCGATCTCGACGGCGACGGGCGACCGGAACTCGTCGTGCCGACGATCGGCAACGGGCGACTGCAGATCCTCCGATTCGCCGAAGGCTCGCTCGCGGTGCCCGACCCGATCGGCATCCGCACGCCGCTTGTGGGCGACCAGCGCACCGCGATCACCACCGCGGAACTCGCCGACCTCGATGGCGACGGCGATCTCGATGCGCTCACCCCGACCATCCTGCTCGGGCTCCCGCAGTCGATCGTCTTCTACCGCAACGACGGCACCGGCAACCTGCTCGATCGCCACGTGGTCACCAGTTCCTTCATCGGGTACGCCTGGTGCGCCGCCGCCGCGGACTTCGACGCCGATGGGCGCGTCGACCTCGTCGCCGGCATGGCGCTGCCGGGCATGTTGACGGTGCTGCGGAACGAGTCGGACGGCCTGCCCGAAGGCGAACTGACCTACGCGTTCCCGCCGATTCCGATCTTCGAAGGAGGATTTCTGCGCGACCTGCTTCCGATCGACTTCGACCGCGACGGCCGCGTCGATCTCGCGGCGGTCGACATCGCGACCCACACGATCCACCTCTTCAGGAACCGAAGCGGCGAGGGCGGGCTCGCGGGACTCGACGCGAAGACGACGAAGGGGCCGCGCCTCGAGGACGCGACTGCCGCGACGCCCGCACACCAGGACGATCGCAAGTCCGCCCTGCAGCCAACCGCCGACCGCAACCGCGACGGCCGCCTCGATGCCGCGGATCTCGCGATCGAGCTCTCGGAGTGGGACGGCTCGACGCTCGACGATCGCCGCAAGGAGGCATCGCGATGATCTCCCTTCGACCGGCGATGCTTCGGATCGTCACGGCCGTGCTGGCGGGAGCCTTCTCGATCCGCGCCTCGGCGCAGTGTCCTGCCGAAGGCGACTGCTACGAGCCGCACGAGACGGGCGGATGCATCCAGACCGCCTGCTGCGAACTCGTCTGCGACTTCGATCCGCTCTGCTGCGATCAGGGCTGGGACGAGTTCTGCGTCGCGACGGCGACCGAACTCTGCGTCGGCATCGCCTGCCCGAACCCCGGTGCATGCCTCGTGCCGCACGAGAATCCAGGCTGCGAGAACGAGACCTGCTGCGATTTCGTCTGCCGGCTCGATCCCTTCTGCTGCTCCTCCGGATGGGATGACCTGTGCGTCGAGCGTGCGGCGCTCTGCGACGTCGCCGCGTGCACGATCGAGATCCCCGCGTCCGCGATCGCCGAGGCGGAGCCCTGCTACGAGCGACTCAACGACGGCTGCAACCTCGCGGTCCCCGCGTTCGCGACGATCGCCTGCGGCGACGCGGTCGCCGGCAAGTGGACGAGCAACCTGCCCCGCGACGTCGACTGGTTCCGCGTCGATGCCGGCGTCGGATCGGTCTCGCTGCGACCGGAGTTCCCGGCGTTCGTGCAGATCGTCCGCGGCGAGTGCGAGGACGCGCTGGAGATCCTCGCCGAGACGCACGCCGATCCCTGCGAGGAGACCTCGCTCGAGATCGGAGCCGCCTGGCGCGGCGATCCGACGCTTGCCGTCGTCCTCTCGGGCGGCACGGCGCGAGGCGAGTTCCGCCGCGCGTTCGCCTGCGACGAGGTCGACCCCGAGAATCCGCCGCCGCCCGACGATCCGCCGCCGCCTGACCCGCCGTTCGAACGGCTCTATCTCCTCACCGCCGCGTGCGCGTGTCCGCCGGCCGATCTCGATGGCGACTGCACGGTCGGCGGGGCGGACCTTGCGATCCTGCTCTCGGCGTGGGGCACCGCGGATGCGGCGGCCGACCTCGACGGAAACGGCGTCGTCGACGGCGCGGA
>CAZTMB010000089.1:0-12250 GCA_964614695.1 uncultured Isosphaeraceae bacterium | reverse complement strand
TCGACATCGCCCTCGACACCTTCCCCTACCACGGCACCACGACGACCTGCGAGGCCCTCTGGAACGGGGTGCCGGTCGTGAGCCGCGTCGGCGACGTGCATCGGGCGAGAGTCGGCGCGACCTTGCTGCATGCGGTCGGTCTCCCGGAACTCGCTTGCGGCGACGACGAGTCGTTCGTGCAGGCGGCGGTCTCGCTCGCAGCAGACACCCGGCGCCGCCAATCGCTGCATGCGGAGCTTCGCGATCGAATGAGGCGAAGTCCGCTCTGCGACGGTCCGGGATTCGCTCGGCGCTTCGAGGCGGCGATCCGACACGCGTGGCGCAGCTGGTGCCGCGGCGAAGCGCCGACGGGCGTGTTCTTGACGGAGGACTCCTGAGGACGCTGCTTCTACCGCGATGCTTCCGCGAGCGGACGCGGCACTCGAACTCGCGGTGTCGCGACCGGCTTGGGAAGCGTCGGATCGCCGAGGCCCGCCTCCGCGCAGAGCAGCTTCGAGGTGATCTGCGAGGACAGGAAGATGACCGGCAGTCCCGAGCCCGGATGGGTGCCGCCTCCGACGAGCCAGAGCCCGTCGACTCCCGGCATGCGATGCGGCGGACGACGGTGCAGCATCTGCGGCAGGGAGTGGGCCATGTTGAAGGTGGCGCCGAAGTGGATGCCTTCGCCTCGCCAGGTGTCGGGCGTCACCGTGCGAATCGCGCGGATCCTTGCCCGAAGGTCGGGAATGCCCGCCAGCGCCGCCACGCGATCAAGCGTCTTTTCGCGGTAGGCCGGCGTCGCCTGCTCCCAGTCGATCGAGGCCTGACCGTTCGGTGTCGGCACGAGCACGTAGAGGCTCGAGTGTCCGCGCGGGGCCAGCGTCGGGTCGATCCGAGATGGGTTGCAGATGTAGAAGGAGGGATCCTCGCTCAGGCGACCGTGCGTCGCGATGTCGGCGAGGTTCGCCTCGTAGGACTTCGAGGTGCGGATCGTGTGATGCGGCAGATCCACCTCGCCCTCGAGGCCGAGGTAGAGCATGAACGTGCTGCAGGAGTACTTCATCGAGTCGATGCGGCGATCGGTCCACTTGGGCCGCAGGGACTCGGGCACGAGGTTCTTGAGGGCCCAGCCTGCGTCGGCATTGAGCACGACGTGGTCGAAGCGATGGGTCTCGTCGCCGCAGCGCACCCCGCGGACCTTCCGCCCCTCGAAGACGATCTGCGACACGGGCGTCGAGGTCCGGACTCGCCCGCCCATCGCCTCGACGCGGTCGGCCATCGCGCGGACCAGCGCGTTGCAGCCGCCGATCGGATGCCAGATCCCGTACTCGTACTCGATGAACGGAAGGATCGAGAAGAGGCTCGGGCACTCGTACGGGCTCATCCCGAGGTACTTGCTCTGGAAGCTCATCGCGAGGCGCACCTGCGGATGACGGAAGTACCGGCCAAGATGCTTCCAAAGGCTCTCGCCGGGGCGAATGGTCGGGCCGGCCTTGATCGCATCGAGCGAGACCAGATCGAGCAGCGATCGGATCGGGCGGCGAAGCAGCGGCGTCATCAGCTCGAGCTTGCGGCGATTGTCCCGCACGAACCGCTCGAAGGCGGGACCATCCGAGGGCTCGATCGCCGCGAGCCGCCGAGCCATCTCCGGCACGTCGGCGGTCGCATCGAGCACGATGTCGTCGCCATCGGGACGGCCCAGGACGAGGCGATACATCGGGTCGAGCCGCTCGAGCTCGACGTGATCCGCCAAGGAGGCGCCGGTCGCCGCGAAGATCTCTTCGAGGACGTACGGCATCATGAAGAACGTCGGACCGCAATCGAAGCGGTAGGGGCCTTCCTCGAGCCGCCGCGTCCTGCCGCCGACGACCTCCTGCCGCTCGAAGACCTCGACGTCCGCGCCTTGCGACGCGAGCAGCATCGCCGCCGCGAGTCCGCCGGGACCGGCGCCGACGACGGCCACGCGAGGCGAACGAGAGGAGACCGGCAGGGTGCCGCCGAACGGAGTCGCGATCATGGAGGCTCGGTTCGGTCTGGGCATGGAGGAGATTCGCCGGGCTGGTTTCGAATCCGAGGTCGTGCGGCGCCGAAGCGAGGTGGCGCGCCCGCCGCCTTTATACTCGCGACCCGTGGCAAGACCCGCGTCCGATGCGCCGGGACTTCGCGAGCTCGGTCCCGAACACGCTCCTGGAACCTGCGTTCGATGCTCGACCCGACCCCTTCGATCGAGGCCCGCCGAGCCTGGCTCGATCGTTTCGATCGCTTGATCGCGGCGGACACGGCGAGCCTCGTCGAACTGGTCGGCGAGGAGTTGGGCAAGCCCGAGCACGAAGTGGTCGCGGCGGAACTCCTGCCGCTTCGAGCCGCGATCCGTTGGCATCGACGCGAACTCCGCGAGCTGCTGCGCGAGGCGCCGGTCGCTGGCCGTCCGTGGTGGCTCGTCGGTCAGCGACACTGGGAACTGCGGGTGCCCCTGGGACGCGTGGCGATCATCGCGACGTGGAACTACCCGCTCCAACTGCTGGGCATCCAACTGGTGCAGGCGCTCGCCGCGGGGAATCGCGTGGTGGTCAAGCCCTCGGAGCGATCGCCGCGCTCGCAGCGCCGGCTGCTCGAACTGGCGGTCGCCGCCGGACTCCCCGACGGAGCGCTGGCCTGGGTCGAGGCGTCGCGCGAGGCGGGACGGATCCTGCTCGAGACCGAACGATTCGATCACGTCGTCTTCACCGGCTCGACCCGAGTGGGTCGGGAGATCGCGGCGGCTGCGGCGAAGTCGCTGACGCCCACCACCCTGGAACTGTCCGGGCGAGACTCGGCGTTCGTGCTTGCCGACGCCGACCCGTCGCTGGCGGCGAGGGTGCTCTGGCAGGCGGTGGAGATGAACGCGGGGCAGACCTGCATGGCGCCGCGGCGCATTCTCGTCGAACGAGCGGCGATGCCCGCGTTCCTCTCGGCCCTCGCGCCGCTCGCCGCCGCCGCACGCCCGCGTCGGCTGATCGACGAGCAGTCCGCCTCGCACGTGTGGTCGATCGTCGAGGCGTCGCTCGCCGTCGGCGGCCGCACCTTGTCGGGCGCGATCGAGCCGCCGCGGGGCGCGTGGATGCGGCCGGTGGCGGTTGCGCACGCCGACCCCGACTCGCCGCTCGTCGAAGGCGATCACTTCGGACCGGCGGTGGCGGTGGTCGAGGTCGCTTCGGTCGAGGAGGCGGTCGCGATCCACGAGCGGGTCGATCAGCATCTCGCGACGTCGGTGTTCACCAGGCGCCCGCGAGCGATCTCGCCGTGGTTCCACCGCCTCAAGGCTTCGACGGTCACGATCAACGACTGCCTGCTGCCGACGGCGCATCCGGCGGTCTCGATCGGCGGACATCGTCGAAGCGGCTGGGGCGTGAGCCGAGGGCGATCGGGCCTGCACGCGCTCACGAGAAGCGTGACCTGCTCGACGACCTCGCCATGGCTTCGCGTCCCGCCGGAGACGCCTTCGCCGTCGGTCCTTCGTTGGCTGCGTCGCCTCGCGAGCGGCGGCGCCGGCGGCGTTCAGCCTCCCGAGACTTCGCCGGACCGTATCGAGTCCCATCGCGAGGGGATGGCGTCGCCGTCGTCCCGCCCGCGTGAAGCCCGGCCGCTCGCCGCGGCCCACGAGCACCCCTGGAGCGAACCCCGATGAACCCCCGCGCCGTCGTCATTGGAGGAGGCCTCGCCGGACTGGCGGCCGCCGTCGAGCTCAACACCCGCGGTGCGAAGGTCGTGCTCGTCGAACGGAACCGCCACCTCGGCGGCAAGATGAACGTCCTCGAGCAGGACGGCTATCGCTTCGACATGGGGCCGACGATCCTCACGATCCCGTCGGTGGTCCGCGGCATCATCGCCCGCAGCGGCCGTCGGCCCGAGGACTACGTCGAACTCGTCCGGCTCGATCCGCAGTGGCGCTGCCTCTTCGAGGACGGCACGGTGATCGACCTTCGCGAGAACGTCGACGTCATGCGCAAGGCGATGGACGAGCAGTTCCCGGGCACCGGCGCGGGCGAGGGATGGGCGAGCTTCATCGAGTACAGCCGCCGCATGTATCGCCTCTCGGAGAAGGTCTTCTTCTACAAGGATCTCGGCGGCATCGGCGACCTCGTGCGAACGCCGCCGACCCGCGAGCCGGGCCTGCTCGGCGATGTGATGGCGATGCGGATCCATTCGACGATGGCCGCGACGCTCCACAAGCACCTCCGCGAGCCGCACCTCGCGCAGCTCTCGGAGCACTTCCTGCAGTACGTGGGATCGAGCCCCTTCCTGGCCCCGGCGATCCTCTCCCTGATCGCGGCGGCGCAGGTCGACGAGGGATGCTGGTACTCGATGGGCGGCACCCGCGAGATCGCCCGGTCGCTCGCCCGCATCCTCGAGGAGGAGTCGGTCGAGATCCGCACGGGCGTGGGCGTGAAGAGAATCCTCGTCGAGGGCTCCAAGGCGACGGGCGTCGAGCTCGAGGACGGCACCGTCATCGAGGCGGATCTGGTCGTCAGCAACTGCGATGTGCAGCGGACCTACCGCGACCTTCGCGGAACCGACGCCGATCTCGCGGAACAGCGGCGGATCGCGTCGAAGTACGAGCCGGCGTGCAGCGGCGTGGTGCTCTACCTCGGCCTCGACCGGCAGTACGACCACCTCTGCCACCACAACTTCCTCTTCAGCAGCGATTCGCAGTCGGAGTTCGGCGACATCTACCGACGCGGCGTGCCGGCCGAGGATCCGACGCTCTACCTCTGCGTGCCGAGCCGAAGCGATCCCGCGCAGGCGCCGGCGGGCTGCGAGGCGCTGTACATCCTGGTCCACACGCCGTACCTGCGGCCGGGGCAGCGGTGGGACGGACCGGGCGGACTGCTCGAGCAGTACCGACCGGTCATCATCGAGAAGCTTCGCCGCAACGGCATGCCCGACCTCGAGAAGCACATCCGCGTCGAGCGTTCGCTGACTCCGGCGGGCATCGACCGCATGTACAACGCCGAGGGCGGCGCGATCTACGGACTCGCGTCGCACGGGCGTCTGCACGGCGGGTTCAAGCCGCGCAATCGAAGCCGCGTCTACCGCAACCTCTACCTCGCCGGCGGCAGCGTGAACCCGGGGCCCGGCACGCCGATGGTGATGATGAGCGGCGTGACCGCGGCGTGGGCGGCTTCGGAGGACTTCGGGCTCTCCGCGGCTCGCGTGTCGGCGATGGTCGGAGCTTGACTGCGGCGCCGCGGCGGTTTCGCCCGCGTGGGGACTGCTTGAAGGTGGACGCCACTCGCGAACTGCTGCTGCCCGCGAAGCCGAACGCCCGGATCGGCCGTGGCATTCGCTGGTACGCCCGGCGCCTCACGCGGAAGCGCTTTCATGCAGTACGGGTCGACCCGGGCCTGGCTTCGGTGTTCACGCCGCTGGCCGCTTCGGCTCGTCCGGCGATCGTCCTGATGACCCACTCGAGCTGGTGGGATCCGATCGTCGGCATCCTGCTCTGGGATCGCTTCTATCCCGGGCGTCCGATCGCCGGCCCGATGCATCGCCGCGAACTCGAGCGGTTCGGGTTCTTCCGGTCGATCGGCGTCTTCGGGATCGATCCCGACGATCCGGCCAGCCTCGCGGCGATGCGCGACTACGTCCTTCCTCGAATGGCCGTCGAAGGCGACCATCGCGGGGAGGTGCTCATGCTCACGCCGCAAGGCGCCCTCACCGATCCACGGTCGCCGCTCACGATTCGTCCCGGCGCGGCATCGATCGCGGCCGCGTTCGCCGAAGTCGATGTCGTGTCGCTCGCGATCGAGTACGGATTCTGGCTCGATCAGCGGCCGGAGATCTTCATGCGGGCGGACCGTTGCGATCCGAACGTCGATGGGCGTCGGCCTTCGACCGCCGACTGGCATCGCGCGATGCAGGCGTCGATGCAGCGGTCCGCGTCGCGGCTCGCCGAGGCGGTGATCTCGCGCGATCCCGAACGCTTCGAGATGCTCGCGGCCGCCGGGTCCTCGGTGCATCCGGTGTACGACGCGTGGCTTCGCCTGATCGGACGATCGGGCGCGATCGACGGCGATGGGCGAAGCCACCGAGCGGCGGCGTCGAAGGGAGCCTCGCGATGACCGCCGCTCCCTCCCCGAATGCCGTCGTGCCGGATGCCGCTTCGCCGGCGGCGGTCGGAGATGCGGTGGGGGCGGCGTGGCCCGAGGGCTGGGGATTGGTGATGGGCCTCGCGCTGGCGATCACGCTGGTGTCGCTGCTGATGACCGTGCGAAACCTCGGTCGCTATCGCGTGCCGATGCCGGCGGGGCGAGGCGGCTCGGTCGCAGTCTGCATCCCGGCCCGCAACGAGGCGTCCAACCTCCGGGCCTGCGTCGAGAGCGCGGTCGCCTCGGCCGAGGCGATCGGGGGCGGTGATCCGATCGATCTCGAGGTTCTCGTCTACGACGACGGCAGCACCGACGGCACGGCGGCGATCCTGGCGGCGCTCGTCGAAGCGGATCCGCGGGTGAAGGCGGTCGCGACCGTGCCGCTTCCGGAGGGCTGGAACGGCAAGCAGCACGGCTGCGACCGCATGGGCCGCGCCGCGACCAAGGAATGGCTGCTCTTCACCGACGCCGACGTGCGCTTTGCACCGAAGTCGCTCGCCACGGTCGTCGCGACCGCCGAGGCGAAGGGCGTCGATCTGCTCTCCACGTTCCCGCGGCAGGAGATGCGGTCGATCGGAGAGCAGCTCTTCATTCCCATGATCGGGTTCATTTTGTTCAGCTATCTCCCGATGGGTCGCATGCAGCGGACCCTCGATCCGGCGGCGTCGGCGGGATGCGGTCAGTACCTCTTCGCGCGTCGGACCGCGTGGCTCGCCTGCGGCGGCCATGCCGCCTTTCGCGAATCGATGCACGACGGCATCCGCCTGCCTCGGCTGCTGCGTCGACATGGTCACCGGACCGATCTCTTCGACGGCACCGCGATCGTGTCGTGCCGCATGTACGACGGCTTCGCCGCGTGCTGGCGCGGCTTCGCGAAGAACGCGTTCGAAGGACTCGGTTCGATCGGGCTGCTTGTCTTCGTGACCGTCCTGCACGGGATCGGCCATGTGCTGCCGTGGGTGTATCTGCCGGTCGCGGCGATCGTGCCGGAATGGCGTTCGCCATGGGGTCTGGGGCTCGCCGTCGCTGCGATCGTGACGGCGCTGGTGCAGAGGCTTCTGCTGGCCGTGCGTTTCGAGCAGCCGGTCGCGGCGGCGCTGCTGCATCCGATCTCGGTGCTGCTCTCGATCGCCGTGCAATGGCGAAGCTGGTGGCTGCACGCGACGGGACGCCGAAGCTGGCGTGGCCGAACGTCGGGGCGAAGCCCGGTTCCGGCGACGTAGGATCGCCGGGTGCCGCGAAGCATGCGCCGAAGTCCCGCGACGGAGAGTTCGACCGATCCGCTCGAGGCGGTGCGGGCCTGGTTCGACTCGAAGGGCTGGACGCCGCACGCCTTTCAGGAGGCGGCGTGGCAGGCGCAGATCCGAGGAGAGAGCGGTCTGGTGCACGTGCCCACCGGCGCGGGCAAGACCTACGCGGCGCTGCTGCCCGCGATGGGGGAGCTGGCGATCGCGCCGACGAAGGGGCTCGCGGTGCTGCTGGTCACGCCGCTGCGGGCGGTGAGTCGTGACACCGAGAAGGCGCTTCGGCAGGCGGCCGAGGCGATCGCGCCGGGCACTCGGGTCGCGAGCCGAACCGGCGACACTTCGGCTTCGGAGCGGGCGAAGCAGCGGGCGAGCCTGCCCGAGGTGCTCGTCACGACGCCGGAGTCGCTTTCCCTGATGCTTGCCTCGCCGGATGCCGCGGCGAGGTTCTCGGCGCTGCGCACCGTGATCGTCGACGAGTGGCACGAACTGCTCGCGTCGAAGCGGGGGGTGCAGGTCGAGCTGGCCCTCGCGCGGCTTCGGCGGTTCTCGCCCGGCGTTCGCACCTGGGCGCTCTCGGCGACGCTCGCCAACGTCGAGGAGGCCGCGCAGGCGGCGGTCGGCGTGGGCGGCGGCGCGACGATCATCCGCGACGCGATGCCGCGGCCGATCGTCGTCGAGTCGATCCGCCCCGAGGCCTCGATGCGGCTTCCCTGGGCTGGCCATCTCGGCCTGTCGATGCTCGAGCCGTTGCTCGCGAAGCTTGATCCGTCGGTGCCGACGCTGCTGTTCACCAACACCCGATCGCAGGCGGAGCTGTGGTTCGCGGCGATCCTTGCGGCGCGGCCCGAGTGGGCGGAGCGGCTGGCGCTCCACCACGGATCGATCGATCTCGAGACTCGCGAACGGATCGAGGCGGCGGTGAAGGAGGGATCGATCACGCTCGTCGTCTGCACGTCGAGCCTCGACCTCGGCGTCGACTTCACACCGGTCGAGCAGGTCTTCCAGATCGGCTCCCCCAAGGGCATCGCGCGGCTGATCCAGCGGGCTGGGCGGTCGGCGCATCGGCCCGGCGCGACCTGCCGGGTGATCTGCGTGCCGACCCATGCGATGGAACTCGTCGAGATCTCCGCCGCCCGTGAGGCGATCGAGCGACGGGAGATCGAGGTTCGGCCGACCCAGCAGTCGCCGCTCGACTGCCTGGTCCAGCACCTTGTCACGATCGGTCTCGGCGGCGGCTTCGAGGCGGACGCGCTCTTCGAAGAGGTTCGGACGGCGTGGTGCTATCGCGATCTCGATCGAAGCGCGTTCGACTGGTGTCTCGATCTGGCGTGCCGCGGCGGCGCGACGCTCGGGGCGTATCCGAAGCATCACCGGCTCGTCGAGCGGGATGGGCGATACGCCGTCGAGGATCGCCGGATCGCGGCGCTGCACCGGCTGAACATCGGGACGATCGCCGCGGATCCGACGATCACGGTCCGACTCCAGAACGGGGCGCGTCTCGGCGGGATCGAGGAGCGCTTCATCGGCAGGCTTCGTCCCGGCGAGCGTTTCCTGTTCGCAGGGCGGCATCTCGAACTGGTGCGGATGCGCGATCTCGTCGCGACGGTGCGTCCGGCGCGGGCGACCACCAACGCGACGCCGCACTGGGCGGGCTCGCGTTTTCCGCTGTCGACGGCGTTGGCTTCGGCGGTGCGTCGAACCCTCGACGCGGCGCGGCGAGGCTCGCCGCCCGACACGCCGGAGATGCGGGCGGCCGCGGGAATCCTCGCGGCGCAGGCGGAGCGATCGAGGATTCCCGCCGCCGACGCGATCCTCGCCGAGGTCTTCCACGCCCATCGCCATGGCGGCGCGGGGAGCCATCTGTTCCTGCATCCCTTCGAGGGACGGCTGGTGCACGAGGGGCTCTCGGTGCTGCTGGGTCTGCGATTTGGTCGCCGTCGCCGCGGGAGCTTCGCGGTCTCCTTCAACGACTACGGCATCGAGTGGTGGAGCGAGGAGCCGTATCCGTTCGAGTCGATGCTCGAGACGAGCGTGGCGACGGCGATCTTCACCCGCGACCGTCTGATCGAGGATCTCGTGGAAGCGGTGAACCTCGGAGAGCTGTCGAGGCGCCAGTTCCGCGACATCGCGAGGGTCTCGGGGCTTGTGCAGCAGCGCACCCTCGGAGGCGAGTCGACGGCTCGTCAGCTGCAGGCGGGAGCGTCGCTTCTCTTCGAGGTGTTCTCGCAGTTCGATCCGGGCAACCTGCTGCTCGAACAGAGCCGTCGTGAGGTGCTTGATCGCCAGTGCGAGGGCGAGCGATTGGCGAGGACGCTCGAACGCCTCGCGCAGGGGCCGATCGAGATCGTCGAACTTGCGGCTCCGGGACCGCTGGCGGTTCCGCTCATCGCGGATCGGCTCGGGACGACGCTGTCGACCGAATCGGTGCTCGAACAGCTTGCGGCGATGGGGGCGGATGCGTGAGTTGAATCGGGCCGCGATCATGTCGCCCGTTCGAGCGGATGCTCGCTCGGACGCATCCACCAACGCCTCACGTGCTTCGAGGCCTCGATCTCGGGGCGGGGGAGAGTCGCGCGCACCTCGGTCGGCGAGTCTTCGGAGGCGAGGGCGGTGGACCGCGGGCGTCTCGCCCGCGTCGAGCACGCCTCCGCTTGGACGCTCCCACACATGGGTTTCGCGACCCTCGAGCCGATCGACGCGACACCGCCCGGCGCAGGGGCCGGGCGGTGAACGAGGACTCGGATTGGACGAGCGGGGTTGGCGTCAGCCGCTGAGCTTGCCGCTCTGATACTGCTTGAGGGTCTCCTTCATGCTCTCCTTCATGCGGCCCTCCGGCGAGATGGCGATCGCCTGCTCCTGCAGCGAGATCGCCTTCTTCGCGTCGCCCGACTCCCAGTACGCGCGGGCGAGGGTGTCGAGGATCGAACCATCCTTGCCGCCCGACAGGTCGTTGGCCTTCTGGGCGGCGTCCATCGCCATGTCGAGCACGGGCCCCTTCGCCTTGCCGGACTCCAGGACCGACCACGAGAGGGCGTTGAGCATCATCGGATCGCTGCTCGCGGCGACCATCTCACGGGCGATCGGAAGGGCTTCACCGGCCCGATCGAGTTGGATGATCAGGATGCGCGTGCGATTGAGCTTCGCGTTGAGGTCGTCGGGAAACTCCGCAAGCTGCTCCTCGAGGATCGCGACGGCCTTGGCATAGTCCTTCTCGCGGCTCGCGGCCATGTAGGGACGGTTGCGGGCGCCCCAGGCCGCGGACATCGCCTGCTCCCGCGCCCACTGCGCGCCGTAGGCCTTCGCATCCCACTCGCCCGCGACGATCTTCGCGAGCGGCGCGTCCATGTTCATGGGATGGCCGATCCACGCGACGAGGCCATCCTGATCGACGACGAACGCGGTCGGGATGCCACGCTGCCCGGCGGCTCGCATGTAGGCGTTGTGGTTGGAGCGATCGGGGTCGGTGACGAGGGTGTACTGGGCCTTCTCCTTCCACTCGTCGGTGCCGAGGAAGGTCGACACCTTCTCGAGATCCTCGTCGCTGATCCCGATGATCGTCACGCCTTGGTCGGCGTACTGCTTCTGCAGTTCGGTGAGGTGCGGCATGCTCGCCTTGCACGGACCGCACCAGGTGGCCCAGAACTCGACGACGGTGACCTTGCCGGGCTCGAAGCCTTCGATCGCCTCGCCCCGAACCCAGTGCTCGATGTCGAGCGTCGGAGCCTTGTCGCCGATCGCGAGCTTCTCGATCGCAGCCTGATCGGCGGCTTGCGTGGGCGCGGGCTTCGCCGGCGCGAGCGGTGTGGCCGGAATCACATCTTGGGCGGAGGCGGCGGTGGTCAGCAGCAGCGCGGTGGTGGCGGCGGCGAGCGAGGTGCGGATCGGGGACATTCGAAGGCTCCAGCGGGGTGTGGATCGCGTGACGCGGCCGAGATCGGATCGATCCCGATCCGCGGCGCGACTATACCGGTCCGACGCTTGATTTCGACCCGGTACGCTTTCCCCATGAGCCAGCCCAGCCTCGAAACGACCACCCAGAACGCCCAACTCGTCGACGGAAAGGCGTTGGCCGCCACGGTGCGGGCCGACGTCTCGCAGCGGGTCGCGCGACTCCGCGGGCAGGGGCGTGTCGTTCGCCTCGATGCGGTCCTTGCGGGCGGCGATCGGGCGGCCGAGCTCTATGCGGAAAGTCAGGCCCGGACCTGCGACGCGGTCGGGATCGAGTATCGCCTGCACCGGCTGCCCGTGACCGCCACCTACGAAGACGTGGCCGGGCGGGTGCTGCTCCTCGGCAGCGACGACTCCGTCGGGGCGATCATGCTCCACCTGCCGCTTCCGACTGGAATCGACACGGAACGCGTGCAGTCGCTGATTCCACCCGAGAAGGACGTCGAGGGCGTCAATCCCGCCAACATCGGCAACGTGGTCTACGGGCGACGAAGCCTCGTGCCGTGCACCGCGCGGGCGGTGCTCGAGATGATCGAGTCGACCGGCATCGAACTGCGCGGGAAGCGGTGCGTGGTGGTCGGCGCGAGCAACATCGTCGGCAAGCCGATCGCGGTGCTCCTGATGCGCGAAGAGGCGACGGTCGTCTCGACGAACAAGTTCACCGCCGACCTCCCCTCGATTGCCAGCGACGCCGATGTGCTCGTCGCCGCCGCCGGCGTGCCGCATCTGGTGAAGGCGGACTGGGTGAAGCCCGGCGCGGTCGTGATCGACGTCGGGATTCATCGGCTCGAGGGACCGGATGGACCGCGCACCGTCGGCGACGTCGACTTCGATGCGGTGCGATCCGTCGCCGCGCATCTCTCGCCGGTTCCCGGCGGAGTCGGCCCGATGACGGTGGCGATGCTTCTTCGCAACTGCGTCGATGCCGTGGAGCGTTCGGGCTGAGCG
>CAZTMB010000088.1:6250-12597 GCA_964614695.1 uncultured Isosphaeraceae bacterium | reverse complement strand
CACCGTCGCGTACTCCTGCGGCGACCTTCGACTCGAAGGCTTCGCCGCCGCCGATTCCTCGAAGCCCGGTCGTCGACCGGTCGTCGTCATCTGCCATGCCTGGGGCGGCCGCGACGCGTTCGTCGAGGAGAAGGCCCGCAAGCTTGCGGCGATGGGCTACCTCGGCTTCGCCGCCGACGTCTACGGGCTCGACGCGTCGGGCTCGCCGCGGCGAGGCAGCACGCCGGAGGCGTGCGGCGCCCTGATGACGCCGCTCGTCGAGGACCGCGGCGAACTTCGCAAGCGCCTGCTCGCGTCGGTCGAGGCCGCACGCTCGCTGCCCGAAGCGGAGCCCGGCAAGGTCGTCGCGATGGGCTACTGCTTCGGCGGGCTGTGCGCCCTCGACCTCGCCCGCGCGAACGCGACGGGCGTCGTCGGCGCCGTGAGCTTCCATGGGCTCTTCATGCCGCCGGGGCTTGGCGAGCAGGCGCCGATCAAGGCGAAGGTGCTCGCGTGCCACGGCTGGGACGATCCGATGGCGACGCCCGACTCGGTGCTCGGCTTCGCGAAGGAGATGACCGACGCGAAGGCGGACTGGCAGCTGCATGCCTACGGCCACGCGAAGCATGCGTTCACGAACCCGCAGGCCGCCGATCCCGAGCGCGGGATCGTCTACGAGCCCAAGGCCGACGCTCGCTCATGGGAGGCGCTCTGCGACTTCCTGAAGGAATGCTTCCGCTAAGGCCGCGCGGGCCCGATCCAGGGCCGGAAGTCGAGCCGATCCGACCGGGTCGATTCGGCATTCACGCCGACGCGCGTGGCGAGCCGGCGGCAGAGTGATCGCGCCGAGTGGCGACATGTCTCGCCTGTTGGCGCTGATGAGCACGGCATGTCGTGTTCGGAGTCGTGCGCACGACGGAGATCAGCGTCGCGGCTCGGGCTGCCAGCCGAGGTCGCCAAGGCGATCGGCTCCACGGCGCATGGCGAGAAGCAGATCGGAGGAATCCGGATCGGGCCTTCCGCGTCGGTGTCGCGCGTCTGGGCGCGTATCAGCGCCGCTTGCCCTTCTTGAACTTGCCCTTGCCCTGAGGCTTCAACTTCGCCTTGCGGCCACCGTAGGTGCCGGCCTTGCGAAGCCCTCGCTCGTCGCGGCCGCCTCGCTTTCCGGCGCGAAGGTCCCGAAGCGGGACGTCGCCGACGCGGGGCGCCTGGCTTCGAACCTCGACGATCGCGAGGTCCATCGTGCGCGACGCGGGATCGACGCGGAGGATCCGCGCGGTCACCGCATCGCCGAGGCCGATCGACGCGCCGCTTCGCGGGGCGATCAGCCGCATGGTCGCGGGGTGGTAGCTCCACTGCGAGCTGCCGCGGCCGCCGGGAAGGTCCTGCGGCTTCACCATGCCCTCGACGAGGAAGCGGTCGAGGCTGACGAAGACGCTGCCCGAGGGCATCACGCCGGTGACCGCGGCGGGCAGGTCGTCGCCGAGATGCTTCTCCTCGAGGAACTTCATGACGAGGAAGGTGCGCAGGCTGCGCTCGGCCTCCTCGGCGTTCACCTCGGTCGCGCTGCAGTGGTTGCCGAGCTCGAAGAGCTGCTGCTCGCCGAGGGTGCGCTCGTCCTGGGCCAGATCCGTCCGCAACTTCGACTGCCCGCGGCCGCCCGGAATTCGGGCGCCGTTCTCCGTGAGGTCGAGGTAGGCGTCGCACGCGCGATGCACCGTGAGATCCGGATAGCGACGGATGGGGCTCGTGAAGTGCGCGTAGTGCTCGCTCGCGAGGGCGTAGTGGCCGATCATCGCGGGGGCATAGGTCGCCTTCGACAGCGTCTTGAGGACCGCCAGATGCACCGCCCGCGCCGCGGGATGCTCGCGGGTCGACTCGAGCAGCGCCTGCAGGTCGCGACGCTCCGGTTCGTCGGGCATCGCGAAGCCCGCGATCCGCGCGAAGGTCCGCAGTTCCTCGATGTCCGCGAAGCCCGGATCGGGGTGGATTCGACGCAGGAGCGCGATCCCGAGGTCGGCGAAGGTGCGGGCGACCGCCTCGTTCGCCTCGACCATGAACATCTCGATCAGCGTGTGCGTGAACGCGTCGTCCTCGGGCTCGGCATCGACGACCTTGCCATCCTCGTCGAAGACGAGTTCGAACTCGGGGAGCTTCAGGACGAGCTGCCCCGCACGCATGCGACGATCTCGGAGGATCTTCGCGAGCCGGTCGGCATCGCGCAACACCGCGACGACCTCGTCGGGGTAGCTTGGCTCGGTCTTGGCATGCTTGCGGGCGATCGCGAGGTCGCCGTCGATGACCGCCTGCGCCTCGAGGTAGGTGAACCGCTTGCGGGATCGGATCACGCTGCGGCAGAGCCTGGTCGCCAGCACGCGGCCGCGGTCGTCGAGCTCGATGAAGGCGGTCTTCGTGAAGCGGTGGACGCCCTCCTGCAGCGAGCACACGCCGTTGGAGAGGATCTCCGGAAGCATCGGGATCACGTGCCGCGGCAGGTAGGCGCTGTTGCCCCGAGCCTGCGCCTCGCTGTCGAGCGAGCCGCCCATCGCGACGAACGCCGCGACGTCGGCGATGTGCACGCCAAGTCGCCAGCGGGTACCGCCGGCTCCCTCGATCCGTTCCACGCTGATCGCGTCGTCGAAGTCCCGCGCGTCGGGCGGATCGATGGTGACGGTCAGAAGCGAGGTGAGATCCTCGCGATCGCTCCAAGGTCCCGCGGCATGGCGCTCGAAGTCGGCCGACACCGCGCGGGCTTCCTCGAGGGCAGGGTCGGGGAAGGGCCCGGGCAGGCCGTGGCCCGCGATGACCGCGGCGGTCTCGACGTCGAGCTTGCCCGCTTCGCCAAGCACTTCGACGATCACCCCTTCGCCGAGCATGCCGTCGCCGGGATGGTGCAGCAGCTCGAAGACGATCTTGTCGCCGCGGTTCGCGTTCTTCGCGCCCGGATCGCGGATGACGACCGGATCGTGCAGGACCCGTCCGTCGGGGATCGCGAGCCACTGCGGGCCGTCCTTCTGCAGCGTGCCGCTGAAGCGGGTGCGTCCGCGGGCGACGACCTCCTCGACGCGACCGTAGAAGTTCTTGGACTCGTCGCGATCGGCGCCGCGTCCGGGCCGGCGGCTGCGGCGGAAGACCCTCGCCCGGACCCGATCGCCGCTGATCGCGTCGCCGATGCCCTCGGCGGGGATGAAGAGGTCACCCTCGCGGAAGGGCTGGTCGGGGATCACGAAGCCGAAGCCTCGGGCGGTGACGCGGATGCGGCCTTCGATCTCGTCGGGCAGGCTCGGCAGGCGGAACTTGCGATCGGAGCCCTCCTCGATCGCGCCTTGCCGCGCGAGTTCGTCGAGCGCCTCGTAGAAGGCGCTCTTGGCTTCCGGCGGCACGCGAAGCTGCTGGGCGAGCACGTCCGAGGCCGAGGGCGAATAGCGGTCGTGCCGCAAGTGGTCGAGGATGCGTTGCCGGAATCGAAGAGGCATGGGCGGAGTGTACGGGGGGTGGAGCGAGAGACGTTCCACCCTGGGTCTCGACGACCCCCGCCGACGTTCTCGCTGACACTCGAGCATCGACTCACCCGCATCGCTCCGCTCGCGGTGGAGTGGCGACTCCGCGGATGGGCCCTGCGAGTTCGGCCGCTCGGTCATGCGCCGCTCTTCGCTACGCTTCCCCCATGCTCACGCTCAGTGAACTCGCCGGATCGTTCGGGGCCGCGCCGCTGCTGCTTGCCGAGGACGGGTTCGGCAAGTTCTTCGGACGATTCCATCCGATCGTGATCCACTTTCCGATCGCGCTGCTGATCGTCGCGGCCCTGATCGAGGCGGTGCGGCTGCTCTCCTCGAAGGCCCGTCGCCCGACCTCGTTCGGCCTGACGGCGGTCATCGTCGCGGCGATCTTCGGGGTGCTTTCCGCGGCGAGCGGGTGGCTCAACGCCGAGTTCGAGGGCGCCGAGCAGACCACCGACCTCTTTCTCCATCGATGGCTCGGCGTCTCGGTCGCGGTGATCGCCCTGGTGCTTGCACCGATGGCGATCCTCGCGGCGATCCGCCGCGAGCCGAGCGATTCGCTCGAGCGCGAGCAGATGCCGCCGAGCCGCACCTTCGCGATCTACCGCTACGGCGTGATCGTCGCGGCATTTCTCGTCGCGTTCACCGGCCATCTTGGCGGCGAACTCGTCTATGGCGACGGATATCTGATGAAAGCCTGGCCCTCGGCCGAGGAGCCCGAAGCCGAGAAGCCCGCGGAGTCGTCGAGTGTTGCGCCGGCGACGACGTCGAAGAAGGACGAGTCGGTGCCTGCGTCGACGAGCAACGCGTCGAACTCCGCTTCGGAGGCGTCGCTCGAGGCACAGGCCTCCGACGCAGTCCTCGCCGCGCGGAATCCCGACGCCTTCTTCTCAAGCCACGTGCTTCCGGTCTTCGAGGCTCGGTGTGTGGAGTGCCACGGTCCCGACAAGGCGAAGGCGGGGCTGCGCCTCGACTCCCTCGCGGCGACGCTCGAGGGCGAGGGCGAGGATGCGATGGTCGTCGCGGGCGATCCCGAGAGCAGCGAGTTGCTGCGTCGCGTGCTGCTTCCGCGCGACGACGATGAAGCGATGCCGCCCAAGGGCGACGGGCTGACCGCCGCACAGATCGAGGCGATCCGAGCGTGGATCGCGGCGATGCCGACCGGCTGATCGCGCGACCGGCTTGTCGGGAGCGGTGGTGGCGGCGCCTCCCGAGCGTGCTCGTTCGCGCGTGAAGGGTCGCCGAGCGATCCACGTTCACTCACGCGTCGTTCAACGGCTCGTGCCGGGCGGAGCGCCGGCAAGGAGTTCTTCGACGAACGTGTCGAAGCGCCGATCGGTCGCGTCGGGCGACGAGACTCCTTCGGGCCTCGCGGACGTGAGCGGCGAACGAGGCGGCGGATCGGCTCGGGGCGGTCCATCCGGATCGGCTTCGTCGAGGGTCCTTGCGGCGATCTCTTCGAGGCGGTTGGCGGCCGCATCGATCTGCGAGTCGACGAGCAGGCGCCGGAACCGCGCCGTGCGGGGATCCTGCTCGAGCGCCCGCAGTTCGATCGAGGCGCGTTCGGCGATCGCGCGAAGCAGTCCATCGCCGCGCACCGCGGCCGCGAGCCGTTCGCCGAGCGACGCCGGCCCGATCGGTCGAGGCCTCGACCACTCCGGGAAGAAGGGATTGCCTCGACGGGAGAGCCGGACCTCCGCAAGCGCGAGCACCCGTTGCCGCCATCGATCGACACAGGCCTCGTCGAGCCGCCGATCACGGGCGATCGCCTCGATCGATTCAAGCAGCACCGCAAGCATCGCCTGCTCCTCGGCGAGGCAGGCCGTGCGGTCGGTCTCGCTGACCGCCGGGGCCATCAGCCATCGATCGAGTGCAGGACGAAGCAGCGACTCGGTCGACGCGAGGAAGTCCGCGTCCGTCGTGCCCGCGAGCGAGCGCGGCGGCAGACGCCACCAGGGCGAGCCGAGCCAGGCTGCGAAGTCGTCCGTCGCGCGTCGACGCTTGTCGGCGGGGAGGTCGACGGCGTTGGCGGCGAGCACGATCGATTCGACCGCGGCTCCGAGTCGGTAGACGGCCTCGTCGTCGACCCCGTGCCAGCGAAGCGACGCCGCGAGCGTCTCGCGCAGGCCGAGCGCAACCTCCTCGACCGAAGGCGACGGAGGCGAGGGTCGGGCGTCCGACTCCTTCGCCGCGAGCACGGCCGGTGCCGCCGACGGCGAGGGAGGCGGTGCCGAAGCAGCGATCAGCATCGTCGCGAGAATCGTCAGGGGGTTCATTGCGTGGGCTCCTTCACGGCACGAGGCGTGTCGCCTTGCGCCTGCGACAGTTGCGTGGGGCGGCGCGCGGAGGGGTGTTCCGAGTCGGCGAGGCGCTCCGCCACGAGCACGGCCAACTGCGATCGACCAGGCGGCTCCCACCAGACTGGATGGGGCGTCGGCGCAGGCGCGGCGTCGTGAGGCGGGCTCGAACCCGTGGCGTCGATCAGTCGCGAGCGAACCCGCAGGGCCCACGATCGGGCGGCCTCGCTCGCGTCGTCGCGGCGGGCGAGTTCGGAGGCCAGCAGCATCGCGGCGGCGAAGCGTCCCATGCGGAGCCGGTCCGCCAGCAAGAGGCCGAGCGACTCGGAAGGCGTCATCGACAGCGCGGCGGCTCCGGGGCCGTCGATCCATCGCCGGAGCAGCTCGCTCGCCTCGGCGGCGGCGAGCGCCTCTGCGTGGGCCTCGATGCCGCGCCAGAGCGTCGACGGATCGAGCGATTGCTCGGCGATCAAGCGGCGATGGCGACCGAAGGCTCGCGCGAGCGCGTCTCGATCGTCGAGGGTCACGGCCGCACGGAACTGCTGTCGCGCGCGACGCAGATCGGCACCGA
>CAZTMB010000088.1:0-6150 GCA_964614695.1 uncultured Isosphaeraceae bacterium | reverse complement strand
TCGAGTGCTTCCGGCGCGAAGGGGTCGGTCCGAGCGGCACGTGCGTCGATCGACTCCTGAATCGAGTCGGCGCCGCCCGTCTCGACGACGGCCGGGTCCAACAGCGGTCGGGCGGACGCCTCGCGGAACGGCTCGCGAAGGCGCACGGTCTCTTCGCGGGCCATGGCCGCAGTCAAGGGCGTGATCGAGTCCCAGCGCAGGGTCGCGAGCAGCGCGTCCCCGCGGCGAACCGTGCCGACGATCGATCCCGTGCGGATCCTGAAGGTCGCGGTGATCGGAGCCGCGAGGGAAGAGATCTCGCCCTGCGGAACGATCGATCGCACGGCGGTCGGATCGCCGGCGACGTCGCCGCGAAGCTCGTATCGCCGCGGACTCGACCAGCGGCAGGCGACCGGCGGCTGATCGATCCTCACGACGAGATCGCCGCTTCGCGGATCCGTTTCGACGACCACACGCTGCAGCTCGATGCCGCGGACGTCGTGCGAGACATGGGTCGTCGCAGCGTGAGGCTCGCGGTCGTCTCGACCGGATCGGTCGGACCGGTGCGGCGGAAGGGTTTCCATCGCCGGCGGCAGCGCCCGCAAGCCGTCGAAGAGGTCGAAGAGGTCTTCGGGCTGATCGAGCCGCGGGCTCTCGTCGCGGACGCTCTCGCGGTGCGAGAGCGGCTCGGGCCGCAGCGTCGCCACCTCGCGATCGGACTCGTTCCACGCAAGCAGGAACGCTTCGGGCACGATCGGAAAGTCGACCGACTCCGGATGCAGGCATGGCTCGCACCAGGTGGCGGCGAGGGTCGCCGAGTCCGCGCCGACGACGAAGCGGCCGCCGATCGCGATCGCCTCGTCGCCATCGACCGGCTCGAGCATCTCGACGACGAAGCGTCCTGCGATCGCGTCGGCGGACTCGGAGCCAAGCAGCGCTGCACGGCCCAGCCATCCGGGGGGACCGGACAGGATGCGAGGTTCGCCTCGGAAGTCCTGCCGCCAGAGCGGCGCGAGGTCGGGTTGAGAGGCAAACACGATCGCCTGCGGCACGAGCGCCGCCATCAGGAAGGTCTCGACCGTGAAGCGTCGCTGCATCAGCGATCGCTTCGGCTGCGACGCTTCGAGGGCGAAGATCGACTGTTCGAGGGCTTCGATCTGCCTCTCGACGCGATCTCGCACGAGGCGCCGCGCGTCGTCGTCGGCGGAACGTCCGGCTTCGGCGTCGAGGGCGTCGGCGGCGGCGAGTGAGCTCGGTGCTGCGGCGAGCAGAAGCGCGATCGATGCGGCAATCAGGAGTGGAGGTCGGGTCATGGCGACTCCGAACGGAGCAGTTTGAAGGGGTGAAGAGTCCGGTCGCGGCGACGATGCCGCGACCGGACCGGAGGGAGAGAAGAGACTCGGAAGGGCGCGGCGGTCAGTTGACGTCGAAGCCGACGACGGCGCTGGCGGCGCTCGCCGAGGAGCCTGCATCGACCGTGCCGGCAAGGGAGACGCTCGCCGACCCGAACGATCGTCGGACGTAGGGACGGTTGGTGAACGCGCAGTAGGTGCGCTCCGGGCGCACCACGTAGGACGCGCCGCCGCTTGCGGCTCCCACTCCGTTGGTCGACCACGAGGAGTCGCGGGTGACTTCGCCGCTCATGGTCGGACCGGAGTCGTCGATGCGCACGCCGACGTTGCCCGAGAACTCGAGCCGCGACGTGGCGGCATTGAAGAGCGCCGTCGCATCGATCGAGCGCGGCTCAAGCACCGCCGAGGCGTCGCCGAGGGAACTGCAGCCGCCCGCGGCGGTGGCGGACGCCGTGGCCGAGCAGCCTGACGAGGCGGCGCAGGTGACCGCGATGCTCATTCCCGCGAACCCGGTCGCTTCAAGGGCGAGAAGTCGCGGCATCGCGGGACCGGGTCCGTCCCAGTACTCGCGGATCCGCGACTGAAACGAGGCCGCGATCGCCGCAGCCTGGCTGCCGATCCCCTGGAAGATCGACTGGCCAGAGAGCGTGAGCCCTGCGGAAGCGTGGTGCAGCGACGTGTTCGCCCACTCGTGGCGGATCCAGCGCGTCCAGCCCATCGAGAACTCGTCGCGGCACTCGTGAGGATCCGCGGGAACGAGTTGACGTTCGATCGGGGCCCGCACCCAGCCGCCCGGTCCCGGCGTGCACGCTTCGATCGGCGGCGAGCCGCTGCCGTCGCCGGAGCCGCCGAAGCTCGAGCAGGGCCGTTCGACGAAGGGTGGGCAGGGTGGAGGATCGCCGGCCGCGATGTGCACGACGCCGAGCGTCGCGGCGATCGCAAGCAGACGCGCCGCTCCGCCGACGCGGGGCAACAGCGTCGTCGGGCCGAGGCGATCGTGTGAAGCGCCGCGGCGAGGGCAGTCGTCGAGGGTTGCAGTCATGACAGGCTCCCGGGACCGCGACCGGCGGAGCGGCGGGACCATCCCGCACGTCTCCGCCGAGTCTTCGCGGGCCGGCGAGCAACCTAAGGCTGCTTCATCACGATTCGCGAAACGCTGCCGAAACTCCGGAAGAACGCCGGAAAGGCGCGGTCTGCGGAACGTGCGCCTTCAGGTCCGGAGGTCGGGCGATCGACGACTGCTTGGGGTGTCGCACGCATGCGCATCGCCGAACGCTCCGAGGCGTCGATCGCGTGGTCGGCGTGCATGGAGTGCGCCGCGAGCGCATGAAGAACGGGAGCCCGCCGCAAGGGCAGGCTCCCGTCGAGTTCAGGTGGCGGCGCGTCGTGACGCGACGCCGATCGCGCCGATCCGTGCGGCGATCACTTGCCGCCGGCGTACAGCCCGGGGATGCGGATGAACTGCGTCTCGCCGCTCGAGCCGTTGACGCCGTCGTTGTCGGTGACGACGAGCGCTTCGCCGCCGGGCAGCACGGCGAGTCCCTCGATCTTCTCGAGGATCACGCCGGCCTGATAGTCGCCGTCGGCGATCAGGTCGCGATCAAGCTGCTTGACGACCGTGTCGAAGCTCGCGGCCTCGCTCGCCGGACGGAAGACGATGCCGTCGATCGAGAAGGACGCAAGATGCTTGATCGTCGCATCGGGGCCCGCCTGATTGTCGCGCTCGATGACCGCGAAGCGGCCGTTCCCGAGCGAGACGATCTCGGAGAGCCCGACCCAGCCGCCGTTGGGCGAGGTCGGCGCGTCGAGCGGGTAGTAGGCGAACGTCCACGCGCCGGTCGCGGTGTCGTAGCGACCGATGCGAGCCTTGTCGGAGGGATCGCCCGCCGCGGTCCACGCCCGCTGGAAGCAGACGTAGAGGATCTCGACGCCGCCTTCCTCGACCGCGGTCACGCCCTCGAAGCCGAAGCGAAGCTGGTTGCGGACGAGTTCGATCGGAAGCGAGACGACCTGCTCGATCACGCCGCCATCGCCGACCCGCACGAGAAGGTTCGGTCCGGTGAAGGGACGGTCGGCGGGATCGCTGACGCCATCGACGAGGTTGCCGGCGCCCTCGCTCGCAAGCCACACCGCGTCGCCCACGCCGACCGCGACGCCCTCGGGATCGAGGTTCACGTTGAGTTGCGCATCGACGAAGCTGGCCGGCACGAAGCCCGGCGTGTCGGGAAGCTGCGCCTTGATCGCCTCGAGCGCCCCGAGCAGGACGCCGTCGGCATCGACCAGCGGAATCTCGGCGAAGATGATCGCCGGCTCGCACGTGACGTCCATCGCGAACAGTCGGCTCTTGCGATAGAAGCTGTCGTAGATCGTGAGCACGATGTCCGAGTCGTCGGGGCTCGCGGCGAGTCCCGAGAGCGCCGCCCACGGGATCGGCGTGCCGCTCGCCATCGTCTCGCTCGCGATCTGCGGATAGCTCGGCGAGTCCATTTCGTAGATGGTGACGGTCGCGCGAACGGCGCCTTCGCGATCATCGACCTCGCTCGCGACGACGAAGAGATCGCGCTGCGGGATCGCCACCAGACCCTCGGGGCTGAGGCCCGCGGGGAGCACCTGACGGAACTCGACGCCGACCGGGCAGGTGCCCCAGCTCGCGGCGAGGATCGCCATGTCGAAGGCATCGACGAGACCATTGCCGTCGAGGTCGGCCGGGCAGGGCTCGCCGAAGGGCGGGCACGCGCCCCACGAAGAGAGCAGCATGCTCAGGTCGAGCGCGCCGACCGAACCGTCTTCGTCGAGGTCGCCCGGGCAGGGGAGGTTCGCGTCGATCTCGTAGACCGCGATGAAGCTGCCACGTTCGGACGCGACGAAGAGCAGGTCGAGCGCCTCGTCGCCCTCTCCGTAGGTCGCGAAGAGCACCGACTCGGGCTCGGTGCCCTTCGAGTTCGAGCGTCGCTCGGGGTAGTGGCCGATCGCCGCGGCAAGATGCTCGAAGTTGCTGGCGTCGTCGTAGGCGACTTCGCCATAGACATTGAAGATCGTGAAGTTGCGGCTGCCGCCGTCGAGGTCGCCCTCGTTCGCGCTCGCGAAGTGGCAGGTGCCGATCCAGGCGACCGCATCGGGCTCGCGGAGCCGCCCGGGCTGCGAGAAGACCTGCGTGATCAGGCTGTTCCGCACGGTGTCGATCTGCTCGAGATCGACGGCGCCAGCCGTGAACGCCCGCTCGACGGTGCCGCTCGCGAGGTCGATGATCGCGAACGCGTTGTTCTCCTGCATGGACAGGACCGCCTTGTTCTCGGTGTTGATCGCGACGAACTCCGGCTCCGGATCGGTCGGATAGAGGATCGGCAGGCCGGCCAGCTCGACGTCGCGAGTGGTCCACGAGTCGAAGCCGGACTCGCCCCCGAGGAGATCGACGATCGTCAGGAAGCCCGCGGGCATCTGCGGCGGGTCGCCGCTGCCGAGGTCCTCGTCGCGCTCGTTCTCGATCGCGATCGCGGCGTACTGGCGATCGGGGCTGATCGCGACCGAGTCGGGCTGGCCGCCGAGCGCGATGATCCGGAGGACCTTGCGGCTTGGCACGTCGATCACGTAGAGAAGGCCCGAGGGCTTCACGAAGCTCGGGCTGGTGTTGACCGGCACGAGCGCGGTGTTGCCGAAGATCGCCACGCAGGTCGGCTCGCCGTCGATGACGATCGCGCCGCCCGCGACCGGATTCGCAGGATCGGCGATGTCGATGAAGCCGATCGACTGCCCGGGGCTGTCGGAGTAGACGAGCGTCATGCCGTCTTCGGTCGCCGCGATGATCTCGGCGGAGGTCTCGGCCTCGACGCTCGTGTTCAGGTAGACCGGAAACGCGGCGATACGGTTGAAGGTGCCGGCGTTCTCGATGCCCGCGAGTGCGGAGCATGCCGTGAACGCCACGACGGCGGTCGAGGTGGCGATCAGCGACCTCGATCGGCGGATCGACTGGGTCATGGGGGTCTTCCTCGGTGCGGTGGATCGACGCGTCGAAGTCCGACGCCGAGACCGCCGCGTCGCGCGGTCGCCGGCCGTCTCGGGCAAGGCGCCCGAGACCGGCGGACGCTACGAGGCGCCTGCGATCGCACCGTTCAGGTCGCGCATCGAGCGCATCAGCACGAGGCAACGATCGCGCAGCGAACCCGTCAAGATCGCGCAAGGGCGATCACGCGCGACGACACGCCAAGCGTTCACGCGGGTCGGGTCAGCGGGATGGGTTGCGGGCCACGCCGTCGACGGCACGGTGCGCGACCGGGGCCCGGTTCGAGCGAATGGTCAGCGCGACGCGAACTGGGCGTCGGCGTGCCGCGACCACGAGATCCGCCCCGGCATGTCCTGCTCCTGGCGCTCGCGGGAGAGGTAGCTGTGGCAGGCGAGGCAGGTGTTGGTGACCGCGACGTAGTCGTTGACGAGGCTGCTGCGATGGCCCGCGCGGGCGTCGGCAGCAAGCGTCGCAAGCTGCGAGCGGAAGACCTCGCTGAGCGCGACGTAGGTGACGGTGTCCTGTACCCGCCACGAGGCCCGCTCGCTCAGTTCGCGCATCGCGTCGGCGCTCGCGGCGACCTGGGCGAGATCGCCTCGCGCGAGGCCGTTGACGATCGATTCGGTGAAGACGAGCTTCGCCTTCATGACGTCGGCCATGTCGATCGGCTGGTGCGGGAAACTCGCCGCGGGGGCGGCGTCGGCGGTCGGAGGCGCGGGCGCCTTCTCGGGCGCGGTGCATGACGCGGCGGCGACGGCGAGCAGCGAAGCGGCCAGCAGCGTGGAACGAAGCGGAGTCGGCATGGGGCACCTCGGGGTT
>CAZTMB010000087.1:6892-12677 GCA_964614695.1 uncultured Isosphaeraceae bacterium | reverse complement strand
AGAGGGGGCCGGAGGCCCGCGGTCCACCGACCACCGCGTCGAGGTCCGCAACAGGCGACTCGCGCTGGTCGTCGAACTCCGTGGACCGCGGGCGACATCCGCGGCGCGATTGGGGCGTCTCACGGACAGGCAATCGCCATGCGAGTCGGCACTCTGAGGAAGTTCCGTTCGACGCCTTCTTCGAGTCCTTCCAGGAGACCCACTCGATGCGCAACCGCCATGCACCTTCCTCGCCCGTCCCGCGGCCGCTTCACCGGCCGATGGTGGCTGCGGCCACCACGCTCCTCATGTCGGCCGCGGCGCACGCAGGCATCCTCGTCTTCCCGGGCTTCGAGGATGCGTCGCTGCTCACCCTGAACAACGCCGCGGCGGTCGTCGAGACCGACGACGGATTCGTGCTTCGCGTCACACCGGCGGCGGGCAATCGGGCGGGCTCGGCGTTTTCCTCGGCCACCGTCGATGCGACGAGCTTCAGCACCAAGTTCGCCTTCCGCTTCACGAACCAGGGCGGCGGCCTCTTCGACTGCAACACCACCAACGGCGCCGACGGCCTCGTCTTCGTGGTGCAGTCGGTGAGTTCGTCGATCGGCGGCATCGGGGCCGGCATCGGGTACGCCGGCATTCCCAAGTCGGTCGGCGTCGAGTTCGACAGCTGGTGCAACGCCGCCAACAACGACCCGAACTCGAGTCACGTCGGCATCGATCTCTCCGGCAACGTGAACCACGGCCCCGGCGCTCCCTTCACCGCGACGGTCGAACCCGATCTCGACGCGGGCGATCTCTGGTGGGCGTGGGTCGACTACGACGGCACGACGCTTCGGGTCTACCTGAGCCGTCAGCCGGTGCAGCCATTCCAGCCGATCGTGAGCCGTGATCTCGATCTTCCGGCGATCCTCGAGCAGGACACCGGCTACGTCGGCTTCACGTCGGGCACCGGCGCCGATTGGGCCAACCACGACGTCGTCTACTGGGAGTACACCGACTACAGCCCCGTCTGCATCGGCGACTTCGACGGCGACGGTGCGGTGACGGGGGCGGATCTCTCGCAGCTGCTCGCCAACTGGGGCGGCGATCTCGAGGTCTTCGATCTCTCCGGCGACGCGGTGATCGACGGGCAGGACGTCTCGATCCTGCTGTCGAACTGGGGCCCCTGTCCGAAGGGCTGATCTTCTCGTTCGCAGGCGCCTCGCGGTGGACGCCAGCGAGCGGTAGAACTCCGCGTGCGCTGCCCGGCGGCTCCGGCGGTCGGCACGCACGCGGAGTTCCTTTCATGACGACCGCCCGAACCTCGAACGCCCCTGCCATCTCCCGCCGCGAGGCATGCCTGGCGATCGGCGCCGCCGCGCCGCTGCTTGCGAGCCGTGAGCCGTGGGCGCGAAGCCCGCGCCCGGTCGGCGACGGAAGCGACCAGATCGCCGATCTCGAGGATCCCGCCAAGCGTGAGGCGTTCGCGAAGGAGGTCGCCGCGGCTCGCCAGACCGCAACCTTCGCGCCCACCAAGCCGCTGGTCCTCTCGACGTGGCGACACGGGGTTCCCGCGAACGAGGCGGCGATCGCGACCCTCAAGGCCGGTGGCTCGGCGCTCGATGCGGCGGAGGCGGGCGTCATGGTCACCGAACGCGATCCGGAGAACCTCTCGGTCGGACTGGCCGGCCTGCCCGATCGCGACGGGATCGTCACGCTCGACGCGGCGATCATGGACCACGACGGCCGTGCCGGCGCGGTCTGCTTCGTGCAGGGCGTGCGGCATCCGATCGCCCTCGCGCGGCGGGTGATGGAGAAGACGCCGCATGTCCTCCTCGCGGGCGCGGGAGCCGAACGTTTCGCCCGTGAAGAAGGCTTCGAGATCGTCGCGAACGAACTGAGCCCCTCGGCGAGGGAGCGCTACGAGGCCTGGCTCGTCGAGAGCCGCTACGAACCGATCGCGAACATCGAGAACCAGTCCGGCGGCTCGCCTCGCTCGACGTTGCGCGGCGGCCCCGACGACCACGACACGATCGGCATGGTGGTCCTCGATGGCGAGGGGCGTCTGGCGGCAAGCTGCACGACGAGCGGCTTGGGCTTCAAGATGCACGGCCGCGTCGGCGACAGCCCGATCCTCGGCGCGGGGCTCTATGTCGACGGCGAGATCGGCGCCGCCACCTGCACCGGTCTCGGCGAGACCGTGCTCAAGACCCTCGCGAGCTTCCTCGCGGTCGAGCGAATGCGGGCCGGCGACACGCCGCAAGAGGCCTGCGAAGCGGCGATCGCCCGCGTGATCGCGAAGAACCCCGATCCGAAGAGCTATCAGGTCGGCATCCTCGCGATCGATCGGCTCGGCCGCTGCGGGGCCTTCGCCGTGCAGCAAGGCTTCGACTTCGCCCGCTCGACGCTCGAGGAGACCGCGCTCGTCGACGCGCCGTGGGCGGTGTGATCGAGCCGCGTCGACGTACCCGCACCAGACCGCATCCGCGGTGCCGGGGATTCGCGCCCCGACCGACGCACCGGCCTCACCCGACCCGCAGGGGTTTGGGTACCTTTCGCGACCTATGGACGAACTCAAGGTCTACGACGACGACGGCGATCTCCTCATGGACGCCTCCAAGGTCGCGAAGAAGGTGGTGGTCGTTCCCTCGGGCGACCCCCGTTCCGCCGCGGCGACCGAGCGCATCCGCATCGTGTGGGGGCAGCATCTGCTGTCGGACCTGCTCGACGGCCGCTACCGCACCGTGGTATGCGGCATCAACGACGAGGACAACACCCGCGGCGTGCTCGGCGAACTGCTCAAGCTGATTCCGACGAGCCAGTGGACGCTCGAGAGCGCGACGAGCTACGCGAAGATGTTCCGCAGCGCCGTCGCCGTCCACGCGGCGGAGGATCGCGAGCCGTACGTCCTCAAGTTCGACCTCGATCGGCTGCTGATCCTCGCCCTCATGCGTCCCGCCGGACGCGACCACTTCACCCTCGAGGACCTCTTCCGCGGCTTCCGAACCGTCGCCAAGATGCTGCAGGGCCGCCGCGATCGGCTGCCCGCGGCGAGCGTCTCCTTCCTCGGGGCGAAGAGCAATCGGCTCGTCGACCATCGCGGCGAGGCGCCGAGCTTCGAGGCGGTGCTCGATGCGATGTACAAGGGCGGCTTCACCGGCGACGTGTACGCGCCGCCGGGCATGTGGGAACTCGGGACGACGGGCGTCTACCCGACCTTCCCGTTCCCCGAGAGCCTCGACCGGATGCGGCAGGGTTCGAGCTGAGGAAGCTGCATGGGAGGCGCTCGGCCTGCCACGGAAGGCTCTGTCAACTCGACAGAACGTCCCGCGACGCGCCCCATGCTCTCGACCTCCCCCACCGACGATCTCGCTCCCGCAAGATCGTCGACTCCCCCGCTTCGCTTCGCTCGCGGGAGAGTGGTTGCCCTCGCGCCAACTCGCTTTCCGTCGTCGCAGGCTTTCGTGATGGCGGGTTGCGTTGCATCACGATCGCGCGAACTTCGCAGATCCGGATCAACAGAGCCCCCGACCATCAACGGCGCCCATCGCGCGAGACAGGTGGGGGTGGTTGGTTCAAGGGAATCGACGAGAGGCGATGAGACTCGGTGACAGAGCCCGACGACGACGGACGGCATCCATCGCGCGCGTTGCTCCCGCTCAGAGCCGGTATCGCAGCAGGCGCAGCGCGTTGAGCGCGACGACCACCGTGCTGCCCTCGTGCAGCACCACGGCCCAGGCGACCGTCGTGATCCCGAAGATGCCGAGCGGGATGAGCACGCAGACCACGCCCATCGAGATGATCACGTTCTGAAGGATCAACCTTCGCGTCGCGCGGCTCAAGCCGATCGCGAACGGCAGGCGCGACAGGTCGTCGGACATGAGCGCGAGATCCGCCGCCTCGAGCGCGACGTCGGTGCCCTTGGATCCCATCGCCACACCGACCGTCGCCGCGGCGAGCGCCGGCGCATCGTTGACGCCGTCTCCCACCATCGCGGTGCGGCCGTGCCGCTCGAGCATCGCCCGCACCGCGCGGATCTTGTCCTCGGGCAGCAGCTCGGCCTCGATCTCGGTGACGCCGATCTCCTTCGCGATCGCCTCGGCGACCGGGCGGTTGTCGCCGGTCAGCATCACGAGATGCTCGAGCCCCATCGACCGAAGCTTCGCCAGCACATCGCGCACGCCGGCGCGTGGCCGGTCGGCGAGCCCGATGACGCCGAGAAATCGTTCGCCCTGCGCGACGGCGATCACCGTCTGCGCCGCCTGCTCGACCTCGCTCGCGGCCGCGGCGATCGCGGGCGACGCGACCGGCCTTCCGTCGGCGCCATCGAAGAGCCGCAGGCTTCCCGCCCGCACCACCGTTCCGTCGACGCGGCCTTCGAGGCCACGGCCCTGGATCACCTTGACGTCGGCCGCGGCGGGAACCGCCAGCGATCGCGACTTCGCTTCCTCGACCACCGCCTGCGCGAGCGGATGCGGCGAGTGCACCTCGATCGCGGCGGCGATCGCAAGCAGGGTCGACTCGTCGCCGCCATCGGACGGATGCAGCGACACGACCTTCGGCTCCCCTTCGGTGAGGGTGCCGGTCTTGTCGAAGGCGATCGCGCGGACCGTTCCGAGGTCCTCGAGATGCATGCCGCCCTTGACGAGGACGCCATGGCGCGCGGCCTGTCCGATGCCGGCAAGCACCGCCGCCGGCGTCGAGATCGCGAGCGCACACGGCGACGCGCCGACGAGCACGGTCATCGCGCGCAGGAAGGCGTCGTCCCACGCCAGCCAACCGGCAAGCGGAGGCAGGAAGATCATCACGCCCACGAAGAGAAGCACGAGCGGCACGAAGATCCTCGTGAAGCGCTCGGCGAGACGCTGACTTGGCGATCGCTGCTCCTGCGCCTCTTCGACGAGCCGGATCATGCGGCTCATGAGGGTCTCGGACGCAAGCTTGCGCACCTCGACGACGAGTCCCCCGTCGCCGTTCACGGTGCCCGCGAAGACCTCGCTCCCCCGCTCCTTCACGACCGGCCGACTCTCTCCCGTGATCGGACTCTGATCGACGTCGGACGCGCCCTCCTCGACGACGCCGTCGACGGGAAGCCGCTCGCCGGGCCGCACCACGACGCGGTCGCCGGGCACGAGCTCCTCGACGGGAACGATCTCCTCGCGACCATCGCGCCGCCGACGCGCGGTCGGTGGCGAGAGCTTTCCAAGCGCCTCGATCGCCTTGCGGGCCTGCCCGAGCGCGTAGCTCTCGAGGCCGTGGCCGAGCGCGAAGAGAAAGAGCAGCAGCCCGCCCTCCTCGGGATGCCCGACCGCCGCGGCGCCGAGGGCTGCGATGATCATGAGCAGATCGACGTCGAACTGCAGCCGCAGGGCCATGCGGACGGAGTTCCGCAGCACGTCGGTGCCGGCGACGAGATAGCACGCGCCGTAGAGACCCCAGACCACGATCGAGCGCCCCTCGTAGACGAAGGTCTCGAGCAGATAGCCCGCGAGCAGCAAGAGCCCCGAGACGATCGTCACCTGCATGTCGCGGTTGCGGGCGAGTCGACCGACCATGCGCAGGATCCGTGAGAAACGGGAGCCCCGCGGCGGTTCGGGTCGGTCCGAGGACGCCGTGTCCGCCTGCTCGGAACCGTGACTCAACGCGACGCCCTCGCGATCGCCGCGCTCCGCGCCCATCGCCGGATCGACGAGATCGAAGGTGAGAGCGGGATGCGTCGAGCCATGGGCGGTCGGACTATATCGAGCGCTGCCGCCGCTTCAGGTGAGTGCTCTCGATCGCTTCTGCGGGCGAGACGCCCGCGGTCCACCAGACGGGCGAG
>CAZTMB010000087.1:0-6792 GCA_964614695.1 uncultured Isosphaeraceae bacterium | reverse complement strand
GGACGCGGGAAGCTGAGTCCGAATCACCTCGAGGCGGGCGAGACGCCCGCGGTCCGCCACGTGCGAACGCCCGCGGACCGCTGCATCGACGGACTTCGCGGTGTTCCGAAGTCACTCCTTCGGAGGGGCCATCATCCGGCTGCGGGTCGAGAAGCCGCGATCACCGACGGTGAAGTCCCAGACCGCCGGGCCGATGAAGCGCTGCCACAGCTCCGGATCGAGCATCTTCTCGAAGTCGATCTCTCCGACATCGACGCTCGGCAGACCGGCCTCGTCGCCGAAGCCCAGGTCCATGTCGCCGAGTCCTCCCATGTCGCCGCCAAGCATCTTCATCACCTCCCGCTGCATGCGAAGCTGCGCCACCAGATCGGTCATGCCGAAACCGACGACCCGCTCGTTGCCGAGGGCTTCGAGCGACGCCTTCGCCCACGCGGTGCCGGCCAGCCCCTCGTCGCCCGGCTGCACGCCGCGAAGCGCCTGCTCGACCGCGGCAGCCGGACCCAGGAACAGATGCCCCTGTCCGAGCCCGATCGCCATCGGGCTGAACTCGTCGCTGTAGATCGCCTGCCCCTGGAAGTCGCGCCGCATCAGGCCCATGCCGGGCCCCATCATCGCGACCATCGGCTCGAGCTTGGTCAGATCGCTGCATCCGATCGCGACGACCGTCTCCATGCTGTCGACGTCGATCGGCATCCGCACGTTGTTGTAGAGCCGCACCGTCGGATCCATCGCGCCGAAGGCCTGCTCCATCATCGGCCCGAACTGCATGAGCATGCCTTCGAACTGCTCTCGCTCCATCTCGCCGAGTCCCGCGGCGATCTCGCGAAGCGTCGGGACGATCGCGTCGAAGCGGACGTTCATGCGGCCGTAGCCGATCGCGTCGGAAGGCACCATCGCCGGCGGCGGCTCGACCGCCGATTCCATCGTGAACAGCGACAGCAGCCCCTTCTTCGGCCCGGGCACGGTCATCACGAGGCGCTGGTCGACCATCGCCGCGTCTCGCGCAACGCTCATGCCGACCGCGTGGGCCCGGATGTCGCCGAAGGCCTGCGAGAGGATCGGCTGCGCGGTGGCGAGCATGAACGCCATCTCGCCCGACGCGAGCATCTTCTGCAGGTTCGCAGTGAAGAGGATCGCGTAGAGGTCGGGATCGCCGAGCAGCTCGAAGGTGTCCTTGAAGTCGTTGGTCGAGCCGATCGGATCGCCCGCCTTGCCCTCGATCGAGGCGAGCAGGTCCTCGAGCACGACGAGGTCGCTCGCCATCAGGTGCCGCGAACCGGACCTCATCAGGTAGAGCTTCTCGAAGTCGGCGAAGCCGGCCATCGGGTCGAAGCCGAAGTCGCCGAAGTCATCGTCCATCTCCTCTTCGTCGCCGCCGCCGAGATCGACCACCCGCACGACCTCGCCCTTGAGATCGGTGCGCTGCAGGCCGCCGTCCTTCTCGGCGCGGTCGAGCATCGCCTCGAGGATCTCGACGCTGCCCGCGTCAAGGCCCCAATCCACGAAGCCGAGCACGAACGGACGCTCGAAGCCGAGTTCGTCGTCCATCTGCGTGAAGATCGCCAGGCCGAAGGACGCCGGCATGGAGAGCTCGTCGTCGGGACGGCCGAGTTCGGTCGCCATCTGCTTCGACAGCTCCCGCATCTCCCCGAGTGCCGGCTTCATCGCCTCCTGCATCTCCTCCGAGGTCCACAGACCCCAGAGCGGCGTGCCTTGGAAACGGGTCCATGCGGCCTTGAGGTCGTCGCCGCCGACGACGATCGCGGCGGACTTCGGCGCGACGTCTCGAATCGACAGCGGCGGCGCCGCCAGCGAGGTCGGCACAAGGGCGAAGGTCGAGAGTCCGAAGGCAAGGGCCGAGAGACGCGGCATGGTCGAAGGTTCCAGGAGAGATCCGGAGATCGAAGGGTTCGAGTCGAGGTCGGGAGAAGCCGGTGCGGCAACCGCCGAGGGAGCGGTTGTTCGGAGATCAGGAGGATCGGTTGCGTCCCGAATCGGTCTCGGGGGACGAATCGGGCCCGGTGCGGAGTTCCGGCGCAATGCCCGGGCGGGCCCGCGTCGGCGGCGGGTGGTATCGATGGCCCGAGTTGGGGTTGCTCGGATCGAAGGCGAACGCGTCGCGATTGCGGATGAAGTCCTTCACGTAGCGGGCGGGGATCGCGAAGTTCAGGGCCTCCATCGAGAGGATCCCCATGTTGGTGATGCCGACCACTTCGCCGCGGGCATTGAACAGCGGCCCGCCCGAGTTGCCCGGATTGATCGCCGCATCGATCTGGATGTAGGTGAGTCCGCCGACCTCGCGGGTGCGGGTCGACACCACGCCTTCGGTCAGGGTCTGCTCGAGACCGAGGGGGTTGCCGATCGCGAAGATCGGCTGGCCGGGCACAAGCACGTCCTCGAACTCCATCAAGGCGAAGTCGAAGGGCTCGCCGTCTGGATGCGACACCCGCACGAGCGCGAGGTCGTAGTGGTTGTTGAGGGCGACGAGCTCGACATCCTCGATCGTCGTGCGCTTGAGCGAACCGTCGGGCTCGGGCAGCCAGACCGTGGCCCGCAGCGCGGTCTCTCCCTGCACGACGTGCGCGTTGGTGATCGCGTAGCCGTCGGGATGGATGAAGACGCCCGAACCAAGGCCGCGCGGCGTCGCCACCTTGATGACCGCCGGACCGAGGATCTTCGCCTGGTCCCGCGCGCTCCGCTCGGCGAGCGACTCGGCGATCGAGTAGAGCACGCGCGAATCGGAACTCACCGCGACGGGCCCCGAGCCGTCGACGATCTCCGCGATGTCGGCGACCTTGAACTCGAGGACCTGCGGTCCCACGTCGATCCAGACCGAGCCGTCGGTCCGCTTCACGATCTCTCCGACGACGGTCGCGCCGCCTTGGAGGACGAGCCGATCGCCGCCGGGCGGCACGATCTCGTCGTTCGCGCGGGCGGAGTCGAACGCGGCGAGTGTCGCAGAGACGGAGAGGATCGCGGCGGCCGCGACACGAGTTCGAAGGGCGGTGCGGTTCATGGGGATTCGTACTATACGTGGGTCGTTGCGGAGCCTTCCGCGGCGGATTCTGAAGGAAACCCGATGCCCGACCACCTCCGCGGCCCCGCCGCGTTCGACGTTCCCGCCTCGCCTTCCGTTCGTTCGATCTCGCTGCTTCCGCTTGCGCTCGCCTTGGCGTGCTCCGCGATGGGCCAAGACTCGACGGCGCCTTCCGCCGACGGCGCCGAGGCGCGTCCGCCGTTGGCGGAGTACTTCGGTTTCGAGGGCCTCGACATCCTGCCGCTCGGCGGCAAGGCGGGACCGGCGATCATCGCCGACTACGACGGCGACAACCTGCTCGACCTCGTCGTCGTCAACAACCGCTCGAGTCGCATCGAGCTCTTCCGGCAGAAGCCCGGCGCGTCGCCGAGCGATCCCGTCGCGCCACCCGCACGCGTCAACGACTTCCCCGACCACTGGCGCTTCGAGCGATCGTGGGTCCCCGTCGGCCACGAGGTCGGAGCGGTCGTCGCAGGCGACTTCGATCGCGACGGCGTGCTTGAACTTGCCTACGCCGGGCAGCCCGGATCGATCGTCTTCCTCGAGCAGCCCGAGCCGGGCCGGTTCGAGGTCGCGCGCCGCGAGCCGGTGAAGGGCCTCTCCTCGAGCCCGGAAGGCTTCGCGATCGCGGATCTCGTCGGCGACGAAGGCCTCGAGGCGATCGGCATCGTCGGCGGACGCCTGCAGGTCTGGCCGATCCTCGACGGCTACCGCCTCGGTCAGCCGACGGTGCTCTCCGCCGGCACCGGCAACCTGGCAGGCTTCTCGATCGAGGACATCGACGGCGACGGCCATCGCGATCTCGCGGGACTCATTCCCGAGGACGGTGCGCCGCTTCGCGTGTGGCTCGCGACGGTCGATCCGAGCGCGGGCACGCGATCGTTCGGACCGCAACTTCGCTTCGAGATGCCGGCGCTGCGTCAGGCCGGTGCCGTCCGCCTGCCCGCCGATCCCGCGGCTCGACTTGCGGTGATCGAGCGAGCCTCCAAGCGGCTCGCGATCTTCGAACTCGCGCCCGACACCGTCGACGACGGCGCAGGGCGGCCCTCGCTTCGCTACTTCGGCTTCGAAGACCCCACCGCCCGCAAGCGCTTCATCGCCGTCGCCGACATCGATGGGGACGGGCTCCGCGATCTTCTCGCGAGCAACGTCGAGGCAAACTCGATCGTCGTCTACCGGCAGGTGCCGGGTCGAGGATTCGAGCAGGCGATGTCCTTCCCCGCGTACGCGGACCTCGAGGGCCTGGCGGCCCGCGATCTCGACGGCGACGGCCGCGCCGAGATCCTGCTGCAGAGCGAGAAGGAAGGCGTCGCGGGCGTCGCGCGATGGAACGGCGGTTCGCTCTCCTTCCCGCAGGCGCTGCCGCTCTCGCCGGGACACGTGCCGGTCGCGGTCGCGGCGGTCGATCTCGATGGCGGTCCCGCCGCGGCGATCGTCGCGCGGGAGAACCGTGCGTACGTCCTCGACCTCGTGCCGGTGGGCGGCGGCGGTGCGACGAGCGTCCCGCTTGGCGACCTGCCCCGCGCCCCGGGTTCGATTCTTGCCCTCGATGCGAACGGCAGCGGCCGCACCGATCTGCTGCTGCTGACCCCCGACCGGCCGATGCTCATGCTGGAGGCGCAACCTGCCGGTGCAGAGCAGCCGTGGAAGCTGCTCACCTCGTCGGAGATGGGGCAGTTCGGGCTCGCGCAGGCGGCAAGCGCCGACAACACCGCGGTCTACGACCTCGACGGCGATGGGCTCGAGGAGCTGCTCGTCGCCGACCGGAACTTCATCCGGGGCCTGCGCTACGACCCGAATCCCGCGCCCGGCACGACGCCCGGATGGCAGATCGTCGGGCAGCTCAACGCCGATCGCGCCGATTCGAAGCTCGTGTCGCTCGCGGTCTTCCCCGACCGCGTGGTCGCGGCGGATCGGGCCAACAACCGACTCGTGGTCTTCGCGCGAACCGAGAGCAGCTGGCAGCAGGAACCGTCGATCGACCTCGAAGGCTTTCGCGTGCGCTCGATCGAGGCCGGCTCCTTCTCGGGTGACGAGGGCGAGGACATCCTCGTCGCCGCCGACGACGGCTTCGCGATCGTGCGGCTCTCCGGCGGAAGTCCGATGCTCCGCGAGGTCGGCTCGTGGCGGCCCGAGGATCCGCGGTCGCTTCATCACGACCTCGCCTCGGGCGACGTGAACGGCGACGGATTCACCGATCTCGCGGTCGCCGACGCGGGACGGCAGGCGCTCGATCTTCTGACCTTCGCCGAGGACGGCTCCCTCGCCTACGCGACGGGCTTCCCCGTCTTCCAGACCAAGATCTTCAGCGCGGGCGAGGTGCGGGAGTTCGAGCCGCATCAGATGCTCGTCGGCGACGTGACCGGCGACGGGCGATCCGACCTGATCCTCCTCTGCCACGACCGCGTGCTCGTCTATCCGCAGGACTCGGGCGAGTCCGAGGGCGGCACGGCGCCGTGAGGGACTTCGCGTGCTGATTCCCCTCGGGACCGAACCGCCGCCGAAGCGCAGCCCGCTGGTCGTGCCGATGCTGATCGGCGCGAACCTCGCGGTCTTCGCGGTCGGCCTCTTCGGCGAACGGCTCTTCGGCTGGCCGGTCGAGAAGCTCGCGGAAGCCGGCATGCTGCAGTCGGGCGACGGCTTCCGATGGTGGCAACTGGTCTCCTATCAGTTCCTCCACGATCCCTGGGGGATCGCGCACATCCTCTTCAACATGGTCTTCCTCTGGGTCTTCGGGAACGCCGTCGAGGGAAGCCTCGGTCGCTGGGGATTCCTCGCGTTCTATCTCGCCGGCGGCGCCGCGGCGGGCCTCGCGCAACTGGCGATGAGCCCCGCACCCGTGATCGGCGCGAGCGGCTCGACCGCCGCGACCGCGGGCGCCTTCCTCGCCCTCTTCCCCCGGGCAAGGATCCGCACCCTCCTGGTCTTCCTGCTGATCGGGGTCTATCTCATTCCCGCCGGCTGGTTCATCGGCCTCTACGTCGTGCTCGACCTGCTCGGAGCGATGGGCGCCCGCGAGGGCGGCGTCGCCTACGCAGCGCACCTCGGCGGCTACCTCTTCGGATTCGCGATCGGCATGCTGCTGCTCTGGCGAAACCTCGTGCCGCGAGGCGAGTTCGACATGGTCTACCTGTGGAAGCAGGCGAGCCGCCGCCGCGCGATGCGCCGCGCCCTCGACGGCAGCGGCACTCCGTGGAGCGGCGGCCCCCCGCCCGCGCCGGGGAAGCCTGCCACGCCGCGCCCCCGCGCCGCCGAACCCGACGATCCCTTTCGATCGCGCCGTGCCGAGATCGCGAGCCTTCTGCAGCAGCGACGTTTCGACGAGGCGATCGCCGCCTATCGGCTGCTGCGGCGCGACGCCCCGAAGACCGTGCTCGCCGAGAAGCCGCAGGAGGAGATCGCGACCCATCTCGCGTCGGCGGGTGACGACGTCGAAGCGGTCGAGGCATGGGAACGGCTGCTCGCGCGGTATCCGCTCACGCCGCGACGCGATGAAGTGCGCCTGCTGCTCGCGGCCAAGTGCCTCCGGAGCCTCCGCGAACCGGCTCGTGCTCGCGAGCATCTCGCGGCGCTTGCAGGACGCGAACTGCCTTCGCATCTGGCGTCCCTGCGCGACGCCCTGATCGGCGAGGCGGGGTAGGCGCGTCTCGACGGCGACCGAGGCGGATCCGTAGACTCCGGACATCGTCCTCGTGGGACACCGACCCGCATGGGCCCTTCCGAGTCCTCGCCGAACTTCGCGTCGCCCTCCGGCA
>CAZTMB010000086.1:0-12829 GCA_964614695.1 uncultured Isosphaeraceae bacterium | reverse complement strand
GCCGCGGCACCGCGTGCACGACGATCCGCTCGCCTCCGATGCCGCCCCCTTCGCCGACCCGCCGCACGCCCCGCGCGACCACCACGGAGACCACTTCGTCCGTGAGTCCAGCCGAGGCGGCGCCGCGCCAGAGCAGGTCGAAGCGGTCCGCGACGTGTCCGGTCTCTTCGAGCAACTCTCGAGCCGCGGCCCGCTCGACGGTGTCGGTCGCGGCGGTCTCCGGCTCGTCGCCGACGAGGCCCGCGGGCAACTCGATCGTGCGGCCTCCGACGGCGGGGCGATCCTGCTCGACGAGGAGCAGCCGATCGTCGTCGGTCCACGCCACGATGCCGACGACCTCCCGCGCGGCGAGGCGGCTCGTGAACTCCCAGCCGGCTCGATCGATGAGGGCGAGATGGCGGCCTTGCCCGAGGATCCGGTCGGAGGGTTGGATCATGGGTCGTTCCATCGGTGTTTCGCCGTGAATCCCTCGCGGAGATCGCGGGACGCTCGATCCCGACAGGGTTGGCGTGAAGCCACGCTCGTGCCGTTCGTGAGACCCTCCACACCCAAGTGGGGCGACGCCGAGGGAACCGGAGCTTGCCAGCAGGTTCGAAGCCGAAGCGTGGCGAGGGGTTCGAAGACCGGCGCCGGGTATCGTCATCGCTTCCGCCGAAATCGCCCGTGCCTGAATCCGAGCCACGCCCCAACGCTTCCGCCTCGCCGCGATCCCGTTCGCGGATCGGTCTGCTGTGGCGTCTGCTCGAAGGGGAGCGGCCCCGCTACCTCGCGGCGATCGGCTGCACCCTCGCCGCGGCGATCTTCGGCTACGGCACGCCCTTGGCGGTGCAGGCGCTCCTCGACGGCGTGCTCGCGCCCGACGCGGCGGAGAACGCCGGCGACATCGCGCCCGCGGCGGCCGCGTTGCTCGAGATGCTCGGCGGGCGAGCGTTCGTCAGTGAGCACCTCTGGGTGATCGCGGCGTTCGTCGGGGGCACCGCGGGACTCGCCGGGCTCTGCCTCTTCGGCCGGGCGTATCTCTCGGCGACCGCCTGCCAGCGGGCGGTGCGAAGGCTCCGCGAGCGGCTGCACGCGCACCTGCAGCGGCTTCCGAGCGCGTTCTTCCGGCGAAGCGAGTCGGGGGACCTGCTGCAGCGGCTCACTTCCGACGTCGAGACCGTCCAGAACTTCCTCGCCTCGCAGGTCGTCGAGATGGGACGCTCGATCGCGCTGCTGCTCGCGGCCCTGCCGCTCATGCTCGCGACCAACGTCGCGATGACCGGTCTCTCGCTCGTCCTCATGCCGTTGGTGCTCGCCTTCGCGATCCTCTACTTCAAGCGGATCCGCCGCACGTTTCTCTTGAAGGACGAAGCCGAGGGGCGGCTGACCGCGCGGGCGCAGGAGAACCTCACCGGAATCCGCGTGGTGCGTTCGTTCAATCGCGGCGAGCACGAACGGCGCCGCTTCCGCGACGTGAACGACACGCATCGGTCGCTCGATCAGCGGCTCTTCGGCCACTTCGCGATCTTCTGGTCGCTGTCGGATCTCATGTGCCTGTCGCAGATGGCGATCGTGCTGGCGGTGGGCCTGCGCGGCGTCTCGCAAGGCACGCTCTCGGTCGGCGACTTCGCGTTCTTCCTCGTCGCGGTGAACACCTGGCTCTGGCCGATGCGCATGCTCGGGCGGATCCTCGCCGACCTCGGCAAGGCGACCGTCGCGATGGACCGGCTGCAGGAGATCCTCGACGAGCCCGAAGAGACGGAACCCGAGACCAGACCCGAGACCGGGCCGGCGGCCGCCGGTCGCGAGGTCGATCTCGCCTCCGGGCGCGCCGCCGCCTCGCCGCGGATCGTCTTCGATCGGGTCTCGTTCCGGCACGCGCCCGAAGCGGTCCCCGCGCTCGACGGGGTCTCGTTCACCGTCGAGCCGGGCGAGACGGTCGCGCTTCTTGGAGCGAGCGGCAGCGGCAAGAGCACTCTGATCGATCTCCTGCTTCGCCTCGACGATCCGCAGGCCGGACGCATCCTTCTCGACGACGTCGACATCGCGACGCGACCGCGGGGAGAGACCCGTCGCCGCGTGGCGAGCGTCCTGCAGCAGCCCTTTCTCTACTCGCGGTCGATTCGCGACAACGTCGCGATGGCCCATGGCGCCTCGAGCGACGAGTCCGACATCGCCAGCGCCGCCTCCGTCGCCGCGATCGACGAGACGATCCGATCGTTTCCCGAGGGATACGCGACGGCGATCGGAGAGCGGGGGATCAGCCTGTCCGGCGGACAGCGGCAGCGGCTTGCGATCGCGCGGGCGGTCCTGCGCGACGCGGAGATCCTCGTCCTCGACGACGCCCTCAGCGCCGTCGACACCGAGACCGAACGCCGAATCCTCGACGCGATCGAATCGCGGCACGGCCGCCGCACGACCATCGTCGTCGCGCACCGGCTCTCGACCCTGCAGGTCGCCGATCGCATCGTGGTGCTCGAGCGCGGCCGGGTGGTCGATGTCGGCACGCCGCAGGAACTCCGCGAGCGCGACGGCCTCTACGCGCGGCTGTGGGAGATCCAGGGCGAGGTCGAGCGCGAGGCGCTCGCGGGCCTCGATGGAGGCGTGTCGCCATGAGCCTCGTCGACGACTTCGACGCGCCGCTGCCGGCACGGCTCGATTGGCGGCTGTGGCGCCGCTATCTCGGCAGGGCGCTCGCGCTGCGCGGGCCGGTCGCGGGCGTGATCGGCGGGGGTCTGGGGCTTGCGCTTGTCGAGAGCGTGCGCCCGCTCGTCGTCGCCGGCATGATCGACGAGGCCGACGCCCACGGCTGGTCGGAGCGGCTGACGCTTCTCTTCGGGGCGTGGGTCGGGCTCGCGGTTCTCTTCGCGATCACGGTTTGGCTCTTCATCGCGGCGGCGGGCCGGCTTGGATCGCGGCTCGCGTTCAACCTGCGCGAGGACGCCTTCGCGAAGCTCCAGCGGCTGCCGTTTGCCTACTTCGATCAGCGTCCGGTCGGCTGGCTGCTCTCGCGCCTCACCTCCGACTGCGGGCGGGTGAGCGGCATGGCGCCGTGGGTGATCCTCGATCTGGGCTGGGCGACGCTGCTCATGGGCGCGTCCGCGGCGGCGATGCTCTGGCTCGAGTGGTCGCTCGGCCTCATGGTGCTTGCGATCGTGCCGCCGCTCGCGGTGATCAGCCGCTTCTTCACCCGCCGCATGGTCGAGAGCTCGCGGCGCGTGCGGCGGAGCAACTCGATGATGACCGCCTTCCTCAACGAGGCGATCGCCGGAGTGCGCACGACGAAGACCCTCGCCCGCGAGGCCTCGGCGCAGCGCGAGTACGCGGCGATGGCTTCCGAGATGGAGGCCTGGAGCGTGCGCAATGCGCGGCAGGGAGCGCTCTACACGCCGCTCCTCTCGACGATCGGGGCGATCGGCGCGGCGGTCGCGCTCTGGATGGGCGGCGAATCGGTGCGAAGCGAGTCGCTGTCGCTCGGCGAGCTCGTCGCCTTCTGCCAGTACGCGCTCCTCTTCGTCTTTCCGGTGCAGGATCTCGCGCAGCGCTTCGCCGATCTCCTGTCGGCGCAATCCGCGGCGGAGCGGATCGAAGGCCTGCTCGACGCGCCGGTCGAGATCGAGGACTCGTCCGAGGTGCGGGCCAGGATCGAAGCGCAGCGGCAGGCGGCGGTGTCCGGGCTTGCGGAGGACGGAGGCAAGCGGCGGCTTGAGCGGATCGATCTCGAAGGGGTCTTCTTCCGCTACGCCGAGCGGCAGAACTCGACGAACGACGACGGTTCGGCCGACGTCGAGGAGGCTTCCGACTCGGACGGGAAGCCTTGGACGATCGACGGCATCGATCTCGCGATCGAACCGGGCCAGAGCATCGCCCTCGTCGGGCCGACCGGCGGCGGCAAGACGACCCTCGCCAGCCTGGTCGCCCGCTTCTATGAGCCTCAGCGGGGACGGATCCTCGCCGACGGCGTCGATCTGCGCGAGCGTTCGCTCTCCTGGATCGCCTCGCAACTCGGCGTCGTCCAGCAGACCCCGTGGCTCTTCAACGACTCGATCCGCGAGAACGTGCGCTTCGGCCGGCTCGACGCCTCCGACGAGCAGGTGGGGTCGGCGCTGCGCACCGCGGGGGCGACGTTCGTCGATCGCGTGCCGGGCGGCCTCGACTTCGTGGTGGGCGAGGGCGGCGAGCGGCTCTCGCACGGCCAGCGGCAGCTGGTGTCGCTCGCGCGGGCGATCCTCGCGGATCCGGCGGTGCTCGTCCTCGACGAAGCGACGAGCAGCGTCGACACCGAGACCGAGCGGGCGATCCAGGGGGCGATCGATCGCCTGCTCGAGGGTCGTATCTCGATCGTGATCGCCCATCGCCTCTCGACGATCCGAAGGGTCGATCGGATCCTCTTCGTCGAGCGGGGGCGGATCGTCGAGGACGGCTCGCACGAGCAGTTGATGGCGCGTCGCGACGGGCGCTATCGGCGGCTCTATCTGCGGCAGTTCGCCGAGGAACGCGAGGCGACCACGCTGCGAGGGTGAGGCGGAGCGGGGAGCGAGACGCGCGAAGCGCAGCACCTGATGCGATGGGCCCGATGGGATCGATGGGCCCGATGAGCCCCATGGGACCGGGAACGAAACGGACGATGTCCAAGGCACGCGGATCGAGTGGGGCGGGGAGATATGCCTTCGGCGCGAAGCAATGCGAGCCCGTGGCGTCCGCGGCAACTACGATCCTCGCTCCGATGCCCGCCTCGTCGACGATCCCGCGGCTGGCGCCCGACACCGTCCTCGACGGGCCTGTGCGGTCGTTCCTGACATCGCTGAGAACGGCGGGGTATCGCGGCAGCATCCGGACCGATCTCGGGGCGCGAATCGTCCGCGCGAGCGACAACTCGATCTACGAGCGCCTGCCTCAGGCGGTGCTCGAACCGCGCGACGAGTGCGACGTGATCGCGGCGATGCGCGTGCTCGGCGATCCTCGGTTCGCCTCGATCGCGATGGCGCCCCGAGGCGGCGGCACCGGGACCGACGGAAGCGCCTTGGTCGACGGGATCGTGCTCGATCTCGCCCGCGGCCTCGATCGCATCCTCGAGATCGATGTGAAGCGGCGGTTCGTGCGGGTGCAGCCCGGCGTGGTGCTCGGCCAGCTCAACGCGGCGCTCGCCCCGCTGGGATTTCGCTTCGGCCCCACCGTCAGCCCGCACGATCGCGCGACCCTCGGCGGCATGATCGCGACCGACGCCGCCGGCAAGGGTTCACGCATCCACGGCAAGACGAGCGATCACGTGCGGCGGCTTCGCACCGTGCTGCCCGGCGGCGACGTGATCGAGGCGAGGCGCCTCGAGCGGACCGAGGCCGACGCCGCGATCGCCGCGGGGGGGACGCAGGCGAGGCTGCTCGCGGCGGTGCGCGAAGCGCTCGATCGCGACGAGGTCGCGCAGGCCCTGCGCGAGCGCTGGCCGAAGCTCGCGCGGCCGCTCGCGGGCTACACGCTGCCGAGGGCCTTCGACCGTGCAACCGGGGCGATCGATCTCGCGGCACTCGTCTGCGGCGCGGAGGGCACGCTCGGGATCGTCGTCGAGGCGGAACTTTCGATCACGCCGCTCGCGAAGCATCGGCATCTGGTCTTCGTCGGCTATCGCACCTTCGACGAGGCGGTCGCGGCGGCGGAGCCGCTCGGATCGCTCTCTCCCGCCGCGATCGAGACGATGGACGAGACGGTCCTCGGTCTCGCCCGCACCGACGAGTCGTGGCAGGGGCTCGACGAGGTGCTTGGCGAGACCGGCTCCCTCGGCGCGGTGAATCTCGTCGAGTTCGAGGGCGACGACGCCGACCGGCTCGCGGCGAGGGCGGAGGAACTGGTCGCGACGGCGAAGGCGTCCGGCGCGGCGATGGCGATCCGCATCGAGGCGGCTTCGGCGCGGCGCTCGCTGTGGGAGGTGCGCGAGCGTGCGGTCGGCCTCCTCGGCAACATGCCGGGCGATCGGCAGCCGGTCGCGTTTGTCGAGGACTGCGCCGTGCCGCCGCCGCGGCTTCCCGAGTTCGTGCAGGGCTTCCGGGCGATCCTCGATCGGCACGGGCTTTCGAGCGGCATGTTCGGCCACGTCGATGCGGGTTGCCTGCACGTCCGACCGGCGCTCGATCTTCGCGACGAGGCCGACGAACGCCTCGTGCGGACGGTCACCGACGAGGTCGCGGCGCTCGTTCACGGTCTCGGCGGCGTTCTCTGGGGCGAGCACGGCAAGGGCTTCCGCAGCCGCTTCAACGAGGGCTTCTTCGGGCCGGTGCTGATGGAGGCGTTCACGCGGATCAAGACCGCGTTCGACCCCCGCAACCAGATGAACCCCGGCAAGATCGCGACGCCCGAGGGCGTGCCGCGCACGATGCTGACCATCGAAGCGAGCACGCGCGGCTCGCTCGATCGCGCGATCGAGCCGTCGCTCGCGGCTCGGCACGCCCACGCGATCCGCTGCAACGGCAACGCGGCCTGCCAGAGCATCGATCTCGATCGCGCGATGTGCCCGTCGATCAAGATCACCCGCGATCCGCGGCACGGGCCGCGCGGCCGATCGATCCTGATGCGCGAATGGATGCGGCGCGTTTCGCAGGCGGGTTGGCGCGAGGGAGAGACGCCGAGCGAGCCCTCGCTCGCGAGCCTGCCGCTTCGGCTGTGGCGACGGATGTTCGATCGCCGCGACTTCTCGCATGAGGTGCGCGAGGCGATGGACGGCTGCCTCTCGTGCAAGGCCTGCGCAGGCAGCTGCCCGGTCAAGGTCAGCGTGCCGGAGTTCCGCAGCGCGTTCCTGCACCACTACCACCATCGCTACGCGCGATCGCTCGGCGACCGTCTGATCGCAGGCCTCGAGGAAGCGCTGCCGCGGCTTGATCGCCTCGCCGCGATCGCCAACGCCGCGACCGCATTGGGCTGGCTGCGAGGAACGCTGCACCACCTCGTCGGGGTGACCGACCCGCCGCGGCTCGCACGGCCTTCGCTCGCCATCCGGCTCCGGGCGATGGGAGTCGAGATCGAGTCGATCGAGACCTTGGCGGCTCTCGCGCCCGACCCCTCGGGCCGCGAGGCGATCCTGCTGCAGGACGCCTTCAGCACCTATCTCGATCCGGAGGCGGCGATCGGCGTCGTTCGCCTGATGCGGTCGCTCGGGTGGCGGCCGCGCGTCGCGGCGTACTTCGCGAGCGGCAAGGGCCGTCACGTGAAGGGACAACTCGGCCGCTTCGAACAGATCGCGAGGGCGAATCGTTCCCGGCTCGAGGCGCTCGCGCGAAGCGGGCGACCGCTCGTGGGGATCGATCCGGCGACGACGCTCGTCTTTCGCGACGAGTTGCCGAAGGCCCTCGGTCTCGAGGCCTCGGCCCTGCCGAGGGTGCTGCTCGTCTCGGAGTGGCTCGACGGCGTGCGGGACCTCGACGCGGCGAGGGATCGCGCGAGGGCCGCGGCCGGCGAGGCCGCGACCTCGGTGCGACTCTTCGCCCACTGCACGGCGCGGGCGATCGCGCCCGAGTCCGCCCGCCAATGGCGGCGTGCGTTCGAGCGGATCGGGGCGACGCTTTCGCTCGAGTCGGTCGGGTGCTGCGGCATGGGCGGCGCGTGGGGGCACGAGTCCGCCAACGCCGCCGACTCGCGGGGCATCTTCGGGCTGAGTTGGGCGAGCCGCATGCCGCACGACGAAGCCGACTGGGCGGCGATCGCGTGCGAAGGCTTCAGCTGCCGCAGCCAGATCGAGCGGATCTGCGGCCGCCGCGTGCGAAGCCCCGCGGAGATTCTCGCGGATCGACTCGAGTCGAGCGGCGTCGAGTAGGAGCGACGCGGGCTCCGGTGGATCGCCCCTCGCCGCGCATGGTCGAAGCGCTGGCGGGAAACCGATGACTCGCCGCGGACCGCGTTGGTGGAGACCCTCACGTTCGCGTCACGGGTGGTGGACCGCGGGCGTCTCGCCCGCCCGGCGTGAGACGGACGAGGCGTTCCCAGTCTGCCCGTTCCTGTCGGCCTCGCGGCGCTTCGGTCGCGCAACCGGTGATCCCGAGCGACGAGCCGATGGGCTCGAAGTTCGGGCGGCTTCGCGTCCACGGTCGACTCCGCCGATAGAGTCAGTTCATGCCCGAGCCAGGAGACCCGACCGCCCGCGACCTGCGACCCGCCGAAGCGGTCTCGCCGCGGCTGCGTTGGCTGCTTCGACTGGTGCTCGGTCTCTTTGCGCTGCTCGTCGTCAACAGCCTCGCCCTCGCGGCGGTGACCTTTCTCGAGTGGCGGACCGGCGAGACGCTGCAGGACGAGGTCTATCTCTGGAACGTCCTGATCCACCTGTTCCTGGGGCTTCTGCTCATCGTCCCGACGATCGCCTTCGGCCTGCTGCATCTCGCGAAGGCCCGCGGGCTGCCGAACCGCGACGCCGCGCGGGTGGGCTATGCGCTCTTCGTCGCGGCGCTCGGTCTCCTGGCGACCGGCGTGCTGCTCATGGAGATCGAGATCGCGGGCGTGCCGCTTGGCATTCGCGGCGCCGGCCTGCGAGACGGCGTCTACTGGCTCCACGTGGCGCTGCCGGTCGTGGCCGCGTGGCTCTTCGTGATCCATCGCCTCGCAGGGCCGCGGATCCGCTGGAAGGTCGGCGGACGGTGGGCGGTGGCGGGGGTCGCCTTCGCCGGCGCGATGGTCGCGTGGCACGCGGCGCATCGGTCGCCGCCGCTCGATCCCGCCCTCGGCGAAGCCTCCGCGTGGCTCGATCCCTCGCTCGCGCGCACCGCGACCGGCGAGCCGCTGCCGCTTCGCACGCTGCAGATGAACGAGTACTGCCTCGAGTGCCACGAGGACACCTACCACCGCTGGGCGCAGTCGGTCCACGCGATGAGCTCGTTCAACAACCCCGCCTACGCCTTCAGCGTGCGTGAGACCCGCCGCCGCGCGATGGAGCGCGAACAGTCCAACGCCGACGCCCGCTTCTGCGCCGGATGCCACGATCCGGTGCCGCTGCTGGCGGGCCTCATCGACGATCCCCGCTTCGACGATCCGCATCTCGATCCGCACGATCCGATCGGGGCCGCGAGCATCTCCTGCACGGTGTGCCATTCGGTCGTCGACGTGCGCGGCACCCGCGGCAACGCGGAGTTCACCGTCGAGGAGAGCCCGCAGTATCCCTTCACCTTCAGCGAGAGCCCGCTGCTTCGCTGGGTGAACCGGCAGCTCGTCAAGGCGAAGCCGTCCTTCCACAAGCGGACCTATCTCAAGCCGGAGATCCACCACTCGGGCGAGTTCTGCGCGACCTGCCACAAGGTCTTCCTGCCCGAGGAGCTCAACGACTACCGCTGGCTGCCGGGGCAGAACCACTGGGACAGCTTCCGCCTGAGCGGGGTGTCGGGCCACGGCGTCGCGAGCTGGAACTACCCGGCGAAGGCCGAGACCGACTGCAACGGCTGCCACATGCCGCTGCGTGCGATGGACACCCCCGGCGTGCTCGCGGACTTCGGCGCGAAGCGGCGTGACGGCTCGGATGCCGCGACGGTGCGCGACCACTTCTTCCCCGGCGCGAATACCGCGATCGCATGCCTGAACGAACTCCCCGAGTGCCGGGAGATCGTCGAGGAGCTCGCGGCCTTCAACGAGGGTGCGATCAGGCTCGACCTCTTCGCGCTTCGCAAGGGCGGCGCGATCGACGGCGAGCTCCTCGGGCCGCTTCGTCCGGAGCGGCCGACGCTTGCACGCGGCGAGCGGTACCTGCTCGAAGCGGTCGTGCGCACGCTGCGGCTCGGTCACGCCCTCACGCAGGGCACCGCCGACAGCAACGAGCTCTGGCTCGACGTGACGCTCGTCGATGGCGCGGGCCGCGTCATCGGTCGAAGCGGCGGCATGGACGCGTCGCGCTCGGTCGATCCGTGGAGCCGGTTCTACAACATCTTCATGCTCGATCGAGAGGGCTACCGCATCGATCGCCGCAATCCGCAGGACATCTTCGTCCCGCTCTACGACCACCAGATCCCGCCCGGCGCGGGCGACGTGACGCATCTGGCCTTCACCGTGCCTGCCGACGCGATCTCCCCGATCACGATCGACGCCGCGGTGCGCTACCGGAAGTTCGACACGCACTACCTGCGGCTGTTCACCGGCGACGCCGCGTGCTCGAACGACCTGCCGATCCTCACGCTCGCCTCCGACTCGGTCTCGTTGCCGATCGGCGGCGAGGCGGGCACGCTCGACGCCCAGCCCTCCTCCCGCCATGCGATGTGGGAGCGCTACTGGGACTACGGCATCGGGCTCTTCCGGCAGGGCGAGCGGCGCGGCGTGAAGGGCCCGCTCCGCCAGGCCGAGGAGGCCTTCGCGGCGGTCGAGTCGATGGGGCGTGCCGAGGGCGCGATCGGCATCGCCCGCACGGCGCTCCGCGACGGACGGCTCGAGGATGCGGCGAACGCGCTGCGTCGCGCCGCGGCGATGGATCCCCCGGCGTTGCCGTGGTCGATCGCGTGGTTCTCCGCGCTCGTCGATCGCGAACGGGGCGAGCTCGCGGCGGCGATGGCGAACCTGCGGCGTCTGGCCGCGACCGACTTCGAGGAGGCCCGAGCCCGAGGCTTCGACTTCTCGAAGGACGATCGCCTGCTTCGCATGCTCGCCGACACGCTGCTGCTGCAGGCGTCGGCGGCCCCCGACGATTCGGCTCGCCGCGAAGCACTCGACGACGCGCGGCAGTGGATCCGCCAGGCGCTCGCTCTCGACGTCCAGAACGCCGAGAGCTGGTACGTGCTGGCGCAGATCGAGCAGGCCGCAGGCCACGAGGCGGCGGCGGCCGAAGCCCTCGCCGAGCACGCCAAGTACAAGCCCGACGACAACGCCCGTGATCGAGCAGTTGCCCTCGCAAGACAGCGCTATCCCGCGGCGAACCATGCCGCCGAGGCGGTCGTCGTCTACGACCTGCAGCGGGAGGGGGCGTTTGGTCTGGAGCCCCCGTCAGCGTCCGCGTCTGATGCCCCTTCGACGCAGGCCTCGGCGGAGCCGACTCCGTGACCCGCATGCCGGCGGGGGACGCCGAGATCCGTCGGGCGTTGTGGCGTTCGCTTGCGGTGATCGCCGTCCTCGCGATCGTGATCGCGCTCGGCGTGTGGTGGTCGCGCCGAGGGGGGCCGTCGCCGGCCGCCGACTCGTCGCCGGTCACGCCCGCGGTCGTGAGTCGCGACACGGCCGAGACGTTCAGGAGACCGTCGTACGTTCTTCGCGATCGCGCTCGCGAACGAGGCGTCGACTTCGTCCACGTCAACGGCGCGTCGGGTCGCAAGCTGCTGCCGGAGACCCTCGGGGGTGGCGTCGCGATCGCCGATCTCGATGGCGATGGCGATCCGGATCTTGCCTTCGTCGATGGTGATCGCTGGTTGGACGGCCCCGCGGATTCGCCGTCGGGGCGCGGGATCGTGGTCTACCTCAACGACGGGCGAGGATCGTTCGCGAAGCCGGACGCCTCGACCGGTCTCGAAGAACCCTTCCAAGGCATGGGGATCGCGACCGGAGACGTGGATGGCGACGGCGATCTCGATCTCCTCGTGACGAGCGTCGCCGGCGTGCGGCTCTTCCTGAACGAGTCGGCCGACGGGCGGATCGCCTTCCTCGATCGCACGATCGAGTCGGGGCTTGCGCACCTCGACGGCTGGTCGACCGCCGCCGGCTTCGGCGATCTCGACGCGGACGGCGATCTCGATCTCGTCGTCGCGCACTACGTCGAGTGGAATCCCGAACTCGACGCCGCGGTCGACTACCAGCTCGCGGGCATCGGTCGCGCCTACGGTCCGCCGCTTGGATTCGCAGGCGAGACGGTGCGGGCGTTCTTCAACGATGGCGACGGAGACTTCGTCGATCGCACGGTCGAGGCGGGATTCGACGTCCGCAACCCCGCGACCGGCGAGCCGATGGCGAAGGCGCTCGGGCTGCTCGTGCAGGATCTCGACGGCGATCGCGATCTCGACGTCTTCGTCGCCAACGACACCGTCGCCAACCTGCTCTTCGTGAATGCGGGCGACGGCACGTTCCGCGAGATGGGCGCCGCGGCGGGCGTCGCCTTCGACCGGAGCGGCGCCGCGACCGGGGCGATGGGCGTCGATCTCGCGCGGCTGACCGAGCCCGGGGGCGAGAGGCTCGCGATCGCCGTCGGCAACTTCGCGAACGAACCAAGCTCGCTCTACACCAGCGCCGCAAGCGGCACCGGAGCAGCGCCTCGCTTCGCCGACGACGCGATCCCGCTCGGCATCTCCGCGTCGACGCGACCGGCGCTCACCTTCGGGGTGGGATGGATCGACCTCGACGGCGACGGCGTCGAGGAGCTCGTCTCGGCGAACGGCCACCTCGAGGAGGCGATCGCCCGTTTCCAGCCGAGCCAGACCTACCGCCAGCCCGCGCAGGTCTTCCGTCTCGATGACGCCGCCGCGACGCGTCGGCTTCGCGAGGTGCCGGCCGAAGCGCTCGGCGACCTCGCGACCCCGGTCGTCGGACGAGGACTCGCGTGGGGCGATCTCGACCTCGATGGCGATCTCGATCTGGTGCTCACGCAGATCGCCGGTCCGCCTCTGGTCCTCTTCAACGAGACCCGCGAGGCGACTCGTGGCGGCTCGGCGAGCGATTCGGCGAGCGCGACGCCGCACTGGATCCGGCTCGTGCTCGATGGTCCGCGGGGCGATGCCTCGGTGGTCGGCGCGACGGTGCGGGTGACCGCGGGGGGTCGGACGATCGTGCGCGATGTCGCGCCGACGCGAAGCTACCTGTCGCAGGTCGAGCGTCCGCTGACGATCGGTCTCGGCGACGCGGTCGTCGTCGATCGGATCGAAGTCGACTGGGTCGGCGGAGGACGCACCGTGCTCGAAGATGTTCCGGTCGACGG
>CAZTMB010000085.1:5624-13152 GCA_964614695.1 uncultured Isosphaeraceae bacterium | reverse complement strand
GGGTGACTCAGGCGAAGGCGACGGCGTCCATGCTCCGTCAAGACCGCCGCAGACAGGAGCGACGCGTGAAGCAGGTGCTGGTGGTCGGAGCGGGCCGGATCGGCCGCATGGCTGGACACTTCCTCTCGACCTGCGGCGACTACCGCGTGCGGGTGATCGATCCGAGCGCCGAGGCGCTCGCGTGGTTCGCGGCGCATCGCCCCGAGATCGATCGGGTGCAGGCGGACGTCTCGGACGCGAAGGCCCTCGACGCGGCGCTCTCGGGCTGCTGGGCGGTCCTCTCCTGCGCGCCCTTCCACTGCAATCCCGGCATCGCCACGCAGGCCAAGGCCGCGGGCGTCCACTACCTCGATCTCACCGAAGACGTCGCGGTCACCAAGCAGGTGATGAGCCTGGCCGAAGGCGCCTCGACCGCATTCATCCCGCAGTGCGGCCTCGCGCCGGGCTTCATCGCGATCGCGGGACGGCATCTCGCTCGCGGCATGGAGAGGATCCGCGAACTCCGCATGCGCGTGGGCGCACTGCCGCGGCATCCGGCGAACATGCTCGGCTACAACCTCACCTGGTCGACGGCGGGGCTCATCAACGAGTACCTGCATCCCTGCGAGGCGATCGACGGCGGCGAGTTCACCACCGTGGCGGCGCTCGAAGGCCTCGAGCGTCTCGTGATCGACGGCGTCGAGTTCGAGGCGTTCAACACCTCCGGCGGGCTCGGCACCCTCGCGGAGAGCCTCAAGGGCCGCGCCGATCGCGTGAACTACAAGACGATCCGCTTCCCGGGCCATCGCGACCTCGTGTGGTTCCTCCTGCACGAGATGGGCTTCTCGAAGGACCCCGAAGGCCTCGGCCGGCTCTGGGAGCGCGAGATCCCCGGCACCGAGGACGATCAGGTCGTCGTCTTCGTGAGCGCGTCGGGCCTGGTCGAAGGTCGGCTCGTCGAACGAACCTACGCGCGATGCATCCTGCACCGCGAGTTCGACGGCCTGCCGTGGACCGCGATCCAGATCACGACTGCGGCCGGCATCTGCGCGGTCGTCGACCTGCTCGCTGCGGGCAAGCTGCCGACGAAGGGCTTCGTGCGGATGGAGGACGTCGAGTACACCGACTTCATCGCGAACCGCTTCGGCAAGCACTACGCCTGAACGAACACGTCGCCGCGGCGGCTCAGGGGGTGGCGGGTCGAGACGATGCGGCGCCCGCGGGAGCCCCCGAGGGCTTCGCGGCCTCCTTGTCGACCATCGCGTCGAGCATGGTGCCGATGAGCGCGACCGTCTCGCCGCTCTGCGCCGAGCCCTCGCCGCGATCGCCGACCACCATCACCCGCGGCGTGATCTCGATGCCGCGCTCGCCGATGATCTTGAGGAGCTCGACGAGCGCCGCGTTGCCGGAGCCGATCTCGGTGGCGACAAGCCGGAACGCCTCCGAGCGTCCGTCCGCCTCGATGCGGATCGCCTCGGCCTCCGCCGCCGCCTCGATCAGCCGCCGCTCCTTCTCCTGCTCGGCGATCTTGACCTGATAGCTCGCGGTGGCGAGGCGACGCTCCTCCTCGGCCTCCTGCTCGGTGCGGGTGAGCATCTTCTTCTGCTCGGCGGCCCGCTGCTGCTCCTGGAAGGTCAACTGCTCCTGCAGCGCGATCTCGCGATCGGTCTGGGTCTTGAGGAGCGGCTGCAGGTCGGGATCGTTCGTGCCCACGTCGCCGATGCGGACCGCGGTGATGGTCACGCCGCGGCCGGCCATCTCCGCCTGCAGCATCGCGAGCGACTGGCTCTCCTGCTGCGAACGCTGCTGCACGTAGTCGAGGGCCTTCACGCTCTCGGCGTTGTTCCGGAAGATCGCCCGCACCGAGGAGTTGAGCGGCGCGACCACGTTGTTCTGGTCGTTGCCGAGCTTCGCGATCACCACGGGCGCGTTGTCGGGCTCGATCACGTACTCGACCCGCACGTCGACGGGGAAGGTGAAGCCGTCGCTCGTGCGGACGGTGATCTCCTTCTGCTCGTCGGTGCCCCCCTTCGCGCGGCCCTCGGTGAAGTAGAGGATCCGCACCTCGTTGGAGACGATCGAGACGGTGTAGGCCTCGGGATTGATCGGATACGTGCCCGGCGGCAGCGGATCGGCGCGGACGCCCCGCTCGTTCTCGCCCGCGAGCATCACCGCATCGCTTCCCGGCGCCGGCAGCACCTCGAGGGTCGGCGACTCTCCGAAGTTCGCCTTGAGCACCGCGACCGCCGCCTCGGGCACCTTGATCGAGGGCACGCTTCGCACGTTGAAGAGCGCGGTGTTGATCCGGTAGCGGCCCGGCGTGAGGACGTTCGACTGCGGACCCTTGCGGCCCTCGCCTTCGCCGAGGAAGAACCGAGCGTCCTCGACCATGCGCTTGAAGGTCGCGTTGTCGACCTCGGGCGCAAAGAGCTGCCCGCGATCGAGCGGCGTGCCGTCCCGCGACTCGACCAGCCCCACCTCGCCGCTCTTCACCTCGACGAGACGCGTCGTCTCGACGTCGAAGACGAGCGGCCAGTAGCCGAAGTGCCAGCCCGGAGAGAGCACCTCGGCCTGAACGCCCATCTCGCCCTCGGTCGCGAGGATGCGTCCTCCGGAGAGCCGCGGTCCGAAGGCGTTCCGAGTGACGATGCCAACCTCGTCGGCGCCCACGAACCGCACCGACGACGACACGACGCCCGCGGCCACCAGGATCGGCGCGACGGCGACCAGCAGGACCCTTACCGCGCGGTTGGGCACCGTCGCCGAGGCGACCAGACAGGCCAGCCCCAGCACCAGGAACACGAGCAGGACGAGGACCGACATCGGCGGGTCTCCTTGTTCGGGACGGCGAAGGACGAGTCCGGCCACGATCGTTTGGAAACCGGGCGCACCGGTTTCCCGAGAAGCGTCGCGAGCCGGACCGCAGAGCGTACCCGTGCGGCAAAAGCCGCGATCGCCGTGCGGATAGTCTCCAGATTATCGCGCCGCACGCCATGAGCCAGTTCTCCGACGAGACTCGACCCGATCCGCCGCCTCGCGGGCTGCTCATGCTCGCGGCGGTCTGGATCCTGCTGTCGCTGCTGATCGCCTTCGGCACGACGCCGCCGATCCTGCCCCTTGCGTCGAGCTACGGGCCGGCGATTCGCCTCGCGGTCCTCACGATGGCGGCGGGCGTCGTCGTCGGGTGGCCGCTGCTTCGTCTCACGCTGCCGGCTCGGCGATGGCCGCGGCGTGGGGTGCTGCTCGATCTGACGGTGATCCTCGGCGCGATCCAGGTCTCGGTCTGGCCGATGCGGCTTGCCGCGGGCTGGTCGATCGAACGCACGATCGCCGTCGATGCCTGCCTCGTCGGATGGGCGTTCGTCGCCGCGGTCTTCTGCCTCTGGGGCAGTCGCACGGATGCCCGCGGAACGCGCACGACCGCCACCGTGCTGCTGCTGGCGATGCTCCTCGGTCCGTCGCTCGTCGGCACGGCACTTGCCGCCGATCCCTCCGCCTGGATCGAGAGTCGCTTCGCCGCCGCGAGCGAACCGTTTCTTGGTCTGCATCGGCTCGCCGATCCGGCCCCGCAGACGCTCACGGAAGACGATCGCCTCGTGGCGGCGGTGCCGCTCGTTCTCGGCGCGATCGTGCTGCTCGCCTCGCTGCCGTTCACAGGACCGCCGCGCCGGCGATGAATCGAGTCCGTCCGCGTTCGGCGTCGCAGTGCCGCGTCCGCAGCCGGCCGCACGGGCCGATTCGTCTGCCGATCGTCCCCCGACCCGCCCCCGATTGGCGTGGATAAACCGCCCCGCGGACCCTATCCTGCCCCCGTTCCCGACCGGAACAAGTCGCCTGATCGACGGCCCCGACGGGGCGGGGTGCTGTCAGCGCACCTCGCACGATCGGCGCTCGCCGCCGGCGACCCGACTTCTTTGGAGTCCCCTGCGGCTCCCTCGCGTGATCCGACCGAAAGGCCCTTGCATGGAAATCCTCACCCCCGACGAGAAGCGGCGACTCGAGCAGATGCTCCAGGAACTGCACGTCCGCGGACGTGAACTGATCGAGCGGATCGCGGAGGCCCGGGCGCTTGGCGACCTCAAGGAGAACGCCGAGTACCACTCCGCCCGCGAGGACCAGGCCCAGAACAACGCGCGTGTCAAGCAGATCGAGGAACGGCTCGCCCGTGCGCAGGTCGCCGACAACTCCGCCCTGCCCGAGGACATGGTCTTCATCGGCGCGACGGTCAAGCTGCGCGAGGTCGACACCGGCGACGAGGACCTCTACCGGATCGTCGGCGAGGCGACCGGCGACATGTCCGCGGATTACGTCGAAGTGACCGTCAACAGCCCGCTCGGCAGTTCGCTCATGAAGGCTCGCGTCGGCGAGACGGTGCGGGTCGATCTGCCTCGCGGCGAGGCTCGCTACCTGATCGTCGAGATCGTGGCCTGACGGTTCGTCGTTCGCGGGAGGTTCCTCCCGAGGAGACCACGGCGCCATGAGCCTGAGCTCGATCGTGCTCGCGAGCGCCGTGCCCCCGATCGTCTACTTCTCGTCGGAGTACCTGCTCCGCCTCGTGATGGTGCTCGTCGTGCTCGTCCGCAAGGCGAGCCGCCCCTCCGTCGCGACCGGCTGGATCGTGCTGGTGCTGGCCCAGCCGGTGATCGGCACGATCCTCTACTTCTCCGTCGGCGAGACCCGCTTCGGCCGCCGCCGCATCCGTCGCCACCGCGAGATCCTCGCCCGCATCGACCAGCCGGCGATCCATCGCCACTCGGACCCGGCGGCCTATGCGCCGAAGCTCGATGAAGCGGCGCGGGAGCTCGCGCGGCTCGCCGAGTCGGTGTCGCACGGCCTCGTCTGCGGCGGCAACCGCGTCGAACTCTTCAGCGAGACCGAGGACACCATCGACGCGATGATCGCCGCGATCGACGCGGCGCAGCAGCACGCCCACGGGCTCTTCTACATCTGGCTCGACGACGCGACCGGCCGCCGCATGGCGGACGCCTTCGCACGGGCGGCGGCCCGGGGCGTCGCGTGCCGCGTGCTCGTCGACGCGGTGGGCTCGAAGGGATTCCTGCGAAGCGTCACGTGCCGCAACCTTCGGAAGAGCGGCGTGAAGGTGGTCGCGGCGCTGCCGGTCAACCTCGTGCGCATGGTCCTTTCGCGGATCGATCTGCGCAACCACCGCAAGATCCTCGTCGTCGACGGCGTCGTCGGCTTCACCGGCAGCCAGAACATCGCCGACGCCTCGTTCGCTCCGAAGGCGAAGTACGCGCCCTGGGTCGACTGCATGATCCGGCTCGAGGGCCCGGCGGTTCGCGAGCTGCAGATGATCTTCGTCGTCGACTGGGTGCTCGACGCCCCGAAGGCCGGCAGCGATCTCGACGTCGACGCGATCCTCGCGATCGAGCCGCCGACGCATGCCGACGGCGTGCCCGCCCAGGTCCTCGCGACGGGCCCCAACTACCAGGCCGATGCGGTCACGCAGATCGTGCAGGCGCTCGTCCACACGAGCCGCCGAGAACTCGTCCTCACGACGCCCTACTTCCTGCCCGATCAGGCGACGCTCACGAATCTCACCGTCGCCGCGCGACGCGGCGTCGACGTCAAGCTGGTGGTGCCCGCCCGCAACGACAACCGGCTCGTCGGGCTCGCGAGCCGCAGCCTCTTCGGACCGCTCATGGAGGCTGGCGTCGACATCGAGGAGTTCCACGGCGGCCTGCTGCATGCCAAGACGATCACCGTCGACGACTCGATCGGCGTGGTGATGAGCGCGAATCTCGACCTGCGAAGCTACGAGCTCAACTTCGAGTGCGGCGTGCTCGTCTACGACGCGGCCTTCGCGAAGCGGCTGCGAGCGCTGCAGGAGTCCTACCGCGAGCGAGCGACCGCGGTGCCGCCCGACCGCTGGCGGAACCGCTCGCTGAAGCTGAAGCTTGCTCAGGGCGCCGCCTCGGTGCTCAGCCCGCTGCTCTGAACGACGCCTACTCGCGACGCACGATCTCGAGCACTTGACCGGGCGCGACGCCTTCGAGGCGCTGTTCGTGCCCGTCGGGCCAGAGGATCGTCACCGCGAGCGGCGAGGCCGGCGGCGCGAAGCCGAAGTGGGCCTCCGGCACGAGGTTCGACTGGAACGGCCCGCCCGACCAGAGCCAGCGTCGCTGCGGAGCGCCGGCGCCCTCGAGCGAGATCACCGCACCGATCCCGTGGCGGTTGGCGATGCCCGATCGCTCGTCGCGAAGCCGCACGCGAAGCCAGCGATCGCTCGCGGGGTTCGCGTCGTTCTCGATGAGCCTGAGCGGACCGTTGAGTTCTCCGATCACGAGATCGACGTCGCCGTCGTCGTCGAAGTCGGCGAAGACCGCGGTGCGGTCGACCCGCGGCTCCATTGGCCATGCCCCCGCGGACTCGAGAGGTCGGAAGCGTTCGCCTTCGCGATGAAAGAGCAGCGGCGGCTGCGCGTAGGAGGAGTCCATGCGCTCGACCGACGCCTGCGGATAGACGTGGCCGTTGACGACGAGGAGGTCCTCCGCGCCGTCGTGGTCGAAGTCGAAGAAGCCCGCCGCCCAGCCCAGCAGCGCCCGGCTCGGCGCGCCGAGGCCGTACGCCGCGGTGCGGTCGTCGAAGAAGCGGCCGTCGAGGTTCAGGTGCAGCGTGTTGGTATCGCTCGAGAAGTTCGAGGTGAAGAGATCCGGACGTCCGTTGCCGTCGACGTCGCCGAGCGCGATCCCCATCGTCGCCTGCGCGTTGCCCTCGAAGTTGACCGCGAGCCCGGCCGGCATGCCCCGCTCCTCGAATCGCCACGGCGCCTGCTGCACGAAGAGCCGATTGGGCTGCGAGTCGTTGCCCACGTAGAGATCGGGAAGGCCGTCGCCGGAGAAGTCCGCCACCGCGAGGTTGAGCCCGTAGCCGGGCTCGACTGCGAAGCCAGCGTCGGCGGTGCGATCGCGGAAGGTGCCGTCGCCAAGGTTCTCAAGCACACGATCCGCCGCCGGCGTCAGCCCGCGAGGGCCCGCGAGCACTTCGATGCCCTTGAATCGGGCCGGCCCAGGCGGCGACTGCGGATCGAACTCGAGGTAGTTCGTCTCGCAGAGATCGAGATCCCCGTCGAGATCGAGGTCCGCGAGGGCGATCGAGGTGGTCCAGGCGTCGCCCGCGAGGCCGCTCGACGCGGAGACGTCCTCGAAGGTGCCGTCGCCGCGATTTCTCAGGATCACGTTGGGGCCGAAGCAGGCGATGACGAGGTCGTCGAAGCCGTCGCCGTCGAGGTCGCCCGCCGCGCCGCCGAAGCTCCACCGCCGGTGCGCGATGCCGCTTCCGGCGGTCACGTCGCGGAAGCGAAGCCCGCCTTCGTTGCGGAAGAGCCTCGCCCCGGGCCCGCGCTCGGGATCGTCGAGCGTCGCGCCGTTGGGGACGAAGAGATCGACGCGGCCGTCGCGATCGAAGTCGACGAGGACGAGCCCGCCGCCCTTCACTTCGAGGATCTGCGAACTCGGCATGCGTCCGGAGGTGGTGACGAGATCGAGCCCGCTTCCTTCGGTCGCGTCGCGGAAGCGGATGGGATCGG